>NZ_JBIAHA010000023.1:22010-170666 GCF_042870175.1 Streptomyces sp. NPDC006643 | reverse complement strand
ACTCCGCCGTGTGCGACGGGTGTCACCCCGACATGGTTGGTGTCGCGGGCGCCGGGGGGGGCGGGGGGGGGGGGGTGCGGTATTTGGGGGGGGGGGGGGGGGGGGGGGGCCCCGCCCCCCCCCCCCCCCCCCGCCGACCCCGGCCTCGGTACCGGCACCGGTCCCGGCTCCCGTTCCACCCTCCTTCCCGTCCCTGTCCGTCCCTGTCCGTCCGCGAGGAGCGCACCCGACGTGACGACCGTGCTGACCGCGCCATCACCACCCCCACCACCGCCCCCGCCGCCCGGCGCGGCAGCGGCGCCACGTCCCGGATCCGGCTCCGGTTCCGGGCCCGGCTCCGGGAACGACCGGCCGCCCCCGGCCCGTCCCGGGCTCGCGCTGGCCGGGGCGGCGCTGTGCGTGCTCGCCGCCGTCCTGCTCGGCTTCGCCGCCAACCTCACCGTCGTCGGACACCTCCAGCACGCCCGCGACCAGCAGACCGCGTACGACGAGCTGCGCGACCAACTCGCCCGTGGCACCGCCCCGGTGGGCCAGCGGACCTTCGACGGCAAGACCCTCGCCATGGGCGCGCCCGTCGCACTCCTGCGCATCCCCTCCCTCGGGCTGCGCGAGGTCGTCGCCGAGGGCACCACGTCCGGCGTCCTCATGTCGGGCCCCGGCCACCGCCGCGACACCGCGCTCCCCGGCCAGGAGGGCACCAGCGTGATCATGGGCCGCCAGTGGGGGTACGGCAGCCCGTTCAACGCGCTCGGCAAGCTGACGCCCGGTACGTCCATCGAGGTGACGACCGGTCAGGGCAAGGCCGTGTACGAGGTGCTGGGTGTCCGCCGCCCCGGCGACAAGCTGCCCACGCCGCTCGCCCAGGGCCGTGGCCGGCTCACCCTCATGACCGCGTCGGGCCCCGCGTACACCCCCGCCGGTGTGCTGCGCGTCGACGCCGCGCTCACCACCCCGGTCCAGCCCAGCCCGCCCCGGCCGCTGCGCAGCGGCTGGATCGGCCCGGCCGAGGAGGCGCTCGGCGGCGACAACGGGGCCTGGCTCGCGGTCTTCCTCTGGTCCCAGGCCCTGCTGCTCGCGGCGCTCGGCACCGTCTGGCTGCACCGGGTGTGGGGGACCTGGCAGACCTGGATCACCGCCGGGCCCGTGCTGATCGCGCTCGGCATCGCGGTCTCCGGAGCCGCCACCCGCATCCTGCCGAACCTGCTCTGAACGCTCCGACGAGCGAACCCTTTCGACGAGCGATCCGCTCCGATGATCGAACCGCTCCGGACAACTGAAACCGCCTCGCGACAACGGGAGTTGCCACACCATGACCGCCGTCACGACATCCCTGCCCACGGTCTCGGCGAGCAGCGGCGCCGCGTCCCCCGCGACGCTCGAAGCCGAGGAGATCTCCGCCTGGTTCGCCGACCACAAGGTCCTGGACCGGGTCTCGCTCACCATGCCCGCCCTGGAGGTCACCGCGCTCATCGGCCCCTCCGGCTGCGGCAAGTCGACCTTCCTGCGCATCCTCAACCGGATGCACGAGCTGATCCCCTCCGCCTCCCTCGCCGGCCGGGTCCTGCTCGACGGCGACGACATCTACGACCGGGGCCGCCGGATCACCCGGGCCCGCCGCGAGATCGGCATGGTGTTCCAGAAGCCCAACCCGTTCCCCGCGATGTCGCTGTACGACAACGTCCTCGCCGGGCTGAAGCTGAACGGCATCCGGGCGGGCAGCTCCGGCAAGGACAGCCTGGTCGAGGAGTGTCTGACCAAGGCCGGTCTGTGGCGCGAGGTCAAGGACCGGCTGCGCCAGCCCGGCGGCGCGCTCTCCGGCGGCCAGCAGCAACGCCTGTGCATCGCACGGTCGTTGGCGGTACGCCCCCGGGTCCTGCTGATGGACGAACCCTGCTCCGCGCTGGACCCCACATCCACCCGCCGTATCGAGGAGACCATCGCCGACCTCAAGGACGAGGTCACCATCGTCATCGTCACGCACAACATGCAGCAGGCGGCCCGCGTCTCCGACAACTGCGCGTTCTTCCTCGCCGAACAGGGCACGCCCGGAGTGATCGTCGAGCACGGGACCACCGACGCCATGTTCAACTCCCCGCAGGACAGCCGCACCTCGGACTATGTGAACGGCCGCTTCGGATGACGGGACCCGGGCGCCCGCGCGTACCGGCCCTGTGCGCGCTGCTGCTCCTCGCGCTCACCGCGTGCGCCACGACCCCGACAGCAGCGCACCGGGAGGTGGCGGGGGCCGCCGTACCGCCGACCGTGGAGACGCCCCGGCGCACCGGTCCGCCTCCCGCGCCCGGGGCACGGGAGGCCGCCCCGTCCGCCACCTCGCCGTCCCCGCGTACGACGGCCGGGCTCCCGACGTCCTCGCGACTTCCGCCCCGTGTCCCCACGACGGCGACGCGGCCGGGCTCCCCGACCTCCCCGACCTCTGCGCCCGCCGCCCCGGACGCGCCGAAGCCCCGCACCGCGCAGCCATCCGCCGCACCGTCGGGGGAGCCGGCCGGCACCGCCCGCCGCACCGGTACGACCCTGCGGATCGGTTCCTGGTCGGCCCGCGTCGTCCGGGGCGGCCAGGAGGAGGTCGACGCCTGCCGCGACGCCGTCCAGTGGACGGGGCCGGACCTCGGCACCGAGAACGGCTACGAGATGCGTACGGCGGTCGTCGTCGGTCATGACTTCTGCGGCTTCGGTCAACTCGCGACGCTCCCGATCGGTACGGAGGTCACCGTCGAGACCCCGCGCGCGCTGCTCCGCTACCGGGTCTACGCCCGCCATCTCACCCCGGGGCGCGGCGCCCCGGCCCACGGCCTGTACTGGGGCGACCTCACGCTCCAGTCCTGCGTGGGCCCGGACACGGGCTTCACCTACCTGACACGGGTCTGACCGCCCCCGAACCCCGTACCCCCGCCCCCGTGCTCCCGTACGGCCGACTTCCATACTGGGCCCCATGTGGAAGTGGCCGTTGACATCCGTGGGCGTGAACCTGCTGTTGGGCATCCCGGGCGTCGTACCCGTCTGGCTGATCTGGTATTTCGCGGCGAACTGGCCCCTCGCGGCCGCCGGCTGGACGCGGCGTGAGCCGACGGAGAACGACGGCATGCTGCCGTGGCTTCTGGTCGGGGGCACGCTGGTCGCCGGTTTCACGCTGCTCTGGTGGCTCGCCAACCGCCCCGTACGGCGCCGGATTCCGCCGCGGTCCGTGCTGCGGTCCTCGCTGTACTGGCCGGTGAGTGCCCTGGTGACCTTGGTGCCGACGTTCGCGCTCATGATCATTCTCTGAGCGGGCCGGACGGAATCCGTCGGGGGTGGGCGCGTCCGATTCGTACAAGACCCCGCCCGGCGGGCCTGTCTAAATTGTCCGTATGAGCACAGACATAGACCCGGGGCTGGGGGCTGAACAGGGCCGTGGAGTCCCACCCCGCCCACGTGGTCGAGGCCGCCGGCGACCAGGACGTGGTTGCCGCCGTACGGCTGGCCGCCGAGGAGAGGCGGGCGGCAAGGACAACTTCGGCCTCGTCGTCGGCGCGGAGGTCGACCTGTTCCCCGTCGCCCGGCTGTACGGAGGCGGGCTCTACTTCCCCGCCGAGGCCACCGCCGAGGTGCTGCACGCGTACGCCGAATGGGTCCAGCAGCTGCCCGAGACCATGGCGTCCTCGGTGCTGCTCGCCCGGAACACCGATCTGCCCGAGGCGCCGGAGCCCGTGCGCGGGCGCCGCGTCACCCACCTCCGTATCGCCTACAGCGGCGACCCGGCGAACGGCGAGCGTCTGGTGCGGCCGATGCGCGCCCTGCGTCCGGCGCCCCTGCTCGACACGGTGCGGGACATGCCGTACGCCGACTCCGGCACGATCCACCACGACCCGACGTCCGCGCCGTACGTCGCCTACGACCGCAACGTGCTGCTGGGCGAGCTGAACGCCGGCACCGTCGACACCCTCGTCGCGCTGACGGCGCCGGACACCGGCGGGGCCCGCCGCGGATCCCCAACTGTGTCGGCGGACGCGACGCGGCCTTCTCGCTCTTCCCGCGCGCCACCCCCGAACCGGACATCCTGCGGCGGCGCGACGAACTGCTCGCCGGGATGGGCCGCTGGAGCACCGGAGGGATCAGCCTCAACTTCGCGGGCGTCGAGGACACCGCCCCGGACCGCGTACGCGCCGCGTACACCCCGGCCGACTTCGACCGGCTGCGGGCCGTCAAGGCTCGCCACGACCCGCACAACATGTTCCGGATCAACTTCAACATCCCACCGAAGGGGGATGACCAGTGATGCCATCCACACCATCCACACCACCGACACCAGGCGTGCCACGGATACCGCGCATCGGAATCGGACTTCCCGCCGCCGTGCCGGGCACGGACCACGCGTCGATCGGGCGCTGGGCGGCTTCGAGCGAGGAGCGGGGCTTCGCCTCGCTGGGCGTGATCGACCGGCTGGTGTACGACAACCTCGACCCGCTCGTCGCGCTGGCCGCGGCAGCCGCCGTCACCGAACGGATCGAGCTGCTGACCACCGTCCTCAACGCCGGCTACCGCGCCAACCCCGTCCTCCTCGCCAAGCAGATCGACTCCGTCGAGCGGATCTCCGCCGGGCGGCTGACCGTCGGGCTCGGCATGGGCGGCTGGCCCGAGGACTACGCCGCCAGCGACGTACCGACGACCGGCCGGGGCGCTGCCTTCGAGGCGACCCTCGCGACCATGCGCGACGTGTGGCGGGGCGACATCGCCGGTGCCTCCGGCCCGGTCCCCGCACTGCCGCCGGGCCGCCCGGGGCTGCTCCTGGCCGGGCTCGTCCCCGCAGGCTTTGCGCGGGCCGCCGCCCTCTCCGACGGCTGGGTGGCGCCGTCGTTCGGGCTGGAGACCCTGGAGAAGGGCGTCGCCGCCGTACGCCGCGAATGGACGCGGCTCGGCCGCGCGGGGCGGCCACGGATCATCGCCGAGCGGTACTTCTGCCTGGGGCCGGGCGCGGCGGAGACCGCCGACGCGTACATCGCGCACTACTACGGCGCCGCGTACCTGCCCCAGGTCCGTCCCGACGTCATCACCGACACCGGCCATCTGCACCGGGAGATCGACCGCCTGGCCGACGCCGGGGTCGACGATCTGGTGCTGTTCCCCTGCTCGGGGGCGCCCGAACAGATCGGACTGCTGGCGGACGCCCTCGACACGACGAGCAGGAAGAAGGCAGCCCGATGACCTCGCCCGGCGCACAGGAGGAAACGGACCTCACCCGGCTGGCCAACGTCGGCCGCGCCGTCGCCGGCCACTTCGCGACCATCGGCATCACCCGCGTCGCGCAACTGGCCGACCAGGACCCGGTCGAGCTGTACGAGCGGATGTCCGCCGCCGCGGGCCAACGGCACGACCCGTGCCTGCTCGACACGGTGATGTCGGCCGTGGACCAGGCCGAGGGCCGGCCGGCCCGCCCCTGGTGGCACTACACCCCGGAGCGCAAACGCCTCCAGGCCCGCGGGACGGTCTGACGGTCTGACGGATCAGAGGTCGCCGGTCACCGCGGTGGCGCGGTTCCACGATCAGCTCGCCGGGGACCACCGCCTCGTGTGCGCCGACAACTCGCTGCCCCAACTCCTCACCGAAGAACACCTGTTGACCACGCTGGGCGAGATGCGCCGCGTGCTGCGGAGCCGGGGACTGCTGCTGATCAGTACCCGTCCCTACGATCTGATCCGGCGCTCCCGCCCCGTCCCGACCGCCCCGCAGCTCCACGGCTCGGGCGGCGGACGCACCGTCACCTTCCAGCTGACCCCGGCCAACGCCGTCGCCGAAGCGGGATTCTTCCGGCCGCCGCTCACGGCGCGAACGCGCGCCGCACCGTGAGGGCGAGCGCCGCGCGGCGGCGGGCGTGATCGGTCTCCGGTTCGTCCTTGCTCGCGGTGTACATGACGCTGGCCGGTGACCAGGCCATCGACATGGCGGTGACCATGGCGAGCACCTCCGTCGCCGGGATCGACGGATCCACGGCACCCGCCGCCTGCGCGTCGGTGATCGACCGCAGCTTCTCGGTGTCGTGCCCCGGCATGAAGTGGTAGAGGTCCCCGGTCGGGGTGCGTTCCAGGCGCGCCCAGGTGGCCAGGCGGACCAGCTCGGGATGGACGAGATGCGCGTCGTAGAGCCGGACCGCGTAGCCGGGCAGATCGTCGCCGGTGACGGGGACCGTCCCGACGATCATGTCCAGATGCTCCGCGAAGACGGCGTCGAACAGCTTGTCCTTGTTGCCGAAGTACGCGTACAGCTGGGCCTTGTTGACCTTGGCCGCCGCGGAGATCCGGTCGACGCGGGCGCCCGCGATGCCGTACGCCGCGAACTCCGCCGTCGCCGCGTCCAACAACCGCCGCCGGGACGCCTGGCCCGCGCTGGTGATCTGTCCCGTCTTCATGGCCCCAGGCTAAACCAACCGGTTTGTCGCCTCAGGCGGTTCACCGGGTCATGTCCAGGACGAAGCGATACCGGACGTCACCCCGCGCCAGCCGGTCGAGCGCCTCGTTGACCTGGTCCGGGCGCATGATCTCCACATCGGCGACGATGCCGTGCTCGGCGCAGAAGTCGAGCATCTCCCTGGTCTCGACGGTCCCGCCGCTCCCCGCGCCCGCCAGGGTCTTCGCCCCCTGGATCAGACTCAGCGGGCTGACCGTGAGGTCTCCCGGCGGGATGCCCACCACGCACAGCGTGCCGTCCACCGCGAGCGCGGACAGGTACGGCTCCAGCGAGTGCGCGGCGCCGGCGGTGTCGAGGATCAGGTCGAAACGTCCCCGCTGCTCGGCCATCAGCTTCTCGTCCGTGGACAGCACCACGTCGGCCGCGCCGAGCGCGCGCGCCTCGTCCGCCTTGTCGGGCGTGCGCGTGAACTGGACGACCTCGGCGCCCAGATGGCGCGCGATCTTCAGCGCGAGATGGCCGAGCCCGCCCATTCCGACGATGCCGACGGTCCGTCCGGGCGCCGCGCCCCAGCGCTTCAGCGGTACGTAGGTGGTGATGCCCGCGCACATCAACGGCGCGGCGCCGGCCGGGTCGAGCCCTTCGGGCAGGTGGTAGGTGAACTTCTCCGGGAGTACGTACTCCGTGGAGTAGCCGCCCCGTGTCGTTTGACCGTCCTTGGGGTCGGTGTTGCCGTAGGTCAGCGTCGGGAACCGCAGGCACCAGTTCTCCCGGCCGGCCAGACACGACGGGCAGTCGCCGCAGGAGTCGATGATGTTGCCGACCGCGACCTTGTCGCCGACGGCGAACCGGGTCACGGCGGATCCGACCGCGGTGATCTCGCCGACCAGCTCATGGCCGGGTACGAGCGGGAACTCGTCGCCGTGGTTGACGGCGCTGATGTCGCTGGAGCAGACGCCGCAGTACTCCACCCGTACGGCCACGTCGTCGCCGCGCAGGTCGCGGCGGGTGAAGTCCCAGGGCTCCAGGGGCCCGCCCCGCTGCCGGGCGGCCCATCCGGTGACGTTCCTCATGGGGATGCTTCCCTTCACGGACACAGGTAACCAACTAGTTTGTTGTCTCGTGGGAGAAGCTACTCGCGCCACTCCCGTCAGTCAAACAAACTAGTTGGTTTACGCCGCCGCCTCAGCGCAGAATCCCCGCCTGCCGCGCGTCCCGCAGCCACGACGGGAACTCCGAAAGCAGCCGGTCGTACAGCTCCGGATCGGACACGCTCTCGATGTCGTCGACGGCGAAGAACCCGACGTTGTCGACGCGCCGGCCCGCCATCGTGTCGAAGCGCTCCAGCACGCCGTAGTTGGCCCGGCCGAGCCCGACGAACTGCCAGAACACCGGCTCCTCGACGGCCGCCCGCAACTCCCGCTCGATCTCGTTGTCCCGGTACACACCGCCGTCCGAGAAGAACAGGACCAGCGTCGGCGCGGGCACGGGATTCTCACGCACATACGCGCGCACCTCCGCGATCACCTTCTGCTCCTCGTTCTGGAAACCGACCGCCCGCATGTCGACCTGCCCCGGAACCTGGCCTCTCGGCGGCTTCTTACGGCCGAAGAGACTCATCTGCCCCACCCGCACATGCAGCCTCAGCCACTCCGGCAGCTCACCGATCGTCAGATCGGGCAGCCGGGCCGGGTTGGTGGCGAACGTCCACGCCTGCATCTCACCGTCGTCGTCCAACTGCGCCGCCACCGCCGCCATCCGCTCGGCGACGTTCTTCACCACGCCGCGCGAGTACAGCGCGGCCATCGAACCCGACGCGTCGAGCACGAGGATGACCCGCGCGACGACACCGGTGACGCCGTGCTTGTCGAGGCTGACCGCGACCTGCTCCTTGCGCAGCGAGAGGCGCTTGCGCATGTCGACGGGAAGCCGCTCCTCGCCCTTGGTGAGCCGGGGGCCGGGGGAGGAGGCGCCTCGGGACGGCGGGACGGCCGGCTCCCGGGGCGGCGCCGGCGGCGTGGGCGCCACCGGGACGGGCGCGGGCGCGGGCGCGGTCACGGGAGCGGGAGCGGCCGGCGGCTCCGCGTCGACCGTGATGCCGAAGTCCGTCGCCAGCCCCGCCAGCCCGCTCGCGTACCCCTGCCCGACCGCCCGGAACTTCCACCCGCCGCCCCGCCGGTACAGCTCGCCGCTCACGAACGCGGTCTCCGTACCCGCCGCCATGTCGAAACGCGCCAGTTCCCCACCGGACGCCACGTCCAGCAGCACCAGTCGCAGGCCCGGCACCTGCCCGAACGTCCCGCCGTCGGCCGACGCGCACAGCGCGACCCGCTCGATGCCCGGCTCCAGCGCGGCCAGATCCACCTCCACCGAGTCGGCGCCGGTGGCCTTGCCGAGATGCCGTACGGCGTCCGAGGCGTGGCGCGGCTGGTTGTAGAAGACGAAGTCACCGTCGGAACGCACCTGTCCGGTGCTCGTGAGCAGCAGCGCGGACGCGTCCACGTCCGGTACGCCGGGCCCTGCCGACCAGCTGAGGACGGCCCGCACAGCGGGGACCGTTATCGGGATATTGGCGCCTTTGCTGAGTGTCGTCACGGCAGTCAGTCTGCCCGTCGACGGGCCCGAAGTCCGCCGACTTCGCAGACTCCACCGCGCCGCCCGCGCCCCGTCGCAGTACCGTGGCGGCATGGGTACATGTACAGATCTCGCCAACGCGACTGCTGACGTGGCGCCCCTTTCGTCCACCGACGAATGCGTCGACTGCGTCGCCCTCGGCCGCCGGGACTGGGTGCATCTGCGCCTCTGCCTCACCTGCGGCCACGTCGGATGCTGCGACAGCTCACCCCTGCGGCACGCCAGCGAGCACTTCACACAGACCGGTCATCCCGTCATGCGCTCCCTGGAGCCCGGCGAGGACTGGCGCTGGTGCTTCACCCACCAGCTGCTGGGCTGACGTCACCGGCCGCCCCCGTCCTGGCCTCCGCGTCGGTCTCCGGCGCGGTCTCCGGCCCGGATTCCCCCGTGGATTCCCCCGCCGAGTCCGACGCGGTCTCCGTATCGGTGCGTGTCTCGGCGTCACGCGACGGCTCCGAGCCGGCCGCCTCCTGCTCGATCGGCAGACACACCGTGAAGCGGGTGTCCCCGGGCTCGGACGTGACCTTGAGGTCGCCGTGATGCTTGTTGACCACGATGCGGTACGAGATGTCCAGGCCCAGCCCCGTCCCCTCACCGACCTGCTTGGTGGTGAAGAACGGCTCGAAGATCCGCGGCCTGATGTCCTTCGCGATACCCACCCCCGTGTCCGCGATCTCGACCATCAGCCGCATGTCGTCACGCCAGGTGCGCACCGTGAGCGTGCCGCCGTCGGGCATCGCGTCCAGGGCGTTGACGATCAGATTCGTCCACACCTGGTTCAGCTCCGCGCCGTACGCCGGGATCGACGGCAGGTCCCGCTCGTACTCCCGCACCACCCGCACCCCCTCCGGGATCTTGGCCTGGAGCATCGTCAGCGTCGCGTCGAGCAGGGCGTGCACGTCGACGATCTGCAACGGTGTGCGGTCGAGCTGCGAATACTGCCGGGCCGCCCCGACCAGCTCCGAGATCCGCTCCACGGAGTCGTCGATCTCGCCCATCATCAGCTCGGTGTCGATGTTGTACGTGATCCAGCGCACCGCCGCGTCGAAGTGCTCCGTGCCGATCGTCCGGGCCGCCTCGGCCAGCCACGGCACCCCGATGCCCCCGGCCACCAGTGACGGCGCCAGGTCCCACGCCCCGGTCACCCCCTGCTCGTCCAACCAGTCACTGACGGTGTCCTCGGCGTCGGCGGCCTCCATCGCGGTCATGCTGACGCCCTCCGCCGCGTGCCGCACGGCGTCGTCCTGGAGCCCCACCAGACGGTGCAGCCCCACCCCGTCGAG
The DNA here is from genome assembly GCF_042870175.1 of Streptomyces sp. NPDC006643. NCBI lineage: Bacteria > Bacillati > Actinomycetota > Actinomycetes > Kitasatosporales > Streptomycetaceae > Streptomyces > Streptomyces sp. NPDC006643. The sequence goes on along the minus strand of NZ_JBIAHA010000023.1, from coordinate 160,347 downwards.
CCGCCCGTCGGCGATCATCGCCAGCTTGTGCCGCATGCCCGTGACCCGCTCACGCAGCCCGGCCGTCGCCCGCAGCGCCGCCGCCGCCGGATTGTTCAACTCGTGCGTGAGACCGGCGGACAGCGACGCCAGCGCCAGCAGCCGCTCCCGCTCGTTGATGATCGCGTTCGCCGCGCGCGTACCGAAGAACAGGCCCTCCAGCAGATGCAGCGCCATCGGGAACCAGGTGCGCACCGCGTACGCGAACTCGTCGGCCGGCAGCACGTAGAACTCCGCGTCACTGACCGCGCGCAGGGTGTGCGGGTACTTCTGGTCGACCCGGTCACCGAGATACGCGCGCGTGGCGCCGCTGTACACGCCGCGCTGGTCGGTCCTGTTGACCTCGACGTCATCGCCGTGCAGGACCCGGTGGAGGGAGAGCGCCCCGCTGAGCAGGATGAAGAAGCAGGTGGCCGGCTCGCCCTCCTGATACACCACCTCACCGGCCTCCCGTCGCTCGACCCGGCCGCGCTCGGCCAGCCAGTCGAGCTGCTCGGGGCTGAGCGCCTCGAACAGGAAGAGGGTGCGCAACTCGTCCGGTGTGAGCCGGTCCTCGGCGGGGATGGTCACTGTGCCTCCAGATAGCGGTGCACCAGGGAAACGGCCATGGCTCCTTCGCCGACGGCCGACGCGACGCGCTTGACCGACGCGGCGCGCACGTCACCGGCGGCGAAGACGCCCGGGACGCTCGTCTCCAGGTGGTAAGGATCGCGGGGCAGCCGCCAGCCCGCCGGGCGCTGCCCGCTCGTCATGAGGTCCGTCCCGGTCAGGACGAACCCTCTCTCGTCGCGGGTGACGGCGCCGTCCAGCCAGTCCGTGTGGGGCTCGGCGCCGATGAAGACGAACAGCCACGACGTCGACACGTCACGGCTCTCCCCGGAGCGGCTGTCGCGCAGGGTCAGACTCTGCAGATGCCCGTCGCCCTCCGCGCAGGTCACCTCGGTCCACGGATGGATCTGGATGCCGGGGATGTTCTCGAGCTGGTCGATGAGGTAGCTCGACATGGAACGCGACAGATCGCCCTGGCGGATCAGCACATGGACGCGGCGGGCGTAGCGGGAGAAGTACACGGCCGCCTGGCCCGCCGAGTTGGCGCCGCCGACGATGTACACGTCCTGGTCGGAGCAGTTGACCGCCTCGGTGACGGTGGACCCGTAGAACACCCCCGTGCCCGTCAGCTCCTCCACTCCCACGGCGCCCAGGCGCCGGTAGTCGACCCCGGTGGCCAGGACCACGGTGTGGGCGGTGACGGAGTTCGCCTCCCCCAGGCGCAGCACCCGGCCGGAGCCCGCCGCGTCCAGGGCGACGGCCCGCTGCGTGCTGAGGATCTCCGCGCCGAACTTGAGCGCCTGGCGGCGCGCCCGCTCCGTCAGCTGCTGGCCCGAGACGCCGTCGGGGAAGCCCAGATAGTTCTCGATCCGGCTGCTCTGGCCGGCCTGTCCGCCGGTGGCCTGCTGCTCCACCAGCAGCGTACGAAGCCCCTCGGACGCGCCGTACACGGCCGCGCCGAGACCGGCGGGGCCGCCGCCGACGACGATCAGGTCGTAGAAGTCGGAGGCCGGTACGGTGCTCAGCCCCACGTGCGCGGCCAGCTCCCGCTCGGAGGGGTTCACCAGCGTCTTGCCGTCGGAGGTCACGACCATCGGCACGTCCGCCCGGGTGAGCCCGGCGGCGGTCAGCAGCCGCTCGCCCTCCGGTTCGTCGGAGAGCAGCCACCGGAACGGCACCAGATTGCGGGCGAGGAAGTCACGCACGGCGAAGGACGGCGCGGACCAGCGGTGGCCCACCACCCGGGTCTCGGTGGCCACCGGGTCCGGGGTCTCCAGCCACAGCTCCAGGAGGGAGTCGATCACCGGGTAGAGATTCTGCTCCGGCGGGCTCCACGGCTTGAGCAGATAGTGGTCGAGGTCCACGACGTTGATGGCGTCGATCGCGGCCTCGGTGTCCGCGTACGCCGTCAGCAGCACCCGGCGGGCGAGCGGGAAGAGATCCATCGCGGCCTCGAGGAATTCCAGGCCGTTCATCCGGGGCATCCGGTAGTCGGCGAGCATGATCGCGAGCTGGTCGCCGCGCAGCTTGATCTCCCGCAGCGCCTCCAGGGCCTCCTCGCCCGACACCGCGCGCACGACCCGGTAGCTCTCGCCGTACTGCCGCCGGATGTCACGGGCCACGGCCCGCGAGACGGCGGGATCGTCGTCGACGGTCAGAATTGTCGGATTCGCCATACCTCCATCATGACCCTTGGCGGCGCGGGGCGCGGGGTCCTGTGGACAACGCCGCGACGGCCGGGACACGGCGCGGCGGGACACGGCTCCCGGCGCCCGGCGTGCGGATGCGGTGGACGGCGGTTGGGGGGCCGCCGTCCACCGCGGTCGGAAGGACTCCGGGCCGTGCCCGAGGCCATGGCCCGGGGCACGGGGGTCCGTCAGTGCGCCGTGTTGGTCTGCCAGACCACCGTCCCGTCGGCGGCGCGGATCATCACGTTGCCGTCCATCAGGATGATGAGCTTGGCGCGCGGATTCCCGGGCGTACGGGACTTCCACACCGGCCGGTCGCCGGCCCCGAGGATCACGAGGTCGCCGTCCTCCTGGAACGTCGCCCTGACCCCGCCGCTGCCCGCCGTGCCCGACTCCCAGCCCTGCTGGTCGCGCTCGTTGAGCACGACGAGATTGCCGTCCTCCCGCATCACGAGCCGGGCCTTCGTGGTGCCGATGGACCCGTCCTCGGGACGCAGCGTGAACGGGGCCTCGCGAATCTGATCACCGTCGGGGCCGCCGCCACCGTCGAGCTTGCCGTCGGCGAGGAGTTCGATGGTGGTCAGCGAGGGGGCGAACGCGTACACCGCGCCCTCGGTCCGCACGAACTGCTCGAAGTGCACCGAGCAGCCCTTGAAACTGACATCGGTGGCCGTGGAGACCAGCGGGTCCTTGCCGACCTTCGGATCCCGCGACGGGAAGTCCGGCGCCTCGATCCAGTCCTTCTGGATGAACTCGAACTGCCGCACCAGGTCCGACTGGTAACAGACGAAGACCAGACCGCGCGGCGAGTCCGGCCCGTTGCCCGCACTGCCGGCGGGGTCGAACGGCTGACCGTAGGGGATGCCGCGCCGCATGATGCGCCGCCCGTCGAGGTTGCCCTTCTCCGGGACGGTCCCCGGGTCGGTCGACCGGAACAGCAGACCGTCGCGGGGGCTGGTCTTGCGCAGGTGCGAGAACAGCGGGGTGATCTCGCCCTCCAGGTCGTTCTTGTAGCTGATGTCGTTGTCCGACCACGCCTCCGCGTCACTGGGGGTGTCCGCGTGCGGGCACTTCGCCACCGGGGTGCCCGAGCGCCAGCGGCCCACCATGCGGGCGGCCAGCCACTCGGTCGTCGCCTCCGGCGGGACCTTCTCCTGTGCCTTCAGCTCCTTCAGCCGCGCCCCGATCTGCGCCCACCAGCCGGGGACGTCCTGCGCGAGGCGCCGCAGCACCTGGAAGGAGCCGTTCTTCGCCCACTCCGGGAGGTCGTTCGGTCTGCCGCCGTCCCGCTCGTGGCCGACGACGATCTCGCCCGCCGGGATGATCCGGGTGCCGGGACTGCCCTTCTTGTGCTCGGGCCTGTTCGGGTCGGGCGGGTCGAAGCCCTTGACGGCGGGCTCACTGATGCCGTCCTTGAAACCGAAGTGCTCCTTGCCCCGGCGGGTGCCCTCAAGAGTCGCGCCGTCCTGCTCGAAGACGATCACGACCTTGTGCCGGGCCGCCTCCTCGCGCTCCTCGGTCAGCGCGACGCGCAGATCCTGGGGACGGTCGGCGGCGACGGTGAGCACCGCGTGGACGGGCTGCCCCGTACCGTTGCCGAACAGCCAGTGCTCCGGGGCGCACTCCCCGACATCGCCGAGCATCCCGGCGCGGGCCGCGGGGCCCTGCTTGAAGGCCTCCTGGGTGCTGCCCGGCGGGATCGACGGAAACGGATCACACCCGGCCAGCAGCCGAAGCCCGGGATAGGTGAAACTGACCACCCGCCAAACGGCGTTGAGCGCCTTCGGGTCGTCACCACCGGACTGCTTACGGGCCTTGCTGAACTCCGCGTTGAACGCCGCGACCTGGCGGGTCGTGGCGATCCTCGGCCGCAGCCGGCGCAGCCAGGTCCTGGCCAGCCCATCGTTCTCGAACTTCAGGAGAAGCAGCTGGACATGGTCCTTCTTGGCGCCGGCGATGATGTCGCCCTGGATCTCCCGGCTCTTGCGCAGCGGCAGGTCGTCCCCGCCGCCCGGCGGGTCGTACGCCGGCGGGGGCTGCGTCGCGTAGGTCATGACCGGGCCTCGTTCGGCTCCAGGGAGATCCACTTGGCGACGCTGGGCACACCCTCCTCGTTGAGGAGGAACAGCATGTACCAGCCGGGCGGGGCGGCCTCGGCGGTCGGCGGCGCCTGGAGGTCCAGCTCCCCGTTGCCCTGCCGCTTGATCCGCAGCTCCAGATGGCGCTGGCTGGTGTTGACCGAGTGGGTGGCGGTCGTCGGCGCCAGCAGCACCGCCCGCCTGACCTCGTCGGCCGTGGAGCTGGAGACGGTGAACCGCTCGTCGTAGGCGAGCGGACGCGACGGGGCGGAACCGAGCGTGGGACGGGCACCGTTGTGGAGGTACGACGGCTCGTACATCTCGATGGTGCCGTCCATGTCGTCCTTGATGTCCCGGTCGTTGGCGATCTGCTGCGCCTCGTCGCCGGTGACCATGACGCGTCCGTCGGGCAGCACCACGGCGTTCGAGTGGTATCCGCGCGGCAGCCGCTGGACGGGCCCGAGCCGCCAGTCGCCGTTCTCGTCCCGCAGCTCCGTGTGCCGGTACTTCAGGTGCGCGTTCGGGTTGTACGGCCCGTTGCCGTAGTCACGGATGTCGTACGAGCCGTTGACGGTGAGCAGATTCCCGGTGGGCAGCAGCAGCGTGTTGTCCTGCGTACGGCCGAAGGCCCGCGGCTCCTTCGTCTTCCACTTGCCCGCGGCGAGCTGGTAGGTGTTCGGGTCCGTACGGTCACCGCCGAGGACCAGCACGGAGTCCGGTCCCCGGAAGCCGCCGGGAAGCGGGACGGCCGAGCCGTAACTGCGGTCGAACGAGCCCGGCCGCTGCGGCAGGTCGCTGCGGGTCTCCCGCTGCGGGTCGAAGAGCCACTGCTGGTCGTGGCTGCGGCCCAGGCCGTAGATCTTCCCGTCGCGCAGGCTGAACAGATGCGGGTAGTCGAGCTTGTACGGCGCGTCCGCGCGGAACCGGTCGACGCTCTGGAACCGGGGGATGTCGGTCTTGCGGTACGGAACGGGGTCGCTCAGCGCGGGGAAGCGCTCCACGATCGGGGTGGGCGTGCCCCAGCCCAGCTCGGACTGGCCCGACATGATCAGCATCCGGCCGTCGGGGCCGGTGACGACGCTGGGATACCAGCGGCCCACCGACATGTCCTCGTTCATCGCCCAGGTCTCGCTCCACGGGTCGAAGACGAAGGACAGCTTGGCCCCCGAGCCGCCGTTGCCCCCCAGATTGCCGCCGAAGACGCCGAGCATCCCGTTCGGCAGGAAGGCGTGACCGGCGCAGAAGATCGGCGCGGGGCGGGAGATGCCCGTGCTGTCGGGCATCGTGACGGCGGGTGGGGTGACCTTCTTGAAGGCGCGCGGGCCGGTGCCCTTCTCGGGGTCCCAGAGGAAGGCGCGGCCCCGGTTGGCGGCGCCGACGACCTGGGTGGGGGCGGTCTCCTTCGTGGGGTCGGTCTCGATCCGCTCGAAGGAGAAGAGAAGCACCTTGCCGGTCGGCAGCTGGGCGACGTGGACGCCGAAGTCCGGTGAGTCGAAGTACTCCTTGAAGACGCCGAAGTCCGACGCCCTGTACTCCTGGTTGGTCTTCTCCTGGCTCTCGGTGAGCGCCTTCAGCCGGGCGGTGCGGGTCGCCTGCGGGTAGGTGCCGAGATCCTCGGCGCCCGCGCGCGCGGTGGCGTGCTCCTCGGCGTGCTCGCGGCCGAGCATCGCCACTTCGGCGGGATCGACCTCGGGGGTCTTCGCCCGGCCGGCGGGGGCGGGCTCCGCGCCGGCCCTGGTGGCGTGCTCGTGGTGCCCCTCGCCGCTGTGGGCGACAACGGGGGCGGCGCCGACGAGAGTTGAGGCGGCGAGGGCGCTGAGGACAGCGCATGCCGCGAGGGTGTTGGACAGCCTCGTGCGAGAACGGGGATTTCTCATGCGGCTCGGTCCAGGTCCTTTCCGAGATGGTTGGAGCACGCGGTACGGCAGTGCCGCACCCGGAGCGAATGACTACTCGCAGTAATCAATGCTGGCGGTGTTCGAGAGGAAAGGTCCAGAAAAACGAGCGATGTTGGCTCTATGGAGGTAACAGGCAGGTCATAGGGTTCGCTCTCGGCGCGCACGCCCGGCGCACGGTCCGGTGCGCGGACCGGCGCGTGTCCGGCGCCCGCCCGATGCGGACCCGGCCGCAGACCGTCAAGTCGCCGTCCGGCGCGAGCTGTTGACAAACCCGTGACATGCTTGAAAACTCTGACTGCCTGATCGCAGGACCTGAACGGCGAAGCTCAATTATTTGCGGTTCTCTTGCAAGATCGGGGCAGTTGCTCTCGTGGCCGTACTGCCCCGTGTGATCGCGGTCCCGCCGTCCACCCCCACCACGGACCGGCACCTGCTCACTCTGTCGACCCCACGGAAACAGAGGACACCATGAAGTCGAAGCACCTCAGCCGACGGCTGCTCTCCGGCATCTCCCTGACCGGCCTGCTCGTCGTCGGACTCCTGCCCGCCGCGTCCGCCTCGGCGTCCGGCGTGCCCGCGAAGGCCGACGACACGTCGGCGCGACCGGCGGCCGAGCGCGGGGCCGCCCTCCCGTACACCGAGTACGAGGCCGAAGCCGCCGACTACGACGGCACGTTGCTGGAGGCGGACGCCAAACGCACCTTCGGGCACACCAACTTCGCCAGCGAGTCCTCCGGCCGCAAGTCGGTACGACTGGACAACGCGGGGGAGTTCGTGGAGTTCACCTCCACCAACGAGGCGAACTCGATCGTCGTACGCAACTCCATACCCGACGCGCCGGGCGGCGGCGGCATCGACGCCACCATCAGCCTCTACGCCGACGGCGCCTTCGTACAGAAGCTGGATCTGTCGTCCAAGCACAGCTGGCTGTACGGCAACACCGACGACCCGGAGTCGCTGACCAACACGCCCCAGACGGACGCCCGCAGACTGTTCGACGAGTCGCACGCGCTGCTGGAGAAGAGCTATCCGGCGGGCACGAAGTTCAAGCTCCAGCGCGACGCCGGGGACGACGCCTCCTTCTACATCGTCGACCTGATCGACCTGGAGCAGGTCGCGCCCCCGGCGGCCAAGCCCGCCGAGTGCACCTCGATCACCGAGTACGGTGCCGTCCCGGACGACGGGAACGACGACACCAAGGCGATCCAGGACGCGGTCACCGCCGACCAGAACGGCGACATCGACTGCGTATGGATCCCGGCCGGTCAGTGGCGCCAGGAGCAGAAGATCCTGACCGACGACCCGCAGAACCAGGGCCAGTACAACCAGATCGGCATCAGCGACGTCTCGATCCGCGGCGCCGGCATGTGGCACTCACAGCTCTACACCCTCACCGAGCCGCAGAACGCGGGCGGCATCAACCACCCGCACGAGGGCAACTTCGGCTTCGACATCGACGACAACACCCAGATCTCCGACATCGCGATCTTCGGCTCGGGCCGGATCCGGGGCGGCGGCGGGGCCGAGGGCGGCGTGGGCCTCAACGGCCGCTTCGGCCAGAACACCAAGATCTCCAACGTGTGGATCGAGCACGCCAACGTGGGTGTCTGGGTCGGCCGCGACTACGACAACATCCCGGCGCTCTGGGGCCCCGCCGACGGCCTCGAATTCAGCGGAATGCGTATTCGCAACACCTATGCCGACGGCATCAACTTCACCAACGGCACACGCAATTCGACGGTGTACAACTCGTCCTTCCGTACCACCGGTGACGATTCGCTCGCCATCTGGGCCAACCGCTATGTCAAGGACCCGGCGGTGGACATCGCGCACGACAACTCGTTCACCGACAACACCATTCAGCTGCCCTGGCGGGCGAACGGCATCGCGATATACGGCGGTTACGGCAACAAGGCACAGAACAACTTCATCGCCGACACCGCCAACTATCCCGGCATCATGCTGGCGACCGACCATGACCCGCTGCCGTTCTCGGGCGAGACCCTGCTCACCGGGAACACGCTGCACCGCACCGGTGGTGCCTTCTGGAACGAGGACCAGGAGTTCGGCGCGATCACCATCTTCCCGGCCAGCCGGGACATCACCGGAGTCAAGATCAGGGACACCGAGATCGCCGACTCCACCTATGACGGAATTCAGTTCAAGAACGGCGGCGGCAACGTGCCGGACGTCGAGATCAGCGACGTGACGATCGACAAGTCCAACAACGGCTCCGGCATCCTCGCGATGGGCGGTGCCCGGGGCAGCGCGACGCTGACGAACGTGACCATCTCGAACTCGGCCGAGGGCGACGTCCTCGTCGAACCGGGATCCAGCTTCGTGATCACCGGCGGTCCCGGCACCAGGCGGATCGCCGGCTAGCGGGGCACGCGCCCGCCCGGCGTCTGCCGTACGGCTCTGTGAGGGGAGCCGTACGACAGACGCCGGGTTTCGTGCTGTTTGCGGCATTTGGTACCACTGGACGACGCCCACTCCCCGCGGCCGTTCCCCGGTGGCGCATACCGCGTCGCCCGGCCGAATTCACCCGTGAACAAACGCTGTTGGCGCGGCGACGGAAGTGAATTCACTCAGGCGTGGGCCACCCGCCGCCACTTGCCTCCGATTCGCGGAAAGCAATCATTTGTCCGCTTTGCGGATCGGGTCGTTATGGGTAATCGACGCCTAACTTGTCCGTTTCTGGGCGGTGTTGTGGAGGCGCGGTTGCGTCGAATCCCCGTGAGGTGTGTCACAGCGTCGTCGGATCGTTTCTCCTGGCCGACCGCCCACCTCCCGCACGGGAAAGGAAAGTTGAGCCCTGAACCGTCGGGCGGGAATTCGAATTGACCGCCGCCGGATCTACGAATGGGGTCGCGCCGCGAATTCAGGACTTGTTTCGCCCGGATGTTCTCGCTTACGTTCTCGTCATTCCGGACGGAACGCCGAATCCTGCCGCCGCCCCGGAAACCGCATCCAACCACTTACGTACGGCAGGAGCGGGGGACCCAGGTAAGTCGCCGATCCGGCACACCGGACCGGCTTGGGGTGAAGTCGTGCCTTCCGGCGCGGCCGGGCATCTCCCGCCCGAACCCGACAGCTCACCTCGCAGGCGACGGAGAGGACCTCGTCATGCCCGCACAGGGTAAGCACCGCCGTTCCCGCACCATCCCGCTCGCCCACCGGCTCATCGCCGCCGGCACGGGCGGTGCCGCACTCGCCCTGCCCCTGCTGACCGCCACCACGGCGGGCGCCGCGCCCGCCCCGCAGCACGTCGCCGCCGCCCCGTCGGCCGCCACCGCCGCCAAGGTCACCCACACCGTCGTCAAGGGCGAGTCCCTGGCCAAGATCGCGGACGCCCGCTCCGTGAGCGGCGGCTGGAAGGCGCTGTACAAGAACAACAAGAGCGCCATCGGCGACAACCCGTCGCTCATCCGCCCCGGCCTCAAGCTGAAGCTCGCCGGAGCCGCCAAGGCCGCCACGACCGCCCCGGCCGAGAAGACCGAAGCCGTCCAGACCGCCGCCAAGTCCTACACCAACGACCTGGACGGCTGGATCCGCGAAGCGCTCGACATCATGGCGCAGAACGGCATCCCCGGCTCGTACGACGGCATCCACCGCAACATCATGCGCGAGTCCGGCGGCAACCCCCAGGCGATCAACAACTGGGACTCCAACGCCGCGGCCGGCACCCCCTCGAAGGGCCTGCTCCAGGTCATCGCCCCGACGTTCGAGGCGTACCACGTGCCCGGCACGTCGACCGACAGCTACGACCCGGTCGCCAACATCACCGCCGCGTGCAACTACGCGGCCGACCGCTACGGCTCGATCGACAACGTCAACGGCCCCTACTAAGAAGCCCGGTTGACCTGACCCCGATCGCCGGCCGGCCGCCGCAACCGCGGCCCGGCCGGCGATCGGCGTGAGCGACGCTGTCAGCGCCCGGGGTCCGGTCGGAGCCAGTGGCCTCCCGTGGCCCAGCCCAGCAGCAGGCGTCCGCCGCCCGAGTCGGCCGTGCCGCCGTCCGCGACCTGCCGCAGACCGGTCAGCGCCGGGCCGAGCCTGGCCGCGACATGGCCGGGACGGCGGGCCGCCTCCTCGTCCAGCAGACCGATCACCCGGGCCTGCCCGGCCGGATCGCACAACGACAGATAAAAGATCATCTGCCGCCACGCGTACGCCGCGTCCTTGATGGCGGTCAGCGGTCGCGGATTGCCGTGCACCCGGGCCGTCACGGCACACACGGTGGTGAAACAGCGCAGCGCCAGATCCTCCCAGCCCGGCTCGGGCACGATGCCGACCCGCCGGACCAGGGTGGCCAGATTGTGGGTGGTGAGGATCTGGGCCTGCTCGATGATCTTTCCGTTCGCCGCGGCCGACCAGGCCCCGGTCAGCGACTCGCCGGCCCGCTCGGCGCACAGCTTCGCGAACCCGGGCGACCTGCGCCCACCGCGCGAACGCGCGTGCCTGGGGCTCAGCGCCTCGCTCACCTCACTGATCGCGAGATTACGGACCGCCGCGTAGTCGATCCCGTAGTAGCGCTCGTACAGCGTGCCGCCGAGCAGTTCGGCGGCGATCCGCGCGGCCGTCAGGTACTTGGGCGTGAAGGTGCCCATGAAGATGTCCGACGCCAGCTCCTCGACGAACGGCGCGCCGAGTCCCGCCTGCCGTTCGAGGACCCCGAACTCGCGCACCAGCGCGTTGGGCACGAGCGTGCCGGGAAACGTCTGCACGGTCAGCTCGCCGAGCCGGCGCAGCGCCGTGCGGGCCTGCTCCAGGCTCTCCCGTCCCGCCGTGTCGGCGAAGTCCTCCACCGCCCGCACCCACGGCAACTCCGCCACCCGCACCTGCCGTCCGAGGTTGAGCAGGAGCAGCGAGCGGCGGTTGCGGAACGCCCGGTAGTTCGCGGCCATCAGGGCGCGCAGCGCCTCGTCCGGATAGGCCCGCGCCCCGGTCACCGCGACCAGCTGGGGCACCAGCTCGGCCAGCACCTCGGCGGACGGCACCAGGCCGCGCTCCACGAGCGTGCCGACCGGCGCGCTCAGCGCGCCCTCCACCACCTGCCGCACCACCGCGGGGACGGCCACTCCCGCGGGCAGCCCCGTCTCCCGGGCCTCACGCGGGGACACATCCGCGACCAGCGGCGCCACCTCGGCGGCGCCCGCCTCCTGGGGAAGGACCGACAGCCTGCGCGCCACCAGTTGCGCGAGCGCGTAGTGCGAGGGCTGGGCCGCCTGCGCGGCCGGGCGGCCACGCAGCTCCCCGTGCCGGGCGGAACCGGGCCGGCCCCGCCGCCGCACCATGGACTCCACCGCGTGCCGCAGCAGCCCGAGCCGGCGCGCGTCCAGCGGCCGGCCGGCGACCGTCTCCTCCAGGGCGCCGCGCAGGATCGCCAGGTTCTCCTTCGGGTCACGGTGCTTGGCGCAGCGCGTATGGGCTTCGGCGAGATCCCGGTAGCGGCGCAGCAGTTCGGCGCCGCGCTCCCGCCACATGCCGTCCGGCGCACGGTCCAGTACGCGCCCCCCGCCGGAGGTCTCCAGCCACAGGGCGAGCAGTTCGTCGCCGAACGGCTGCCAGACGGTCAGCGCCTCACGCTGCGCCTCGACGGCCGGGTTGGGCCGCCGACGGGCCAGGGAGGCTCCGGCGTCGCCGACCGTGCGCCGGTGGACCGCCCGCGCGTCCGGCAGCGGCAGGGCGGACGGCCGGGGCGTGAACCGCAGCCGGTCGGCGAAGGGCTCCAGCACATCCACGAGCGCCAGCGCCCCCGCCACGTCACCGGCCCGCACCAGCCAGGCCACGGTCAGCAGCGCGGCCTCCTCGGGCAGGGCGACGGAGTAGCGGCCACTGTCGAGCAGCGCGGACAGCCGCGCCAGGCCCGGTTCGGTGAGGCAGTACGCGAAGAGCGCCCGCCGCTCGGCGGGCACACCCGCCAGGGCGGCGGCCTCGGTCTCGTACGGCTGGAGCGGCCCCCCGGCGCTCGCGGCCGAGGTGGCGAATCCGCCCCGTACGACCTCCGGCGTCACCCAGGCGGGCAACCCGGCGACCGGGGTACGCGACCCGATGTCCAGCCGCCCGTCACGCATCCCGTCGAGCACGGCCCGCCACCGCTCGACACGGGCGGCGGCCCGGCGCCGGGTGTCGGCGTCACCGTGGACCAGCGAGGTCAGGAACGCGCGGGCCAACTGACCCCGCGGATAGGACCCGGATCCGCCGGACCCGGCGAGAAGCTGCTGCTCAGCGTCGTCGTTCATAAGCCGACGTGGCAGGTGCCGCCCCTGCGCCCTCCGGGTCTGGAGCCCGGTGCTCTGCTGCTGAGCTACACGTCGATGGACGCGACACTAGAGCGCGGGTCCGGAGCGGGACAAGGCATTAACGTGCGGGCGGCGCAGCGGTGTTGGGGCCACGCAGCGGTGTTGCGGTGTTGCCGGCGGCGCACCGGTGTGGGGGACGGTGCGTCACCGGTCGGTGCGGAGCAGCGCCGCCGCCAGTTCCTCCACCCGGTCCCGCCACACCGTCAGCGCGCCCTCCGTGTCGAAGTCGTGCGGCCCGCTCTGGGTGAGCACCAGACGGGGCCCGTGGCCGGTCCCGGTCCGCAGTTCCCAGCGGACCTCGCCCTCGGGATGCCAGGCGTACGCGAGGAGTTCCGGCGCCCGTACGTCCGTCACCGGGCCGGCCGGGACCTTGGCCGCGGTGAAGCCGGCCGGCGCCGGGGAGCCCGTCGACGGCTCCTCCCCACCCGTCAGCCGGGCCCAGACCACCGCGGCGGGCCGTACGAGCTGCCGCTCGAACCGCACGCGTCGCCCGCCGTCGGCGGTCTCCTCGACCCGCCCCCGTGTCAGCTCGCCGAACCGCGCCAGATACTCCTCGTGCAGCGCGCCGCCCGTGTCCCGCTCGACATCGACGGGGCCGCCGGCCAGCACCTGGGCCAGCGCGGTGACGCAGATCTGCCAGCCGGACGCGAAGCTCGCCGCCCCGAACCGGTCGCCGAAGGTGTGCACGAGGCGCAGCAGTGAGCCGTCCTCCCCGTCCGGGGTGATCTCCCAGCTCAGATGGTCCTCGCCCCAGGTGAACGCGAAGAGGCGCGGTTCGTCGGCGTCCGTCACCGTCCCGGTCATGGCGGGGCCGGGGCCGGGCTCGCCGGGGAAGTGGAAGCCGATCTCGCCGCCCGGCCGCAGGTCCACGCTCACCTCGGAGGGGAACCAGCGCGCGAGGTGCGCGGGCTGTGTGATCGCCTCCCAGACGCGCCGGGGCGGATGGGCGAGCCGGCGCTCCATGCGCAGCGTGGTCCGCCCGCCGCTCTCGGCGGAGAGGGACGAGGAGAAGTTCCGGTCGTCGGTCATGAGGAGTCGTCCTCCATCGCGTCGAGATGCCGTTCGAGCGCGTCGAGACCGCCGGTCCACAGATGCCGGTAGTGCGCGAGCCAGGCGTCGAGTTCCGCGAGCGGTTCCGGGTCCAGCTCGTACCAGCGGCGCTGGGCGTCCTGCCGGACCCGTACCAGCCCGGCGTCCCGCAGCACCCGCAGATGCTTGGAGGTGCCGGGCTGGCTCAGACCGGTCCGGTCGGTCAGCTCACCGACCAGGTGCGGACGCTCCAGGAGCAGATCGAGGATCTTGCGCCTGCTCGGTTCCGCGAGCACGTCGAACGGTATGGGCATACCCCGACCATACCCGACGAGTTATATAACCGCAAAGTTATGTAAGGATCTCGCCCCGCGCGAGCAGCCAGTCCATCGCCGACGGGCACACGCCGAGGACCGACACATGCCCGTCCTCGGGCCGTACCCACAACTCCGCGTGCGGAAGGGCGGCGAGCATGGACCCGGCGTGCGCGGGTGGTACGACCCGGTCGAGGCTGCCCTGCGCCAGCAGGACCGGCGCCGCCACCTCCGAAAGGTCGAAGCCCCACGCCGTCGCGAAGGCGACGTCGTCGTCGATCTGCCCGTCCGCCCCGGCCTGCCCCGCCTTCACCGCGTCGGCCCCCAGCGACGCCCACTCACCCGCCAGCGCCGCGAAGTCCGCGGAGACGAAGCTCGCCGGGTCGAACTCGTCCGTCTCCGCGTACAGCGCGCGCGCCTCGCGCCCGTCGGCGGCGGCCCGCAGCCCGCCGGGCGACGCCATCCCCTCGTACCAGTCGAAGTCGTCCGTGTACGGCGCGATGCCCGCCAGACACACCGCACCCGTCACCCGGTCCGGCAACAACGCGGCGCACGCCAGCGCGTGCGGCCCGCCACCGGACGCCCCCATCACCGCGAACGACCCCACACCGAGCGCGTCGGCGATCCGCGCCACGTCGTCGGCAGCCGCCGCCACGTTGCGGCCCGGCAGCGGGCTCGACCCGCCGTAACTGGGCCGGCCGTACGACACCAGCCGGATCCCGCGCGCGGCGGCGGCGGTGAGCAGCGGCTCCAGCAACGCGCCGGTCTGCGGGGACCCGTGGTGCCACACGACGGTGAACGCGTCCCCGCCGCTCCCGTGCCCGCCTCCGCTGTCGTAGGTCCGCAGCGTGCGCCCGTCGTTCAGCTTCACGTCCTGTTCGATGACCACCGGCCCAGCGTACGGCGCGCGGCCGGCCCCGCTCAGCAGATGCCGTCCCCCGGCTTGGGGTTGCCCAGCGCGAACAGCGGGCGCAGCCGTATCCCCGCCCATGTCCCGAGCAGCGCGGTCGCGCCCCAGATCCAGCCGTGCAGACTGCCCGACGCGATGCCCGCGAGATACGCGCCGATGTTGCACCCGCCCGCCAGGCGCGCGCCGATCCCCATCAGCACGCCGCCGAGCACGGCCGCCACGGCGGTCCGGCCGGGGATGCCCCGGTGCAGCGCCCACGTCCCGCCGAGCGAGGCGGCGACGGCGGCGCCGATCATGATGCCGATGTCGGTGAGGCTGTTCTTGTCCTTCAGTACGGGCCCCGCGAACATCTCCGCGTTGCCCGGCTGCTGCCAGAACGACCAGTTCGCCGGGTTGCCGCCGAGCGCGTCGACGACCCGTGACCCCCACAGGCTGAACGCGCTCGTGACACCCCAGGGACCGCCGGACACCAGCAGCACACCGGCGCCGAGCACGGCCAGCGCCAGCGCACCCGCGACCAGCGGCCACGAGCCGCGCAGCACCCGGGCCACGCCCTCGGCGCTCGGCGGGGTGGAGATCGGCGGCGGGTTACGGCGTGCCTGCACGCGACGGCTCACCAGCACGATCAGACCCAGTACGGCGATGGTCACCGCCCACGAACCGAACCACCCGACATGGTCCGACAGCAGCACCGGGTCGAGCGCGGGCAGATCCTTCCACAGGTCGAACTGCCAGGCGGCGAGGGTCGATCCGACGATGAAACCGCCGAGCGTCAGCACGATCGACGACTGCCCGGACCCCACGGCGAACAGCGTGCCCGACGCGCACGCGCCGCCGAGCTGCATCCCGACGGCGAAGACGAACGCCCCGACGAGCAGCCCGACACCGAGCGGACCCGCCGACGGTGCGGGTACGGAGCCGAACAGCCCCGTCCCGCTGCCGATGATCAGCGCGAAGAGAGTGGCGGTGGTGCCCAGCAGCAGGGCGTGGGCACGCAGCCCCTGCCCGTTGCCGACGGCCACCAACTGCCGCCAGGCGGAGGTGAATCCGAACCGCGAGTGGAACAGTGCGAGCCCCAGCCCGAGCCCGAGCAGCAGGAGCGAACCGGGCTTGGCGCCGTGCGTCGACCACACGTACACGGTCAGCGCGACGGCCAGCAGCCCGGATATCAGCAGCGGCACGCGCCGCACGGGAGGCGCCGGTTCGGCGGCGGGGGCGGGGGAGGAGGTCGGGGAGGGGACGAGCAGCGCGGCGGGAATCGCCCGGCGCGGGGGAGCGGTGGTGGTCACGACTGTTCTCCGAAGTCGGTCGTCGGCGGCAGCGGGGGGTGCGGGGCGCGGGGGCTCGACTCAGGAACAACAGAGGTTGTCGTCGACGCACCACACCGAGTTCGCGAAGCACGCGAGACAGAGGAGGCGGGCGGGTGCGGACATGGCGGCGAGACTAGCGCGCACATTCGATTCCACGCACACGTATCTCACAGAGCGGACAACGCGTCCATGATCCGGCGAGGCGGGCACGCCGGGCCAGGCGGGTGTCCGGCGCATCCCGGCGGCCGGTCACATTCCTGCGCCGGGATCCGTCAGTAGGACACGGAGCCACACCGGCACCACCCACCACAGGTGGAGAGGACCAAGGAGAACCCGATGCTGACCAACGTCATGTACGCGACGATCTACGTCACCGACCAGGACCGCGCGCTGCGCTTCTACACCGAACAACTCGGCCTGGAGGCCCGTATCGACCACCAGGGTCCGGACATACGCTTCCTCACCGTCGCCGTCCCCGGCAGCCCGGTCGAGTTCCTTCTCTGGGCGCACCCCGCCGGCGCGGGCGCGGCCCGGCCCACCGGCGCGGAGCCGGCCGGCACACCCGGACCGGTCTTCCTCGAATCGGACGACCTGATGGGCGACTTCACGGCGCTGCGCGACCGCGGAGTCACCTTCGACCAGCCCGAACCGGAGAAGTACCCGTTCGGGATCCGCGTCGAGGCGGTGGACCCGGACGGCAACCGGATCTCCCTGCGCCAGCGCGGCGGACCCGCGGGCGGCTGACAACAGCCGCCCCTCGTAAGGCACGGCGCGGCTACGCTACGGCGACGCCGGTGCGGGAGGGGGTGGCGGGGGCGTGGACATCGTCCCGTTCGCAAGGCGCTTCGTCGAACCGGCGGCGGCCCTGCTCGCCCACGGCCACCACCCGCCGCCCGCCGGCGGCGGGCCCGCGCTCGATCTCGGCGACACCGACGTGGCACGGCGCCTCCTGGAGCAGTCGTACGACACCGGGCCCGCCGTCGCCGCCGTGGACGACGGCACACTCATCGGCTTCATGGCGGTCACCACGACGGACGGCCCGGAGCAACGGCACGCGCGGATCCGCCTCCACCAGCACGCCGCCGAGCGCCACGGCAGACGCGCCATCTACCGCCGTCTGTACGCGGCCCTGGCCGGCCGGCTCACCGCCCTCGGCGCGTTCGAGCACACCGCCGTCGTCTCCGCCGCCCACCACGACACCCTCACCGCACTGTTCGAACTCGGCTTCGGCGCCGACCAGATCAAAGGCGCCCGCCCCACCTCAGCACCGATCCGGACCGGGCGGGACGCCGCCCCACCGCGCGAGGCCGATACCGGCGACCTGGCGGACCTCCTCGACCTGACCGTCGAACTCCAGCGGTTCCACGCCCGCTCACCGGTTCTGCGCCCCGCACTCGTCGACCTGCGGGCCGTCCGGGACAGCTTCCGGTCCGCCCTCGCGGACGAACACCAACTGCTCCTCGTCACCGAGCAGCACGGACGCCTCACCGGGATGATGCAGGCCGGCCCGGACAGCCGCTACCTCTCCACCGCCACGATCGGCATCGCGGTGGTCACCGCGCCCGCCCGGTCCAAAGGAGTCGGCCGCGCCCTGCTGTCCGGCGTGGTCGACTGGGCCGCGCGCCACGGCTACGAAACGTGCGGCACCGAGTGGACGTCCGCGAACCTGGTCGGCGACGCGTTCTGGCGCGGCCACGGGTTCGCCCCCGTCGGCCACACACTCACCCGCCGGATCGACACACGCGTCTCCTGGGCCGATACCGGGTTCAACTACCGCTACGCCCGGCCGGAGTTGTCAACTCCCTCAGCACCAGCCGCAGATCGTCCGGCGAAGCCGCGAGCCTGACCGGCCGGCCCGCGTCCGACAGCTCGGCGACCTCCCAGCCGCGCGGCACCAGATCGCCTTCCTCGCCGCGCGCCCGGCGAATCTCCCCCACCGACAACCGCGACACCGGTATCTCGCGCGCGGCGAACCGCCCCGGCCCCGAGTGGGGCAGGACAGCCGGCGGCCCGTCGCCCAGGACGACATGCGTGCCGAACCGGTGCGGGTTGTAGTCCGTGACGTCCAGGAAACGCGCCGCCACGAACGTCGAGCCCGTGAGCGGCGCGGCGGCGACAGCGGCGGTGACCGGAACAGCCGGGCGGCTGATCCGCGTCGCCCGCCACGCCCACCAGAACAGCGCCACCGACACCGGCACACCCGGCACCGACCACCGCAGCGCCTCACCGGACAGGAACGGGTCCGTCGTCAGCGTATGTACGTAGGGCAGCAGCCAGACGCCGGTGCCCGCGAGGACGCCGACGAACGGCCACACCGACGGCACCACCATGTCGGCCGGCTGCCGCCGGGCCCGGCGGCGGATCAGGAGCTGCGACCCCGGCACACCCGCGCCGAGTGCCAACAGGGCGGATACGACGGCCACTTCACCGCCTGTCGCGAAGTGCTCGGTCCACTCGTGGCGCGGGCCCGTGACCCGGTACACGGCGCCCCGCCAGAGGGTGAGCGTCACCTTGTCGCCCGGCCGGAACGCGTTCGCCGCGTCCCGGTCCACCGACGTACGGTGCGCGGGCCGGTCGTCGGTGAAGTACAACCAGCTCTGCCCCTTGCCCCGGGCCGGATCCGTTCGCTCGACGAGCGCCTGCTCCGTACTGAGGCATTCGCGGTCGAACTGCCCGGCCGGACAAGGCACGGCGGCCTGCCACTCCCGCAGATGGGCCGAGGTGGCCGGTACGAAGGCGGCGGCGAGCGCGCTGCCGGCGAGCAGCGCGACGCCGAGAGCGAGCAGCCCCTTCCAGGCCCGCCCGGCCGTCCGGGAGGTCACCACCACCGGGTGATCGGCCACCGGTGCCCCGTGACGACGGTGCAGCTCACGCAGGGCCGCGAGGTCCTTCTCGTATCTCTCCTGGTAGGAGGTGTGACCGGACGCCCCCTGAGGCAGCGGAAGCGTCACCGTCCGGCCGTCGCGGCGCCGCAGGACGACACGGTAGGTCTGGCCGTTGCGGTGCGTCTTGACGAGGTGCTGGACGTCGGCGACATCCGACCAGGGCACGCTCCGCCGTCGCAGCCAGGTCCGCACCCGCACCCCGTCCGCGTCCGCCCGCACCGACACGGTGACCATACGCAGCACCCACCCGCCGAGGAGGAGAAACACCAGCGAGACGATCCCCACCACGTCACCAGCCTGGAACGGCGCGTCGGCACCGAGCCACGTGACGCGATACGCCACACACCCCGCGGCCACCGGCAGCGCGAGAGCGCCGAGGGCGAGGAGTACCCAGACCGCCGACGTCCTCGGGTAACGGATGACCACCATGTCCTTCATGACGGGAATGATCGCTCATCGTCCCCGCCGGTCGCGGCGGAGGCCCCCGGCAGTCTTCACGGGGCGCTCGTTGCCGGAGGCGTACCCCTCGCAGGGTCGCGGCCCGGCTTTCCCCAAAGCCCCGCTCACCAGGCCGCCCACCACGGTGGCAACCGCGCCCGGCCCGCGCGCCCGGCCCGCGTCCCCGGCCCGTGTCCCCGGCACGCGACGACATTTGTACAAGACGGGCAGTCGGCGGCACAGGCATCGTCCCGCACATGGGACATGAAGACGTCACGCACATACACGGGATGCACGTGGTCCACCACGGCCCCCGGCACGCGCCGCCGCTGGTACTCATCCACGGCTCGGGATTCTCGGGCGGCTCCTGGAGCCCCGTGGTGCCCGCGCTCGCCGACCGGTACCACGTCGTCCGGGTCGACCTCCCCGGCCACGGCCAGTCCCCGCCCGCGCCGTCGTACGACGTACCCGCGCAGGCGGGCCGGCTGGCCGCGGTGCTCGACGAACTCGCCCTTCGTCCGGCCACCGTGGCCGGCCACTCCAGCGGTGGATACATCGCCACCGCGCTGACCGAACAACGCCCCGATCTGGTCGGTTCGCTCGCACTGATCAGCAGCGGCCCCAGCCCCGACGCGCTCCTTCCCCAGCCCGTCGTCCTCCGCATGCTGATCGCCCCGCCGCTGGGCCCGCTCCTGTGGCCGATCCGTTCGGACGCCATGCTCCGCAAGGGGATGAGCGCGGTGTGCCACCGCCCCGTGGACATCCCGGACGGTCTGGTCGCCGAGGCCCGGGGCACCGGCTATCGCACCTTCCGGAACGTGCTGCGCCGAAACACCGCGTACATCGCCGAACGCGGCGTCCCCGAGCGTCTCGCCGCCCTCGACGTCCCCGTCCTGGTGATCTTCGGGGCCGCCGACCGCCGCTGGGATCCGTCCTCGGCGCACCAGTACGACACGGTGCCCAACGCGCGCGTCGAGCAACTGCCCGACGTCGGACACCTCCCCATGTTCGAAGCACCGGAGACGACCGGCGAACTGCTGCTGGCCTTCGCGGCGGCGAGCCGCTGACACCGCTCGCTATCCTCGCGATGTGCGGACCACCGGCTCACCTGACTGGACATCAGTGGAAGTCGCCCTCCCACGGAAGTCCCAGCGGCTTCCCGGCATCAGCATGGCCGGATTCGCCCAATGCCTCCCCGCCACCACGGACATCGCCATGGTCGCGCACCCGTCGGTCACCCTCTTCCTGGACCTGAGCGAGGGGGACAGCCTCGTCTACGACGCCCACGGCCGGCGCGAACAGGGCAGTACGGTCGTCGGGCTGCTCCCCGGCAACCTGCGCGTCAGCGGCCGGACGGCCGAACGAAGCCGGTGCCTCCAGATCCGGCTGTCGCCGGCCGTGGCCGCCGCGGTGCTCGGCGCACCGACCGAACTCGTCGGCGCGGTGGCCCCCCTGGCAGACGTCTGGGGCCGCGACGCCGGACGAGTCGAGGACACACTGCGCGCCGCCACGTCGTGGGACGAGCGGTTCACCATCGCGGCGCACGCCCTCGGCCGGCGGCTGGACGCCCGCCCACCGCTCGATCCGGAAGTCACCGCCACCTGGCGGCTGATGGTCGCCCGCCGGGGACGGACGCGGGTCGACAGCCTGGCGAACGAGGTGGGATGGAGCCGTAAACGCCTCTGGTCCCGCTTCCGGTCCCAGGTTGGCCTCACTCCCAAGACCGCCGCCCGGTTGGTGCGCTTCGACCACGCCGCCCACCTGCTCGCGGCGGGTGACACCGCGGCTCATGTGGCGGCCGTGAGTGGCTACGTCGACCAGTCCCATCTCCACCGCGAGGTCAAGGCATTCACCGGTGGTATGACGCCCACCGCGACTGCCGCCGCACCGTGGCTCGCGATCGACGACGCCGCGTGGCCGGCTCCGCGCGGGCGCCGGCCTTAGCCAGACCCTCACGGGCCCCCCGACTCTTGGGCCTTACCGCTGCCCGGACCGGCGAGGGCCCCGCAGCGACAACCACCACAGTGAGGCGAGCCCCAGCCCCGTCATCATGCGCTCCAGCTTCGGATCCGTCCCCGGATCCGCCGAGTCCATCGAGCACGCCGCCGCCAGCAGAAACCCCGCCTGCGCCGAGACGAGCACGTCCACCGCCACCGGATCGACCCCCTTCAGCAGCGGATGCCGGGCGGCGTACGGCTCCGGGTCGACCCCGCCGAGCGCCACACTCCCGAGCAGCATCACCAGATCCGCGTACGCCGGCCCCACCCACGCGTGCGGCCAGTCCACGACCACGACGCGGTCGCCGGTGAGCAGGACGTTGAACGGATACAAGTCCCCGTGCGTCAGCGTCCGCCCGGCCATCACCTCGGGCAGCCGCGCCTCAAGCGCCAGATGCCGCTCCAGCTCCCGCGCGGCACCCGGCGCGACCGCACCCAGCTTCGCCAGCGACCGCGGACTGTCCGCCAGCCGCCCCCAGCCCCCCAACCGGGCAGACACGTCGCCCGAGTTGAGCCGCGACGGCGCCGGTGTCAGCCGCTGCGACAGGTCCGTCAACGCGTCGAGCACCCGTACCAACTCGTCCTCCCGCCACGGCTGTACGGGCAGCGCCCCGTCGATGTCCTCGAAGACCAGAGCCACCCACCCCTGATCGTCGTACGACCCCAGAAGCCCCGGTACGGGAGCCCCGCCCGGCAGCGCGCCGTTCACCACCACCTCACGCTGGTGGAACGCCGCCACACCGGGCGCCGCCCCCGCGTCGACCGCCTTGGCGAACGCCCGCCGCCCGTCAGCGAGTTCGAGCCGCGCCGCGAGCCCGTCGGAGAACCCGCCCCGCTGACTCGTCGCCGCCACCACCCGCCCGCCGAGCACGTCCTCGACGCCCGCCCGTACGGCACGGGGCAGTTCGTGCCACGGCCGGCGCCTGCTGCCCGTCGACGCGTCATTGTCGGCTGTCATGTCTCTCCTGAGATCGGAATGGAGTCGAGGCGGGAATTCCGTTTACCCGCCCGAAATAAACATCTGAAGTCGTGCAACCCTCGGCCAAGATCCCGTGTCTGCCTAGGTGTTCGGAATTAATCCGGACGGACAAGCAGACAGCATCGGGCCTATTAGCCGAGCGGTAGCCGCCATTGGCGGGCCCGTGGCTTTGCTGCGCCCTTGTGCTCGGAGAAAGGTGTTCCTATGCGCTACACGAAGCGTGCGGTCGTGGCCGCGGCCTGCGCATTCGCTCTGATCCCGGCGGGCGCGGCGGTCGCGGGCGACGGCCCGGCACCGGCCCCGTCGAAGTCGCCGAAGGCCGCCAAGTCGACCGCACCGACTGAGGCGGGAAACCCGGCGAGCGCGAAAGCGAAGGTGGCGGGAGTCTGCGCCGACGCGTATCAGGTCGGAAAGACAGCCTACATCGACCGGGCCGGGGCGCACATCGCGTCGGTCAAGCAGTTCTACTCGAAGACGTGCAACGAGAATTACGGGTATCTCTGGGTCTGGGATTCATTCCGTAAGACCAACAAGGATTACGACGTGAGCGTCGCCGTCTACAGCTACAGCCAGGAGGACTTCTTCGGCGGGCAGGCGTGGCGGGACCACAACGGCCAGGAGTTCTGGTCGAAGGGCGCGCCCACGGTGAAGGACTGCACGGCGGCGGTCGGCTCCCTCCGCCGCGCGGGCGACCCGCTCGCGGGCCAGGCGGCCAGCCAGAAGATGTGCTGACGCGGGACTGACGTGGCTGGGGTGGCCCGAGGATGCCTCGGGCCACCCAGTCGGCGCGTCGACGCGTCAGCGCGCGGCGAGATGGGTGGTGAAGGCGGCCCAGGCGGCGGGGGAGAGGGTGAGCCGGCCGATGTGGGGATCTTTGGAGTCCCGCACGGGCGTCCCGTGATGCCGCCGGCGACGGTGGGACGGGGCGCGGGCTGGTGCTGGTGGACGCGATCGCCGTGCGGTGGGGGGCAGCGGGCGGTCGGGGCCGGGGAAAACCGTGCGGGCGTACGTGCCGGAGTCAGCGTGAGGTGACGTGGCCGCCGCGGCCCGCCGCCGTACCGGCCAGGGCCATGAGGGCGGCGGCCAGGGCCAGTACGAGGAGCCCCGGGGTCCAGGTCCCGGTGGTGTCCTTGGCGAATCCGAAGAGGACGGGGCCGATCGCGGCGATCAGATAGCCCACGCCGTGGGACATGGCGGCGAGCAGGCCCGCGTCGTGGGCGTCCCGCGCGCGCATCGACATGAACGCGATGCCCAGGCTCAGTACGGCGCCGAGGCCCAGGCCGATGACCGCCGACCAGAGGGCGGGCGCGGCCGTCGGTGCCACGGCCAGGGCCAGGACGCCGATCGCGCACAGAGCGCTTCCGGCGACTGCCAAGTGGCTCTGGCGGGCGGAGCGCCCGGCCCACACCGGGACCACCAGTGCGGTGACGACGGCGGAGCCGAAGCAGAGGGACAGCAGCGCGCCGGCCCGGCTCTCGGACATCTCGTGCGAGGTGTAGAGGGTGGGCAGCCATGTGGTCACGGTGTAGAAGAGCAGCGACTGGCAGGCGTAGAAGAGGGTCACGGCCCAGGCCAGCCGGTCCCGCCGAAGGCCGCGTCCCCGGTCCGTCCGGGGGGTGGCGGTGCCGGGGGCATGGTCGCCGCGTCGTACGAGCGGCGACCAGACCGCTGTGGCCAGGAGGATGAGTACGCCCCAGACGGCCAGGCCGCCGGGCCAGTCCAGGCCCAGGGTGTCGCGCAGCGGGACGGTGAGTCCCGCCGCCAGTGCGCCTCCGCCGACCAGCATCGTGGTGTGCAGGCCCGACATCAGTCCCACGTGGCGGGGGAAGTCACGTTTGATGAGGGCGGGCACGATCACGTTCGCCACCGCTATGGCCGATCCGACGAGAACGGTGCCGGCGAACAGGGGCGGCAGGCTCGGCGCGAGCCTGACGGCCACTCCGCCCAGCAGGATCAGCAGGACCGCGAGGAGGATGCGCGTCATGCCGAAGCGCCGCGCGAGGCGGGGCGCCAGGGGTGCGAGGGCGACGGAACAGATCAGCGGGAGCGTGGACACGACGCCGACGACGGTGTTCGTGGTGCCGGTCGACTCCTTGATGTCGTCCAGGAGGGGAGAGACCGCCGCGATGGCGGGCCGCATGTTCAGACTCACCAGCAGGACGGCGGCGCCGTACAGCGGAAGGCGGAGACGGAGACGGAGACGGTTCGGTCCTGGGCGGGGCGGCGTGGCTGACGGGGAGTCCACGGCGTGCGCGGTGGACTCGGCGGGGGCGTTCATGCGCGAGGGGTCCTTTGCTGGGCGGCCCGGCGGGTCGGGTACGGCCGGCCCCGTCGAGTGGTCGCGCCGCCGGGCGTTCAGGACCTCTCGTGCACCGTGTTCGCGGTTCTGGCCGGGCCGGTGGTGTCCGCCGCGTCGAGTACGGCGCGGGCGCTGTCGTGGGCCAGGCGGGCGGCGTCCGGGCCCAGGAGCGCGGAGGTCACCACGGCTCCTTCGATCAGGATGTGCATCTGTTCGCCGATGCCCGGGGGGTCGGCGTAGTCCTTGGCGAGCCGGGTCAGGTAGGCGCGGTACAACGTCTTGTGCTCACGCACCACTTCGGCCACCAGCGGGTCCTCCTGCGGGGTCCGCGCGCCCAGTTCGGCCCAGGCGTTGACGAACACGCAGCCCCGGAAGCCCGGCATGTCGACGGTTTCCCGCATGCTGTCGAAGGCGGCGAGCAGACGCTCGCGTGAACCCGCCGGAGGCGGCGCGGCCCGCTCGACGTGGTCGCTGAGCCGCGCGCGCAGCCTCTTGCCGTGCGCCCTCAGGTAGTCGGCCACCAGGTGGTGCTTCGACGGGTAGAGCTTGTAGAGCGCCGCCAGGGACACCCCGGCCCGGTCGCGTACCTGGTCCATCCGCACCGCGTGGACGCCGTACGCGGAGTACAGCTCCTCGGCGGCCTCCAGCACGCTGGAGCGCCTTTCGTCGTAGTCCACGGGCGGCATGCGGAGCCTCTTCCTGGAGTCAGAATGGTCCTTCTAGTCTAGGGACGCGCCGTCGGGCGTGAACCACTCGCCGACGGGCTTGACCAGGGGTGTGATGCCCAGTTCCCGGCAGCGGTCCTCGAAGCGCCCGACCGCGCGCGGCGTCTGGCGGTAGACCGGGGGCCGGTTCATGGTGTCGTAGTGGATGGGAACCGCGATGCGGGCCCCGAGGATATGGGCCGCGACGGCGGCTTCCTCCGGCAGCATGACGGCGGGGACCGGGCTCGACGGCCGCAGGTGGGGAGGGGCGACCACCGCGCCGTTGATCGGCACGAAGGCGATGTCCACCGGGCCGAACCGGCGCGCGATCGACCACCAGAAGCCGTGGAACATGGTGTCCCCGCCGTGGAAGACCCGTACGCCGTCGCACTCCACGACCCAGTTGAGCTGCGGATCACCCAGCCCGTCGACGGAGGGCCCCGCGCCGATACGGAACGGGCCGACGGTCCGTTCGTCCCACGGCCGCAGCACTTCGGCCGTGGGGAGGTGCGCGCGGAACGCGGTCTCCATGCCGTCGGTGAACTCCCGGTCCTCCGCCGGTCCGGCGACCGGTTCGGGCCGGTAGACGGGGGCTCCGGCGGCCAGCGCCCCGCGTATCGCGGCGGGGTCGGCGTGGTCCATGTGCAGATGCGTCACCAGCGCCGCGCCGGTGGCTCCGGGCCGGGACGCGGCGGGGAACTTCTCGTCCGACAGCTTCGCGGGGTCGTCGACGAGATCGGCGAGCGGTGAGACGTCCTGGAGGAGGTCGATCACCAACGTCTGGTCCCTGTGGTCGAGTTCAGCGCCTGCCCATCCCAGCCGTCGCAGTCTCACGGTTCTTCCTCCTCGGCTTCGCGGCGCGGTCCGCGCGGGGCGCGGCCGACCATCTCATTCAGATCAGAATGGCCATTCTTAGAATGGTGATTCTGATCGTAGCAGAATGACGATTCTGCGCGTGGTGGGTGGGTGTGGGGATGGCTGGCCGTGCGATGGCCGCCGGGATGCGGAGGCGGGCCGATCAGGGCTTGTAGCGCAGACCGTCCAGCAGGAGGTCCAGCAGGCGGCCCGCCTGCTCGCGCATGCCCGGGTCGCCCGCCGCCAGGCCCACGCCGCTGACGCCGATGAGCACGTCGTCGGCGTCGACATCCCTGCGGAGAGTGCCGTCCTCGGCTCCGGCGTCGAGCAGCAGTCCGATCGCGGAGCCGAGCAGATCGCGGCTGCGCGCGTAGGGGTCGCCGCCGGACGCGATGACCGCGCGGAGCGCGTCGGCCATGCCCTGCTTGGCGATCATGAAGTCTATGTAGCGGTCCATCCACGCGCGTACGGCGTCGGCGGGGGCCAACTCGTCGAGCAGTGCGGCAGCGGCGTCGCAGACGGCCGTCAACTCGTTGTGGTAAACGGCCTCGACCAGGGCCTCGCGGGTGGGGAAGTGGCGGTAGAGCGTCCCGATGCCGACCCCGGCGTCCTTGGCGATCGCGTCGAGGGTCGCGCTCTTGCCGTTCTCCTCGGAGAGCAGCCGCATCGCGGAGGCGAGGACGAGGTCGCGATTGCGGCGCGCGTCCGCGCGCAGGGGCCGGCCGCCGTTCGCTGCTGTCACGCGGGCCTCCCTCCCTCTGCTGCGGCTGTTCGCCCCACTCCGCGAGTACGGCCCGAACGTAGTCGACGGCGGGCATGCTTGCTAAACGGAGCCTCCTCCGGTTAGCTGGGCCAGGCGGAGGATCCTCCGCTTACTGTACGGCGAGGTCTGGACCCCGCCATTTCCCCTGTTCGGTCCGCCTCGGAGCCGTAAAGCAGCCGTACAGAACCCGCACGGAACGGATACAGCGCACAACAGCGCACACAGCGCCCGGAAGAGGACCGTCATGAACCAGCCCGACCGGATCACCACCCCCTACACCCGCGACACCACCGCCGCCGAGGTCATCGACGGCATCGACCTGACCGGCAGGCGCGCCGTCGTCACCGGCGGCGCCTCCGGCATCGGCGTCGAGACCGCCCGCGCCCTGGCCTCGGCGGGCGCCGAGGTCACCCTCGCCGTACGGAACGTCGAAGCCGGCGAGCGTACGGCCGCCGACATCACCGCCACCACCGGCAACACCCACGTCCTCGTCGCCCCGATCGAACTGGCCGACCGCGCGTCCGTCGCCGCGTTCGCCACCGCCTGGCAGGGGCCGCTGCACATCCTCGTCAACAACGCCGGCGTCATGGCGGAACCGCTGAAGCGCACCCCCGAAGGCTGGGAGCACCAGTTCGCGACCAACCACCTCGGCCACTTCGGGCTCGCGCTCGGCCTGCACGACGCCCTCGCGGAAGCGGGCGACGCGCGCATCGTGTCGGTCAGTTCGAGCGCCCACCTGCGCTCACCCGTCGTATTCGACGACATCCACTTCGACACCCACGAGTACGAGCCGTGGGCGGCGTACGGCCAGTCCAAGACCGCCAACATCCTGTTCGCCGTCGAAGCCACCAAGCGATGGGCCGCCGACGGGATCACCGTCAACTCCCTCATGCCGGGCGGAATCCGCACCAACCTGCAACGCCACCAGAACACGAACCCCGAATTCCAGAAAATGACCGAGGGCGCCCACTGGAAGACCGCCGAGCAGGGCGCGGCCACCTCGGTCCTGGTCGCGGCCTCACCGCTGCTGGAAGGCATCGGCGGCCGGTACTTCGAAGACGTCACCGAAGCCGGACCCAACGTGCCGGGCAGCGGCACCGGCGTCGCCGACTACGCGATGGACCCCACGTCGGCCACCCGGCTGTGGGACCTCTCACAGGAGATGCTCGCCCGCTGAGGCGCACCGCCCGCGCGGTCCCCGGGACCGGTCAGTTTCGGAGAAGCGCCCACCGCCCGGCCCCATTAGCGTGAGCGCCATGGGCCGCAGCGCCGGTCGACGACCGCGCGGGCGACGCCGCCTCACAGATGGAGTCACGATGAGCAAGACCACGAGGACCGGTACGAGGGCGGCGGGCACGCAGGCGGCGGGCTCCCGGGCGGCGGGCACGCAGGCGGCAGGCAGAGGAACAGGCACGCGCACGCCCGCACGAACACCCGCGCGC
The DNA here is from genome assembly GCF_042870175.1 of Streptomyces sp. NPDC006643. Lineage (NCBI taxonomy): Bacteria > Bacillati > Actinomycetota > Actinomycetes > Kitasatosporales > Streptomycetaceae > Streptomyces > Streptomyces sp. NPDC006643. The sequence continues at coordinate 131,865 of NZ_JBIAHA010000023.1, read as the reverse complement.
ACGCCCGCGCCGGACGGCGCCCTCAGCCACGGGGTGATCCGCGTCCACGGCGCACGCGTGAACAACCTCAAGGACGTCAGCGTCGAGATCCCCAAACGTCAGCTCACGGTCTTCACCGGCGTCTCCGGCTCCGGCAAAAGCTCCCTCGTCTTCGGCACCGTCGCCGCCGAGTCGCAGCGCCTCATCAACGAGACCTACAGCGCCTTCGTACAAGGCTTCATGCCGACCCTCGCCCGGCCCGAGGTCGACGTACTCGAAGGACTCACCACCGCGATCATCGTCGACCAACAGCGCATGGGCTCCGACCCCCGCTCCACCGTCGGCACCGCCACCGACGCCAACGCCATGCTGCGCATCCTCTTCAGCCGTATCGGAAAGCCGCACATCGGCTCACCCGGCGCGTTCGCCTTCAACGTCGCGTCGGTGCGCGCCAGCGGCGCGATCACCGTCGAACGCGGCCCCGGCCGGAACAGAGCCGTCAAAGCGACCTTCAGCCGCACCGGCGGCATGTGCCCCCGCTGCGAAGGCCGCGGCACCGTCTCCGACATCGACCTCACCCAGCTCTACGACGACTCCAAGTCGCTCGCCGACGGCGCGTTCACCATCCCCGGATGGAAGTCCGACAGCTTCTTCACCGTCCGCGTCTACGCCGAATCGGGCCTCTTCGACCCGCACAAGCCGATCCGTAGATTCACGAAGAAGGAAATGCAGGACTTCCTCTACCGCGAACCGACGAAGGTCAAGGTCGAGGGCGTGAACCTCACCTTCGAGGGACTGATCCCCAAGATCCAGAAGTCGTTCCTCTCCAAGGACCGGGAGGCGATGCAACCCCACATCCGCGAGTTCGTGGACCGGGCCGTCACCTTCACCACCTGCCCCGACTGCGACGGCACCCGGCTCAGCGACGAAGCCCGGTCCTCGAAGATCAAAGGCATCAGCATCGCCGACGCCTGCGCCATGCAGATCAGCGACCTCGCCGACTGGGTCCGCGCGCTGCGCGAACCGTCCGTGGCACCGCTCCTCGAAGCAGTCGGCGCCACCCTCGACTCGTTCGTGGAGATCGGACTCGGCTACCTCGGCCTCGACCGCGCCTCCGGCACCCTCTCGGGCGGCGAGGCACAACGCGTCAAGATGATCCGCCACCTCGGCTCCTCCCTCACCGACGTCACCTACGTCTTCGACGAGCCGACGATCGGACTGCACCCCCACGACATCAGCCGCATGAACGACCTCCTGCTGCGGCTGCGCGACAAAGGCAACACAGTGCTCGTCGTGGAACACAAACCGGAGACCATCGCCATCGCCGACCACGTCGTCGACCTCGGCCCCGGCGCCGGTACGGCGGGCGGCACCGTCTGCTTCGAGGGCACCGTCGAAGGACTGCGCACTGCGGGCACCGTCACCGGCCGCCACTTCGACGACCGCGCCACGCTCAAGACAACCGTGCGCGAACCCACCGGCACCCTGGAGATCCGCGGCGCGACCACCCACAACCTGCGCGACGTCGACGTCGACATCCCGCTCGGCGTACTCACCGTCGTCACCGGCGTCGCCGGCTCGGGCAAGAGCTCCCTCGTCCACGGCTCGCTCGTCAACAGCCCGGCTACGGCGGTCGCCGGTGCGGGTGCGGGCGCGGGCGTGGGCTCGGGCGTGGGGGCGGGCGTCGTCGCGATCGGCCAAGGCGCCATCCGCGGCTCACGCCGCAGCAACCCCGCCACGTACACCGGACTGCTCGACCCGATCCGCAAGGCGTTCGCCAAGGCCAACGGCGTGAAGCCCGCACTGTTCAGCGCCAATTCCGAAGGCGCCTGCCCCAACTGCAACGGCGCCGGCGTCGTCTACACCGACCTCGGCATCATGGCCGGCGTAGCCGCCGTCTGCGAGGAGTGCGAGGGCAAGCGGTTCCAGGCGTCCGTACTGGAACACCACCTCGCCGGCCGCGACATCAGCGAGGTGCTCGCCATGTCGGTCGCCGAGGCCGAGGAGTTCTTCGGCGCCGGCGAGGCACACACGCCCGCCGCACACCGCGTCCTGGACCGGCTCGCCGACGTCGGACTCGGCTACCTCACCATCGGCCAACCACTCACCACCCTGTCCGGCGGCGAGCGGCAGCGGCTCAAACTGGCCACCCACATGGGCGAGAAAGGCGGCATCTACGTCCTCGACGAGCCGACCGCCGGACTGCACCTCGCCGATGTCGAGCAACTGCTCGGCCTGCTCGACCGGCTCGTGGACTCCGGCAAGTCGGTCATCGTGGTCGAACACCACCAGGCGGTCATGGCGCACGCCGACTGGATCATCGACCTCGGCCCCGGCGCCGGACACGACGGCGGCACGATCGTCTTCGAGGGCACACCGGCCGACCTCGTCGCGGACCGCACCACCCTCACCGGCGAGCACCTCGCGACGTACGTCGGCGCCTGACACCGGGCTCCCGGCCCGCCGAATCCCCGTCCCCGCCACATCTCTGCCACATCCCTGCCCCTCACCCCCCGCGCCCCCGCCCCCCCCGCCTCGCGAGTTGGGCCCCGACAAGCCCGTGTCGCTGTTGGGCCGAACGGGTGAGGGGCGAGAGGATGGGCCGTATGCAGACACAGCGCACGGGCGGGGTGATCCGGTGAGCCGGTACGGCGGTTACGACAGGTACGACGCCACCGACGAGCAATGGGAAGGACTCGCCCAGGTCGTCCCGCTACGGGGCCGCAACGAGTGGCCCTCACGCGTCGACCACCGGGCGATCCCCGAGGACTACACCGCCGAACAGCGGCGATTCGTGGTCCTGCGGGTCCAGGTCTTCGCCGACGCCCGCGACGTCGCCGAACACCTGATCGCGCAGATCCCCGTACTCCTCGACCTGACCGGCGCCGACACCGACGTGGCCAAACGCATCCTGGACTTCAGCAGCGGCGTCGTCTTCGGACTCGGCAGCGGCATGCACCGCGTCGATCGCAACGTCTTCCTGCTCGCCCCGGTCGGCACCGAGGTGGAGGGCATCGCGGCGGCGGCCGTCCAGCAGCCATGACACCCCGGCACACCTGATACATCTGGGTCCGTGACCGAACTTGATGTACAGGGATTGCAGCACAGACTCGTGGAATTCGCGGCGGCCCGGAAGTGGCAGCCGTACCACACACCCAAGAACCTGGCAGCCGCGCTCAGCGTCGAGGCGTCCGAACTGCTGGAGATCTTCCAGTGGTTGACGCCCGAGCAGTCGGCGCGCGTGATGGACGACCCCGCGTCGGCGCACCGCGTACGCGACGAAGTCGCCGACGTACTGGCCTATCTGCTCCAGTTCTGCGACGTGTTGGGGATCGACGCGCTCACCGCGCTCTCCGAGAAGATCGACCGCAACGAACTGCGCTTCCCGCCGAGCGTCCCCCCGGGGCCTTCCTCCTAGCGTCACCCCGGGTCTCCCGCCGGGCCTCCCGCCGGGCGACGACCTCCCCGCGTCCCGGCCGACGACGCCCCCGACGTCCACATCCGACTGATTCGTCACTCTGCGGAGTGAGCGAGTTATCCACAACTGGCTTCCTGTCCACAGATTTCCGAATTCCTCTGGTCTTTCTGTTGCCAACCCCTCACTCTGGGTAATGAGTAAGTGGGCAGGGTGTTCGACAGACGGGGACCGACGGACAGATCGGACAGACGGAGACGGGGATGGCGAATGGACGCGGAAAGGCTCATCGGAGCCGGCCGGGTTGCCTTGGCCCGGAGCGGATCGGCACTGGACATCGTCGCGGAAGCCTGGCAGGCACAGGCTCTCGCCCAAGCGATCGGGGACCAACTGGCCCTGCACGGACCACAGGAGCTGAGGACGGAAGCCAGAGGACTCGCCGAAACAGGCGCGCGGGGCGGCGCCTCACCTGACCATCCCTCGCTGCGCGCCGGAGGGATACGGGCGGCACGACTCTCGACAGTCATAGACCCACGCACCGCACTGACCGGGCTCGGCGTCCTCCTCGGCGAGGTGGGAATCGCGCTCGTCTCGGTGGCCTGCGGGACGGACGAGGAAGGGTTGTACTGGCAATGCATCGAAGCGATCGACGCGGCCGACGAATCGAACGACCGGGTGCTCGGCATGCTGCGAAAGCTCACCACACAGGAAGAGGTGCGGGAACGGGTGCGCGAGACAGAGAGAGAAAGAGAGAAGGAGAGAGGTTGACGCAGCGGTGTGAACGACCGGCAGGGGAATGCGCGGGGCCCGGCGAGGACGCGCGCACGACGGGCGCTCGGAGGTGCAGGATGGATGCATGGATCTTCGAATCTTCACCGAGCCCCAGCAAGGGGCCAGCTACGAGACACTGCTGATCGTCGCCAAGGCGACGGAAGACCTCGGCTTCGACGCCTTCTTCCGCTCCGACCACTATCTGCGGATGGGCTCCGCCGACGGCCTTCCCGGTCCCACCGACGCCTGGATCACACTGGCCGGTCTCGCCCGTGAGACCAAGCACCTCAGGCTCGGCACCCTCATGACGGCGGGCACCTTCCGACTGCCCGGCGTACTCGCCATCCAGGTCGCACAGGTCGACCAGATGTCGGGCGGCCGGATCGAACTGGGCCTGGGCGCGGGCTGGTTCGAGGAAGAGCACACGGCCTACGGAATCCCCTTCCCCAAAGAGAAGTTCGCCCGACTCGAAGAGCAACTGGCCATCGTCACCGGACTGTGGAGCACACCGCTCGGCGACACGTTCTCCTACGACGGAACGCACTACCAACTGACCGACTCACCCGCGCTGCCCAAGCCGGCCCAGTCCAAGATCCCGGTCCTCATCGGCGGGCACGGCGCGAAGCGCACCCCGCGCCTCGCCGCGCAGTACGCGGACGAGTTCAACATCCCGTTCGCGTCGGTCGACGACAGCGCCAAGCAGTTCGGCCGCGTGCGGGACGCGGCGGTCGAGGCCGGACGGAAGGCCGACGACCTGGTGTATTCGACCGCGCTGGTCGCCTGCGTGGGCAAGACCGACGCGGAAGTGGCCCGCAGGGCCGCCTCCATCGGACGAGAGGTGGAAGAACTGAAGGCGAACGGACTCGCGGGTTCGCCCGCCGAGGTCGTCGACAAGATCGGGCAGTACGGGGCCATCGGCGCCTCCCGTATGTACTGCCAGATTCTGGACCTGGACGACCTCGACCATCTGGAACTGATCTCCTCCCAGGTCCAGTCCCAGCTGGGCGCCGACCTGATCGAGCAGTCCGCCCACTGAGCCGAACCGACCACCGACCACCGACTACCGTCCACCGGCCGAGGACAGGGAGGCGCCGGTGAAGCCCGTCCGCACATTCGCCGCCGCGCTCGCCGAGGGCAGCCTTGTCCTCGACGGGGGTCTGTCCGACCAACTGCGGGCACAGGGCTGCGATCTGTCCGACGACCTGTGGTCGGCGCGGCTCCTCGCCGACGCACCGGAACAGATCGAGGCGGCCCACGCCGCCTACGTACGGGCCGGCGCCCAGGTGCTGATCACCGCCAGCTATCAGGCGACGTACGAGGGCTTCGCCCGCCGGGGCATCGGGCGGGGCCACGCGTCCCGGCTGCTGGCCGACAGTGTGGCTCTGGCCCGGCGGGCGGGCGCAGGGGCGGCGCGGGAGATCTGGGTCGCCGCGTCCGTCGGGCCGTACGGGGCGATGCTGGCGGACGGCGGTGAGTACCGGGGACGGTACGGGCTGTCGGTGCGGGAGTTGGAACGGTTCCACCGGCCGAGGATCGAGACGCTGGCCGCCGCCGGGCCGGATGTCCTCGCGCTGGAGACGGTGCCGGACACCGACGAGGCAGAGGCGCTGCTCAGGGCGGCCGAGGGATGCGGAGTGCCGGTCTGGCTCTCGTACACGGTCGCGGGGGACCGTACGCGCGCCGGGCAGCCGCTGGCCGAGGCGTTCGCCCTGGCGGCGGCCGAGGACGACGTGATCGCGGTGGGCGTCAACTGCTGTGACCCGTCGGACGCGGACCGTGCGGTCACGCTAGCGGCCTCGGCCACGCACAAACCACTGGTCGTCTACCCGAACAGCGGCGAGAAGTGGGACGCGACAACCAAAAGGTGGGTGGGAGAGGGGCAAGGGGTGGGGGAGGGGAGGGGGGAGGGGCCCCTCCCCTCGTTGTTCACATCCGACCGGCTTCGTGGCTGGCAGAGCGCCGGGGCCCGTCTCCTCGGTGGCTGTTGCCGCGTCGGTCCCGCCCGGATCGCCGATGTCGCGGCTCTGCTGGACGCGGAGCGGGCCGACCGCTGACGTCAGTGGTCTGAGTGGTGGGTCCGCAGCGCTGATCGCTACGGAAACTACATCAACCTGGCGCCGGCCAACCGGCCGCGCCCGCCCGGCCCCGGGGCCGCCCCCCCCCGGGCGCCCCGCCACCGGCCCCACCGGCCGCAGTTCAGCGAGTGACGGTGCCCCCGGGGGCTGCGGCGAAGCAGGCGTCCGGATCGTGGTCGTGGTTGTGGTCGTCTTTGTTCTCACCGACCGCCGCCGTCGTCATCGACTCCAGCGTGACCGCCGTTTCAGGCGCCGCCGCCTCCGGCGTGGCGGCCATGACGGCGTCCAGCGCGGTGCCCGCTGCCAGCAGATCCGCCACGGCTCTGTCGATCCGTTCGCGCTCCCGTTGCAGGTCGGGAAGCAGGCCGGCACACCCGGGCACCGGCCCCTGACCGTCGTTCACCATGCAGGGCAGCAACCCTGCGATGGTGCGAGTGCTGAGACCGGCGGCGAGCAGCATGCGGATGCTCTGTACGGCGCGTACGTCTTCCTCGGCGTACTCGCGATAGCCACTGGGCCGACGCAGCGGGTGCAGCAGGCCCTGCTCCTCGTAGTAGCGCAGCAGTCGCTGGCTGATCCCCGTCCGGCGGGAAAAGGCTCCGATACGCATTCGCACGTGATCGCCACCACAGACTCGAATCGACTCTTACATCAGCCGGCTCGCGATCCGGCTTGACTCTCACACCGATGGGAAACTCTAACCTCCTACTCATGACAACGCAGCAGTCAATTCCCCAGCTCAGTAACCCCGTTACCGTCGTCGGACTCGGCCCCATGGGCCTGGCGCTCGCCGAGACACTGCTCGATCGCGGCCACCCACTGACCGTCTGGAACCGGACCCCGGAGAAGGCGGATTCCCTCGTCGCCAACGGCGCCCGCCGCGCGGCGACCGTCGCGGAGGCGGTGTCCGCGAGTCCACTCACGGTCATGTGCCTCAAGGACTACGACACGATGTACGAGGTCCTCGACCCGGCCGGTGACGCCCTGGCGGGCCGCACACTCGTGAATCTCAATTCCGGTACGCCGAACGAAGCCCGCGCGGCGGTCAGTTGGGCGGACGAGCGCCGCCTCGGCTATCTCGACGGGGCGATCATGGTGCCGCCGCCACTCGTCGGGCATCCCGAGTCCGTTTTCCTGTACAGCGGTTCGCCGGACGTCTTCGCCGAGCACCGGGCGACTCTGGCGAGCCTGGGAGACCCTCGCCACCTCGGCTCGGATCCCGGTCTGGCGGTGCTCTACAACACGGCACTGCTCGAAATGATGTACACGACCATGAACGGCTGGCTGCACGCCACCGCACTCGTCGGCTCGGCGGACGTCTCGGCGGTCACGTTCACCGAACTCGCCGCCGGCTGGTTCATGCCCACCGTCCTGAGCCCGGCGTCGTTCCTCGCGCAGGCGCCCGACCTGGACAAGGCCCACTACCCGGGCGATCTCGGCACGATGGAGATGAATCTGAACGCGCTGGACCACATCGCCCGCACCAGCCAGGAACAAGGCGTCAACTCCGAACAGCCCCGGCAGTTGAAGGAGATCGTCGAGCAGGCGGTCGCCGAGGGCCATGGCAGCCACAACTACTTCGCCCTCTTCGAGATCTTCAAGAAGTCGTCCCGGACCACACAGACGACCTAGACCAGCCAGACCACGTAGCCGACGCAGGCGACGCAGCGGCGGTAATCCGCTACCGCCACATGCCCGCCGACACACATACTCGGTCGGGTGTTCCTTACGATCAGTACGACCGGCACCCATGAACGCCCCGCCACCGACCTCGGGTTTCTGCTGCACAAGCATCCCGACAAGGCGCAAGCGTTCTCGACCTCCCACGGCACCGCGCACGTCCTGTACCCCGAGGCGTCCGCCGAGCGCTGCACGGCGGCGCTCCTGTTGGAGGTCGATCCGGTGGCTCTGGTCCGGCGCGGCAAGAACAAGGGGCGCGGGGGCGCGCCCGACGCGGCGCTCGCGCAGTACGTCAACGACCGCCCGTACGCCGCGTCCTCGCTGCTCGCCGTCGCGCTGAGCACCGTCTTCAAGAGTGCGCTGCGCGGCGTGTGCGCCGCGCGGCCCGAGCGCGCGGCCGAGCCGCTGCCTCTGCGGATCGAGGTGCCCGCCCTCCCCGCGCGCGGTGGCGCCGAACTGGTCCGTGGCCTGTTCGGGCCGCTGGGCTGGACGACCGTCGACGTGCGGCCGGTGGCGCTGGACGAGACGTTTCCCGCGTGGGGCGACTCGCGCTACGTACAGCTCGTACTGGAGGGGGAGCTGCGACTCGCCGACGCGCTGCGGCAGTTGTACGTACTGCTGCCGGTGCTGGACGATGCCAAGCACTACTGGGTCGCGCCCGACGAGGTGGAGAAGCTGCTGCGGGCGGGCGAGGGCTGGCTGGCCGGGCACCCGGAGCGGCAGCTCATCACCAGCCGTTATCTGAACCGCCGTTGGAGCCTGACGAGGGAGGCCACCGAACGGCTCGAACTGGTCCGGCTCGCCGAGGCCGACGACATCGGCGTCGAGGCGATCGACAACGCCGTCGAGGACCCGTCCCCGGACGAGGAAGCCGACAGCACCGACAGCACCGACAACACCGACAACACCGACAGGACCGGCAGCACCGCGAAGGGTGTCTCCCTCGCCGATCAGCGCCGCGAGGCGATCCTCACCGCCCTGCGCGACACCGGCGCCGGCACTGTGCTCGACCTCGGCTGCGGCCAGGGGCAGCTCCTCCAGGCCCTGTTGAAGGACGTGCGTTTCAGCAAGGTGGTGGGTGTCGACGTGTCCGTACGCGCGCTCACGGTCGCCGCCCGCCGGCTCAAGGTGGAGCGGATGAGTGAGCGCCAGGCCGAGCGTGTCGCGCTGATGCAGGGCTCGCTCACGTACACGGACAAGCGGCTCAAGGGGTACGACGCCGCCGTGCTGAGTGAGGTCATCGAGCATCTGGACCTGCCGAGGCTGCCCGCTCTGGAGTACGCGGTGTTCGGTACGGCGCGGCCCGCGACGGTCGTGGTGACGACGCCGAACGTCGAGTACAACGTCCGCTGGGAGACACTGCCCGCCGGACATGTACGCCACGGGGATCACCGTTTCGAGTGGACGCGCGCGGAGTTCCGCGCCTGGGCGGACGCGGTGGCGGAGCGCCATGGGTACGCCGTGGGGTACGTACCGGTGGGGCCGGACGACCCCGAGGTGGGGTCGCCCACTCAGATGGCCGTGTTCACCCTTGCCACGGCAGCCACAAAAGACCTGACAGACACCACAGACACCACAGACAGGAAGAAGGAGGCGAAGGCCGCATGAACAAAGACAAGAACAAAGACATGAACGAAGACACGAACGAAGACAACGCCACCACCACCGAGCCCCGCCTCCTCCCCGTCACCGACCTCTCCCTCGTCGTCCTCATCGGCGCCACCGGCTCCGGCAAGTCGACCTTCGCTCGCACCCACTTCAAGCCCACCGAGGTCATCTCCTCGGACTTCTGCCGCGGTCTCGTCGCGGACGACGAGAACGACCAGAGCGCCAGCGCCGACGCCTTCGACGTGCTCCACTACATCGCGGGCAAGCGCCTCGCCGCCGGCCGGCGCACGGTCGTCGACGCCACCAACGTCCAGCAGGAGAGCCGCAGGCAGCTCGTGCGGCTCGCCAGGGAGCACGACGTGCTGCCCATCGCGATCGTCCTCGACCTGCCGGAGGCGGTCTGCGCGGAGCGCAACGCCGAGCGCCCCGACCGGGCCGGCATGCCGCGCCATGTCATCAAGCGCCACCAGCGCGAACTGCGCCGTTCGCTGCGCGGACTTGAACGCGAAGGCTTCCGCAAGGTGCATGTCCTGCGCAGCGTCGAGGAGGTCGAGCGCGCCCAGGTCGTCACCGAACGCCGTTACAACGACCTCACCCACCTCACCGGACCCTTCGACATCATCGGTGACATCCACGGCTGCCGCTCCGAGCTGAACACCCTGCTGGCCAGGCTCGGTTACGCGGACGGTGACGGCGCCCATCCCGAAGGCCGTACGGCGGTCTTCGTCGGTGACCTCGTCGACCGCGGCCCCGACAGTCCCGGTGTGCTGCGCCGCGTGATGCGCATGGTCGGCGCGGGCAACGCGTTGTGCGTGCCGGGCAACCACGAGAACAAGCTGGGCCGTTGGCTCAAGGGCCGCAACGTCCAGCTGACGCACGGACTCGCGGAGACCGTCGAGCAGTTGGGGAAGGAGGACGACACCTTCCGTGCGGAGGTGCTGGCCTTCATCGACGGCCTCGTCTCCCACTACGTCCTGGACGGCGGCAACCTCGTCGTCTGCCACGCCGGGCTGCCGGAGAAGTACCACGGCCGCACTTCGGGCCGGGTCCGTTCGCACGCCCTGTACGGCGACACGACGGGCGAGACCGACGAGTTCGGTCTGCCTGTGCGCTATCCGTGGGCCGAGGAGTACCGGGGCCGGGCGGCGGTCGTGTACGGGCACACCCCCGTACCGAACACCTCCTGGATCAACAACACCATCTGCCTCGACACCGGGGCCGTCTTCGGCGGGAAGATGACGGCGCTGCGCTGGCCCGAGCGCGAGTTGGTCGACGTACCGGCCGAGCGTGTCTGGTACGAGCCGACGAAGCCGCTCGCTACTGAGGCGCCGGGCAGCCGGGAGGGCCGTCCGCTGGACCTCGCCGACGTGCACGGCCGGCGCGCCGTGGAGACCCGGCACATGGGGCGGCTCGCGGTGCGCGAGGAGAACGCGGCGGCGGCTCTTGAGGTGATGAGCCGTTTCGCGGTGGACCCGCGGCTTCTCGCCTATCTGCCGCCGACGATGGCACCCACCGCGACCTCTCGCGAGGAGGGTTATCTGGAGCACCCGGCCGAGGCGTTCGCGACGTACCGCGAGGACGGCGTGGCGCGGGTCGTGTGCGAGGAGAAGCACATGGGCTCGCGCGCGGTGGCGCTGGTGTGCCGGAATGCGGCCGTGGCGCGTGAGCGTTTCGGCGTCGGCGTCGGCTTCGGCGGCATCCGTGTCGGGGACGACAGCGACGGACCGACCGGCGCGCTGCACACCCGTACCGGCCGGCCCTTCTTCGACGACCCGGCGGTCACCGAGGAGATCCTGGGCCGCCTCCGTACGGCCATCGGTGCCGCCGGTCTCTGGGACGAGCTGGAGACGGACTGGCTGCTGCTCGACGCCGAGCTGATGCCGTGGTCGCTGAAGGCCACCGGCCTGCTGCGTACCCAGTACGCGGCGGTCGGCGCGGCGGCGGGTGCCGTCTTCCCGGCGGTGACGGGCGCCCTCGAAGCGGCCGTCGGCCGGGGTGTCGATGTGGGCGCGCTGCTGAGCGGTCAGCGTGAACGGGCCGCCGACGCGGCGGCGTTCACCGAGGCGTACCGGCGCTACTGCTGGGAGACGGACGGTCTGACGGGTGTCCGGCTGGCGCCGTTCCAGCTCCTCGCCGCGCGGGGCCGCAGTCTGGCCTCCGTGCCGCATGACCGGCAGCTGGCCTGGATCGACCGGCTGACCGAGCACGACCCGACGGGGCTGCTCCAGGTCACCCGGCGTCTCGTCGTGGAGACGGGCGACGAGGAGTCGGTACGCGCCGGGGTCGACTGGTGGCTGGAGATGACGGGGCGCGGCGGCGAGGGCATGGTCGTCAAGCCGCTGGACGCGCTCGTACGGGACGGCAAGGGGCGGCTGGTGCAGCCGGGCATCAAGGTGCGCGGGCGTGAGTATCTGCGGATCATCTACGGCCCCGAGTACACCCGGCACGCGAATCTGGAGCGGCTGCGCGGCCGGTTCCTGGGGCACAAGCGGTCGCTGGCGCTGCGGGAGTACGCACTGGGGCTCGAAGCGCTGGACCGGCTGGCGGACGACGAGCCGCTGTGGCGCGTCCACGAGGCGGTGTTCGCGGTACTGGCACTGGAGTCGGAACCGGTCGACCCCCGGCTCTAGAGCACACCCCACCGGGACCTGGCCGCGCCGCTCCGACGAGCCGCGCGGCCCGGTCTCTGTCCCCATTCGCCGCGTGAACGCGGCCGGATCCGCGAGGATGGAGTCATGGGATTCCATGTCGACTCCGAGACCGGGCGGCTGCGCCGCGTCATACTGCACCGCCCCGACCTGGAGCTGAAGCGGCTCACCCCCACCAACAAGGACGCGTTGCTCTTCGACGACGTGCTGTGGGTGCGCCGCGCCCGCGAGGAGCACGACGGCTTCGCGGACGTCCTGCGTGACCGGGGGGTGAAGGTTCATCTCTTCGGCGATCTGCTGCGGGAGTCCCTGGACATCCCGACGGCGCGCGCGCTCGTCCTGGACCGGGTGTTCGACGAGAAGGAGTACGGCCCGCTCGCCACCGATCACCTCAGATCGGTCTTCGACGCGCTGCCGACGGACGCTCTCGTGGAGGCGCTGGTGGGCGGGATGACCAAGCGGGAGTTCCTGGACAGCCACGCCGAGCCGACGTCCGTGCGGTTCCATGTCATGGATCTGGACGACTTCCTGCTCGACCCGCTGCCGAACCATCTCTTCACCCGCGACACCTCCGCCTGGATCTACGACGGTGTGTCGATCAACGCGATGCGCTGGCCGGCCCGGCAGCGCGAGACGGTGCATTTCGAGGCGATCTACAAGCACCATCCACTCTTCACCGGCCCGGACGCCGGGTCCTTCCACCACTGGTCGGAGGGGCAGGGCGACTATCCGTCCACCATCGAGGGCGGTGACGTGCTGGTCATCGGCGCGGGCGCCGTGCTGATCGGGATGAGTGAGCGCACCACGCCGCAGGCGGTGGAGATGCTGGCGCGCGGGATGTTCGAGGCCGGTTCGGCGCGGACGATCGTGGCGCTCGACATGCCGAAGCACCGGGCGTTCATGCACCTGGACACGGTGATGACGATGGTCGACCGCGACATCTTCACGCAGTACGCGGGCCTCGGCATGCTCCGCTCGTACACCATCGAGCCGGGCGCGGGCGGCAACGAACTCAAGGTCACCGACCATCCGCCGGAGCATATGCACCGCGCGATCGCCGCCGCCCTGGGGCTGGACAGCATCCGCGTCCTGACGGCGACGCAGGACGTGCACGCCGCCGCGCGCGAGCAGTGGGACGACGGCTGCAACGTGCTGGCGGTCGAGCCGGGGGTGGTCGTGGCGTACGAGCGCAACGTCACCACCAACACGTATCTGCGCAAGCAGGGGATCGAGGTGATCGAGATCCGGGGCAGTGAGCTGGGCCGGGGGCGGGGCGGGCCGCGCTGTATGAGCTGTCCGATCGAACGGGACGCGGTCTGACCGGCGGCGGTTCGGCCGGAAAACGCCACCTGTATATCAATACGGAAGGTCGTATATAGTTCCAAGGTCTCTGTATCGGTCCCCGTACAGGTCTCCGTATTCGCGACACAGGAGCAGCCCGATGGCGATACAACTCGCAGGCCGCCACTTCCTCAAGGAGCTGGACTTCACCGCCGAGGAGTTCCGGGGGCTGGTCGAGCTGGCCGCCGGGCTCAAGGCCGCGAAGAAGTCGGGCAACGAGGTGCAGCTCCTGCGCGGCAAGAACATCGCCCTCATCTTCGAGAAGGCGTCGACGCGTACGCGCTGCGCGTTCGAGGTGGCCGCCGCCGACCAGGGTGCCTCCACGACGTACATCGACCCGGCCGGCTCGCACATCGGGAAGAAGGAGTCCGCCAAGGACACCGCCCGTGTGCTCGGCCGGATGTTCGACGGCATCGAGTTCCGCGGCGACGCGCAGTCGACCGTCGAGGAGCTGGCGGCCTACGCGGGGGTGCCCGTCTTCAACGGGCTCACCGACCACTGGCACCCCACGCAGATGCTCGCCGACGTGCTGACGATGACCGAGCACACCGACAAGCAGCTGGAGCGGATCACCTTCGCCTACCTCGGCGACGCCCGCTACAACATGGGCAACTCCTACCTCGTCACCGGCGCGCTGCTAGGCATGGACGTACGGATCGTGGCGCCCCGCGCCTACTGGCCGTCGGACGATGTCGTCGCCCTGGCCCGTAAGTCGGCGGAGATCAGTGGCGCGCGGATCACCCTCACCGAGTCGATCGCCGAGGGCGTCAGCGGCGCGGACTTCGTCGCCACCGACGTGTGGGTGTCGATGGGGGAGCCGCAGGAGGTCTGGGACGAGCGCATCGCCGCGCTGGGGCCGTACAGCGTGACGATGGACGTGCTGAGCGCGACGGGGAATCCGGACGTGAAGTTCCTGCACTGCCTCCCGGCCTTCCACGACCTGGGCACGGTCGTGGGGTGGGAGATCCACGAGCGGCACGGGCTGACGGAGCTCGAAGTGACCGACGAGGTCTTCGAGTCCGCGCACTCCGTGGTCTTCGACGAGGCGGAGAACCGGCTGCACACGATCAAGGCCGTCCTCGTCGCGACGCTCGCCCCGGACCCCCCGGCCACGCCCCGTTCCGCACGCTGACGGGACACCCGGCGCGCTGACACGACATCCGGCGCGCTGACACGACACCCCGCACGCTGACACGACATCCGGCGCGCCGCCGGGACGGTCAGCGCGCCGACAGGGTGAACCAGACCGCCTTGCCCTGGTCCGTCGGACGGTGGCCGCAGTCGGCGCTCAGGGTGCGGATCAGCAGCAGCCCCCGGCCGTGTTCCTGCCAGGGATCCGGCAGACGGCCGGGCACCGGCGCCGACAGGTCGCCGGGCGGGCCCGGGTCGCCGTCGTGGACCTCGATCTGGCAGCCCGAGGGCAGCAGCTCGACCACCAGCTCGATGGGGACGGCCGGATCCGTGTGCTCGACGGCGTTGGCGACCAGTTCCGCCGTCAGCAGCTCCGCCGTGTCACTGTCCGCGGTCGGTCCGATGTCGGCCAGCGCCGTACGGATCAGGGCACGGGCCATCGGCACCGCTGCCGCGCTGTGCGGCAGGGTGATCCGCCAGGAGGCGGGGTCCGATGCTTCGTCGAGCAAGGCGGGGAATCCGTTCGGGGCGGTGCGGGGTGCCGGAGGGCCCTGGGCCGGGACTCGGGGAGTGGCGCGACATGCGGGGGCCTGGGCCCAACCTTACGGAGCGTGAACAGCATGACAAGAGGCAGCGGACTGCCGGAAATAGGACCTCCGCCACTTTTCCCCCGGGCCTTTCGGCGTGTCGCCCGGGACCTTCGGCGCACCCGCCCGGCCCCGCGCCGGCCGTATCGCGCACCCGAGTGGCCCCCACGCTCGCCGTGTCGCGCACCAGCGCGCCCCCCGCACTCGCCGTGTCGCGCACCCAGGCGGCCCCGCGTCCGCCGTATCGCGCACTCGTGACGGCGGTCACAGACGAGTGATATCTTGCTTGCGAAGGTCCGCCCAGCAGTGAGCTGAAGGAGGCCGCACCCCATGAGCCCGTTCGCCGGCTCCACCCCCCGCACCGAGGAGTGGCGCCATCTGCGGCTGACGCGCGAGGACGGTGTCGCGACCGTCACCCTCGCCCGCCCCGACAAGCTCAACGCCCTCACCTTCGGCGCCTACGCCGACCTGCGCGACCTGCTCGCCGAGCTGTCCCGGGAGCGGTCCGTGCGCGCACTCGTCCTGGCGGGCGAGGGGCGCGGCTTCTGCTCGGGCGGCGACGTGGACGAGATCATCGGTGCCACCCTCTCCATGGACACCGCCCAGCTCCTCGACTTCAACCGGATGACCGGGCAGGTCGTCAGGGCCGTACGCGAATGCCCGTTCCCGGTGATCGCCGCCGTGCACGGGGTCGCCGCCGGCGCCGGTGCCGTCCTCGCGCTGGCGGCCGACTTCCGCATCGCCGACCCCACCGCGCGCTTCGCGTTCCTCTTCACCCGCGTCGGTCTCTCCGGCGGCGACATGGGCGCGGCGTATCTGCTGCCGCGCGTCGTCGGTCTCGGCCACGCCACCCGGCTGCTGATGCTCGGCGAACCGGTCCGCGCGCCGGAGGCCGAGCGCATCGGTCTCATCAGCGAGCTGACCGACGAAGGCGCCGCCGACAGCCGCGCCGCCGAACTCGCCCGCCGCCTCGCCGACGGCCCGGCCCTCGCGTACGCGCAGACGAAGGCGCTGCTCACCGCCGAGCTGGACATGCCGCTCGCCGCGTCCGTCGAACTGGACGCCGCCACGCAGGCGTTGCTCATGAACGGCGAGGACTACGCCGAGTTCCACGCCGCCTTCACCGAGAAGCGGCCCCCCAAGTGGCAAGGCCGCTGACCATGCCGGGCACACGCACCGACACGGCCGCCATGCCGGGCACACGCACCGACACGACGCCCCTGAAGGTCGCCGTCATCGGCGGCGGACCCGGCGGGCTGTACGCCGCCGTCCTGCTCAAACGGCTCGACCCCCGGCGCGAGATCACCGTCTTCGAGCGCAACGCCCCCGACGACACCTTCGGCTTCGGGGTCGTCCTGTCCGACGAGACCCTGGGCGGCATCGAGCACGCCGACCCCACCGTCCACCGCGCCCTCCAGGGCGAGTTCGTGCGCTGGGACGACATCGACATCGTCCACCGGGGCCGCACCCTGACCTCCGGCGGCCACGGCTTCGCCGCCCTCGGCCGCCGCCGGCTCCTGGAGATCCTGCACGAGCGCTGCGCGGCACTGGGGGTACGGCTCCGCTTCCGCACCCAGGCACCGCCCGCCGCCGAACTCGCCGCCACGCACGACCTGGTGATCGCCGCGGACGGGGTGAACAGCCGCACCCGCGAGGCGCACGTCGATGTCTTCCGGCCCACCGTCACCACCGAACGCTGCCGCTACATCTGGCTCGCCGCCGACTTCGCCTTCGACGCGTTCCGCTTCGAGATCGCCGAGACCGAGCGCGGCGTGATGCAGCTCCACGGCTACCCGTTCTCTCCCGACGCCAGCACCGTCATCGTCGAGATGCGCGAGGAGGTCTGGCGCGCGGCCGGGTTCGACACGCTCGACGAGCGGCGGTCCACCGAACAGTGCGCGAAGATCTTCGCCGACGCGCTCGGCGGGCGGGCCCTGCGCGCCAACAAGTCGTCCTGGACCGCCTTCCGTACGGTCGTCAACGAGCGCTGGAGCCACGGCAACACGGTCCTCATCGGCGACGCCGCCCACACCGCGCACTTCTCCATCGGTTCCGGCACGAAGCTCGCCGTCGAGGACGCGCTGGCGCTCGCCGCGTGCGTCGAGGAGCAGCCCGATCTGCCGGCCGCGCTCGCCGCGTACGAGAGTGAGCGGCGCCCCGTCGTGGCGTCCACGCAGCGCGCGGCGGCGGCGAGCCTGCGCTGGTTCGAGGAACTGGCCACCTACACCGGCCAGCCCGCGCGGCAGTTCGCGTTCGGGCTGCTGACCCGCAGCCGCCGCGTCACGCACGACAATCTGCGGCTGCGCGACGCCGCGTTCACGGAGGCGGTGGAGGAGGACTTCGGCTGCGCGCCCGGTACGCCGCCGATGTTCACGCCCTTCCGGCTGCGCGGGCTGACGCTGCGCAACCGGGTGGTCGTCTCGGCGATGGACATGTACGTCGCCGAGGACGGCATGCCCGGCGACTTCCACCTCGTCCATCTGGGGGCGCGCGCCCTCGGCGGGGCGGGGCTCGTCATGACGGAGATGGTGTGTGTGAGCCCGGAGGGCCGGATCACCCCGGGCTGCACCGGGCTCTGGACGGACGAACAGGCCGCGGCCTGGCGCCGGGTGACGGATTTCGTCCACAACGGCGCGCCCAACTCCACGCACAACGGCGCCCCCACCGACGCTCCCAATCAGACCCCCAACCACCCGCCCGACGACCGCCGTTCACCCCGCCCCGCGATCGGGATCCAGCTCGGCCACTCGGGACGCAAGGGCTCCACCCGCCTCATGTGGGAGGGCATGGACCAGCCGCTGCCGGACGCCAACTGGCCGCTGGCCGCCGCCTCGGCGCTGCCGTACCTGCCGGGCGTCAGCCAGGTCCCGCAGGCGCTCGACCGGGCCGGACTCACCGCGATACGCGAGCAGTTCGCGTCGGCGACCCGCCGGGCCGCCGACGCCGGCTTCGACCTCCTCGAACTCCACTGCGCACACGGGTACTTGCTCTCCGGCTTCCTCTCGCCGCTGACCAACACCCGCACCGACGCCTACGGCGGCGACCTCGCCGGCCGCCTCCGCTACCCCCTCGAAGTCTTCGACGCCGTCCGGGAGTTGTGGCCCGACGACCGGCCGATGACGGTCCGGATCTCCGCCACCGACTGGGCGGCGGGCGGCAACACCGCCGAGGAGGCGGTCGAGATCGCGCGGGCGTTCGTCGCGCACGGCGCCGACGCGATCGACGTGTCGACGGGGCAGGTCGTGTCCGAGGAGCGCCCCGAGTTCGGCCGCTCCTACCAGACGCCGTACGCCGACCGGATCCGTAACACCCTCGCCGTGCCGGTGATCGCCGTCGGCGCCATCTCGTCCTGGGACGACGTCAACTCACTCCTGCTGGCCGGCCGCGCGGACCTCTGCGCCCTGGCCCGCCCCCATCTCTACGATCCGCACTGGACCCTGCACGCGGCGGCCGACCAGGGCTACACCGGTCCCGGCGCGCCGTGGCCGCTGCCGTACCGGGCGGGCAGCCGCACACCTCCGACGGGCCGCACGGACGGCCCGAAGCCGAGGCTCACCCTGTCGTGACGGTGCCCCCGCCGCCCCCTTCGCCCTGGGCCTGGGCCTGGGACTGAGCCTGGGCCTGGGCCGTCAGGCACTCGTGGCACAGGCATCCCGGCGGGTGCGGGACCCCGGCGTAGGTCTCCTGGCGGTACAGCGCCGCAAGACGTTCGAGGCCGGTCGCCCGCTCCCGCGTCAGCTCCTCGGTGAAGCCCTTGATCCCGAGCTTCCCGGCCCGGCGCAGCACGGCCGGGGTGTGCACGAGTTTGGCCCGGAAGGTGTGCAGATGGCGCGTCGAGGTGTCGATGGTGATCCAGTGGCCGGTGTTGCGGGCCTGGCCGACCGTGGTCAGTTCCATGTTGCCCATGCCGGCGTAGGTGGAGATGACATACACGCGCGCACCGCCCCGGTACGCCTTGGTGCCGGGGCGCAGCTCCTGGCCGCCGTCGCCGTACCGCCGCCATCGCACGATGTTGGCCACGACCATCCACTGCGGTTCGGGTGTTTCGTCCATGCCCCGCATGATGACCGTGGACGGCCCGCCGAGTCACCCGATTTCAGGCCGGGTGTATGAACGCGGCCCCGGCGTCGCGCAGTTGGCTGTGCAGCGCGGTGAAGACCTCCGCCGAGCGCCCGCCCGGCCAGTCGGCCGGCAGCAGCTCCGCCGGCAACCCCGGGTCGGCGTAGGGGAGTTGCCGCCAGGAGTCGAGAGCCAGCAGATAGTCCCGGTACGCGGACTCCGCCGGAGGGGTGGCCGGTCCCCGGGTCTCCCACCGCCGCAGCACCGGCTCGTGCGCCCGCAGGAAGTCCTCGTGCCGTGCGGCGATCTCCCCGAGGTCCCACCATCGGGCGACCGTCTCCGCCGTCGCCGCGAAGCCCAGATGCTCGCCCCGGAACAGGTCGACGTACGGGTCGAGCCGCAGCCGCTCCAGTGCGTGCCGTGTCTCCTCGTACAGATGGCCGGGCGCGATCCACACCCCGGGCGCGGCCGTCCCGAAGCCCAGTCCGGCCAGGCGTGAGCGCAGCAGGTGGCGCTTGTTGCGTTCGGCCTCGGGGACGGAGAACACCACGAGCACCCAGCCGTCCGACAGTCCGGGTACGGGGCGGCCGTAGATGCGCCGGTCGCCGTCGTCGAGCAGTTGCCGCGCGTCGGCCGACAGCGCGTATCCGGCGGCCCCCCGCGCGGTGCGTTCGGCGATCAGCAGTCCCCGGCGTTTGAGGCGGGACACCGACGACCGTACGGACGGCGCGTCGATCCCGAGCGCGCCGAGCAGCCGCACGAGTTCCGCCACGGCGAGCGGCGCGCCGTCCGGGGTCCGGCCGTACGCGCCGTAGAGGGTGACGATCAGGGATCGCGGGGTGTGCTGCTCGGCCACGTGATCACTCTAAGGGGTGGCGCAGTGGCTGGTCTCAGGCGTCGGGCCGGAGCCGGAAGCGCTGGAGTTTGCCCGTCGGGGTGCGGGGGAGCGCGTCGGGGAATTCGAAGACGCGCGGGCATTTGTACGGCACCAGCCGCGAGGTGACGAACGCGCGCAGCGCCTCCTTCGTCTCCTCGCCCGGCCGCACCCCGTCGCGCAGGACGACGTACGCCGCCACGATCTGGCCCCGCAGCTCGTCGGGGTGGCCCACGACGGCCGCCTCCGCCACATCGGGATGCGCCAGCAGTGCCTCCTCGACCTGCGGGCCCGCGATGTTGTACCCCGCCGAGATGATCATGTCGTCGGCGCGTGCGACATAGCGGAAGTAGCCGTCCGGCTCCCGTACATAGGTGTCGCCGGTGAGGTTCCAGCCGCCCTGTACGTAGTCGCCCTGGCGCGGATCGGCGAGATACCGGCAGCCCACCGGGCCCCGTACGGCCAGCAGCCCCGGCTCCCCGTCGGGCAGCGGTTCGCCGGACTCGTCCACGACGCGCGCCTGCCAGCCGGGCACCGGCACACCTGTCGTGCCGGGGCGCACCGCGTCGTCGGCGGCGGAGATGAAGATGTGCAGCAGCTCCGTGGCGCCGATGCCGTTGATGATCCGGATGCCGGTCCGCGCGTGCCAGTCCCGCCAGGTGGCGGCGGGCAGATTCTCCCCGGCGGACACGCAGCGCCGCAGCCCGGAGACGTCGTACGTGTGAGCCGCGGCCAGTTCGCCCAGCATGACGCGGTACGCCGTCGGCGCCGTGAACAGCACCGACACCCCGCGCTCGGCGACGGCCGCCAACAGCTCCTTGGGGGCGGCGTGTTCGAGCAGCAGCGTCGAGGCGCCCGCCCGCATCGGGAAGATCACCAGTCCGCCGAGTCCGAAGGTGAAGCCGAGCGGCGGACTGCCGGCGAACACGTCGTCCGGCTCCGGCCGCAGCACATGGCGCGAGAACGTGTCGGCGATGGACAGCACATCGCGGTGGAAGTGCATACAGCCCTTGGGCCGCCCCGTGGTCCCCGAGGTGAAGGCGATGAGCGCGACGTCGTCGGCGGCCGTGTCCACGGCCTCGTACCGCTCCGGTTTGGTCTCCGCCAGCCGCAGCAGATCGTCCTCGGCGTCCCCGCCGTACGTAGTGACGCGCAGCCCCGGCACCTCCGCCTTGACCAGGTCGTCCACCGACCGGATGTCGCAGATCGCGTGGCCGACGCGCGCGATGTCGCACATCGTGGCCAGTTCCCGCTCGCGCTGCTGGGCGAGCACCGTCACCGCCACCGCGCCCGCTTTCAGCACGGCGAGCCAACACGCCGCCAGCCAGGGCGTGGTGGGGCCGCGCAGCAGGACCCGGTTGCCCGGCACCACGCCCAGGTCGTCGGTCAGGACGTGCGCGATCCGGTCGACATGGGTGCGCAGCGTGCCGTACGACCAGGGGTCGCCGGACGGGAGGTGGAAGACGGGGCGGTCGGCGCCGAAGTGTTCCACCGTGCGGTCGAGCAGTTCGACGGCGCAGTTCAGCCGGTCGGGTCCGCGCAGCTCCGGCGGGTCGAAGACCAGCTCCGGCCACTGTTCGGGCGGCGGCAGATGGTCGCGCGGAAAAGTGTCGCGGTGCGCCGAGGGTGTGAGAACCGCCGGGGTCAGCTCCATCGTTCGCCCCCTCGTGGGGTGGCTTGGTGGCCTTGTGCATCGAGCGTATCGTGTGGGTGACGACAGTCAACAGTCCGCGATAGAAGCGATCCAAGTGAGGGCCCGGATGCCCGTATTCTCGCTCGATCCGGCACAAAAGTCCTGGTGCGACGAGCTGCGCGCCGTCGCCGCCGACCGGCTGCGCCCACTCGCCGACAAGGGCGGGCCCGGCCGGATCAACCGCCCGCTCGTCGCCGCCCTCGGCGAGCTGGGGCTCCTCGACCGCATGCTGAGCGCCGGAGCGCTCGATCTCTGCCTCATGCGCGAGTCCCTGGCCCACGCCTGTACGGAGGCGGAGACCGCGCTCGCCCTCCAGGGGCTCGGCAGCTACCCGATCGTCCAGGCCGGCACCGCGGAGCAGCGGGCGCGCTGGCTGCCCGAGGTGGCGGCGGGCCGCGCCGTGGCCGCGTTCGCGCTGAGCGAGCCGGGCGCCGGGTCCGACGCGGCGGCCCTCGCACTGCGCGCCGTACCCGAAACCGGCCCGGACGGCACCGGCTGGCTGCTCGACGGCGAGAAACGCTGGATCTCCAACGCGCCCGAGGCCGACTTCTACACCGTCTTCGCCCGCACCACCCCGGGGGCCGGGGCGCGCGGCGTGACCGCGTTCCTCGTCCCCGCCGACCGGCCCGGACTCACCGGAACGCCGATCGAGATGCTCTCGCCGCACCCCATCGGCTCCCTGGCCTTCGACTCCGTACGCGTCGGCCCCGCCGACGTCCTCGGCGAGGTGGACCAGGGCTTCCGCGTCGCCATGAACACCCTCAACCTCTTCCGCCCCAGCGTCGGCGCCTTCGCCGTCGGCATGGCGGGCGCCGCCCTGGAGGCGGCCCTCCTGCACACCGCCGACCGCACCGCGTTCGGCGGCCCGCTCAAGGACCTCCAGTCCGTCTCCCACCAGGTCGCGGAGATGGCGACGCGCACCGAGGCGGCCCGGCTGCTGGTGTACGCGGCGGCCGAGGCGTACGACACGGGCGCGCCGGACGTACCGCGCCGCTCCGCCATGGCGAAGCTCTTCGCCACCGAGACCGCCCAGTACGTGGTCGACGCCGCCGTCCAACTGCACGGCGCCCGCGCCCTGCGGCGCGGACATCTGCTGGAACACCTCTACCGCGAGGTCCGCGCGCCCCGTATCTACGAAGGCGCGACCGAGGTCCAACGCACCATCATCGCCAAGGAGTTGTACGGATGAGCAGCCTGGAGCGGACCAACCCCGCCGAACTCGCGCCCCCGTCCGGCTTCTCGCACGCGGTGAGCGTGACGGCGACCGACGGCCGGCTGGTGTTCCTGGCCGGCCAGACCGCGCTCGACCGGACGGGCGCCGTCGTCGGCGAGACCCTGGTCGAGCAGTTCGAGACGGCCCTCACCAACCTCCTCGCCGCGCTCGCCGCGACGGGCGGCACCCCGGACCATCTCGCGCGCGTCACCGTCTACGCCACCGACGTCGCCGACTACCGCGCCCACGCCGCCGAACTCGGCCGGGTGTGGCGGCGCCTCGCGGGCCGCGAATACCCGGCGATGGCGTTGATCGGCGCCGTCAGACTCTGGGACGAGAGCGCGCTCGTGGAGCTGGACGGCATCGCGATGGTGCCCTGAACCCGCCCCGACACCCCTCTGCGCAGCGCAAGTACCGTTGACCGGTCTACGGAGATCGGAGCACGCCGCATGAAGGACGTCACCCCCCTCACCGACGGCTGGACGCTGCGCCACGACCGGACCGACGTACCGGCGACGGTCCCCGGCTGCGTCCACACCGACCTGCTCGCCGCCGGGCTCATCGAGGACCCGTTCCTCTCCCGGAACGAGACGGCGGTCGCCTGGGTGGGACGTACCGACTGGCGCTACGACACCGTGCTCGGCCCCCGCGACACCACGCACGAACGCACCGACCTCGTCTTCGACGGACTCGACACCGTCGCCACCATCGGCGTCGGCGGTGAGACCCTCGCCAACACCCGCAACATGCACCGCGGTTACCGCTTCGACATCACGGACCGGCTGAAGGCCGCCGCCCCCACACCGCTCTCCGTGGAGTTCACCTCCGCCTACACGGAGGCCGAGGCCGTACGCGACCGGGTGGGGGAGCGGCCCAACGCCTATCCCGAACCGTTCCAGTACATCCGCAAGATGGCCTGCTCCTTCGGCTGGGACTGGGGGCCGACCCTCGTCACCGCCGGCATCTGGAAGCCCGCCCGCCTGGAGCACTGGTCCACCGCCCGGCTCGCCGCCGTCCGCCCGCACGTCACCCTCGACGGCCCCACCGGCCGCGCCGAACTGCGCGTCGACGTCGAACGGACCCCCACCGCGCGGGTCCTCACCGTCCGCGCCCGCGTCGGCGACCACACCGCCACCACCGACTTCGACGGCCCGCACACCGCCCTCACCGTCGAAGTCCCGGACGCCGCTCCGTGGTGCCCCCGAGGCTACGGCGAACAGCCCCTGTACGAAGCCGAGTTGGAGCTGCTGGACGCCGACGGCGCGGTCCTCGACCGCTGGCGGCGCCGGCTCGGATTCCGCACCGTCACCCTCGACACCGGCGCCGACGCGCACGGCACCGCCTTCACCCTGGCCGTCAACGGCGAACCGGTCTTCGCCCGCGGCGTCAACTGGATCCCCGACGACGTCTTCCCCTCCCGTATCACCCCCGACCGCTACCGCGCCCGGCTCACCCAGGCCGCCGACGCGGGCGTCAACCTCCTGCGCGTCTGGGGCGGCGGCCTCTACGAGAGCGACGACTTCTACGACGTCTGCGACGAACTCGGCCTGCTGGTCTGGCAGGACTTCCCCTTCGCCTGCGCCGCCTACCCCGAGGAGCAGCCGCTGCGCTCCGAGATCGAGGCCGAGGCCCGCGAGAACGTCGCCCGCCTCATGCCGCACGCCTCCCTCGTCCTGTGGAACGGCAACAACGAGAACCTGTGGGGCTTCCGCGACTGGGACTGGGAGCCCACCCTCGCCGGCGACTCCTGGGGCGAGGGCTACTACCTGGGCCTGCTGCCCCGCGTCGTCGCCGAGACCGACCCCACCCGGCCCTACTGGGCGGGCAGTCCCTGGTCCGGCTCCTGGGGCCACCACCCCAACGACCCCGCGCACGGCACCGCGCACTCCTGGGACGTCTGGAACCGCGCCGACTACACCGACTACCTCCACACCGTCCCCCGCTTCGTCGCCGAATTCGGCTGGCAGGCACCGCCGGCCCACGCCACCCTGCGGCGCGCGCTGCCAGGGGAGGAGTTGTCCGCCACCTCACCGGGCATGCTCCACCACCAGAAGGCCGCCGACGGCAACGGCAAACTGGAGCGCGGACTCGCCCGCCACTTCGCCGTGCCCGAGACCGGCCCGGCCGGCTTCGACCGCTGGCACTACCTCACCCAGCTCAACCAGGCACGCGCCATCGCCACCGGCATCGAACACTGGCGCTCCCACTGGCCGGTGTGCGCGGGCACCGTCCTGTGGCAGCTCAACGACTGCTGGCCGGTGACCTCCTGGGCCGCGATCGACGGCGACGCACGCCCCAAGCCGCTGTACTTCACCCTGCGGCGGCTGTACGCGGACCGGCTGCTCACCGTGCAGACCCGCGACGGCCGGCCCGTCGTCGTCGCCGACAACCAGTCCCCGGCGTCCTGGGACGCGGAGGTGACGCTGCGCCGTATGACCGCCGACGGCCGCACCCTCGCCGAGACGACGGTGACCGCGCGGGCCGGGGCACGCGAGGTCGCGCTCGCGGCGGTGCCCGACGAACTGCTGCCGGACGCCGCAGCCGCGGACGAGTTCCTGGTCGCCGACACGGCCGGACCGGACGGACCACGCGCACCGGACGCACCACGCGCACCGGACGCACCGCACGCACCGGACGGACCACGCGCACCGCACGCACCGGACGCACCGCACGGACCGGACGGACCGCACGGTCCCGGCGGGCTGCGGGCGCTCCACTTCCCCGTACGCGACCGGGAGTTCGCCTACCCCGCCCCGCGCTACGACGTGGCCGTCGTCGACCGCGGCGGGATCGTGGACGTCGTCGTCACCGCCCGTACGCTCCTGCGCGACCTGCTGCTCCAGGCCGACCGGCTCGCCCCCGCCGCCGTCGCCGACCAGGGACTTCTGACGCTGCTGCCCGGCGAGAGCGCCACCGTCCACGTACACGGCTGGGACGGCGCCGGGGCCGGCTCCACCGCCGCCGTACGCGACGCGCTGTTCATGGTGGAGCCCGCGTACACGCGGCGCGGGGTCGCGGGCGATTAGGGTCGCTGTCCACCGACACAGAGGGAGCCGCACGATGTCCCCACCGACGTCCCCGCCGATGTCCGACGACGAACAGCGGATCCGGACCCTGATCGAACAGTGGGCGGCGGCCGTCCACACAGGTGACATGGACCGTGTCCTGGCCGACCACGCCGCGGACATCGTGATGTTCGACGTGCCGCCGCCCCAGGAGGGCGTACGCGGTATCGACGCCTACCGCGAGACCTGGCCCGGTTTCTTCGAATGGCAGGCGGGCGGCGGCACGTTCGACATCCTGGAACTGGACGTCACCGCAGGGACGGACGTCGCCTACGCCTTCGCCCTGCTGCGCTGCGCCACCCCGCAGCAGACGGCGGAGCGGCCGGACGTCCGGCTGCGGCTGACCGTCGGACTGCGCAAGGAGGGAGGGCGCTGGGTGGTCGCGCACGAGCACCACTCGTTCCCCGACACGTCGGGCGACGACGCCTGACGCCACGCGCCGCCGACGGGGTCAGCGGTCCAGGTCGACGCGTACCGTCAACAGGTTCGCGCCCAGCATCCGCACCACCGCGCTGTTCCCCGTCGGCAGGCTCCGCAGCCGCGCCCGTGCGTCGTCCTCCGGCATCGGGTGCGCCGTCCCGTGGTGCCAGGTGCCCCTGATCCGCACCCGGACCCTCGGATCCGCCCGGATGTTCCGTACGTACTGCGACGTGTCGCCGTACTCCGACACCAGCCAGAACTCGTTCCCGACCAGCCTTCCGCCGACCGGTGTCCGCCGGGGCTTCCCGGACGTGCGCCCCGTGGTCTCCAGCAGGATCTGCCACGGCATCCGGGTCGAGACCGGATTGGCGATCCGCCGCTGGAACGTGGTGACGACCCGCTGCTTCATCCCGTCGTGGCGCGACATCCATGACTCCCGTTCGGTGGGCTGACGGCTTCTCATCCTCCTCTTACCTTGCTCATACGCTGCCATCACGCGCCGTACATATTTTCCACGCCATGTTCTTCACCTACCTCCGGCGCGAACTGCGCCGCCGCCGCAAGGCCGCGCTCGTCGTCGCCTCGGGGCTCGCACTCGGTATCGCACTGGTCATCGTCGTCAACTCCGCCTCCGCGGGGATGCAGCAGGCCCAGGGAAAGGTGCTGGAGTCCCTCTACGGACTCGGCACCGACATGACCGTCACCAAGGCCGCCCCGCCGCCCTCCGAGGGCGGCCGTGAACGGCCCCGCTTCAACTTCGACGCGCAGGACGGCGACGAGACACAGAGCAGCGACATCGTGATGCCGCAGGGCTTCGAGACCCTCGCGTCCAGCACCGTCGGCGAGGTCGCCGAACAGAGCGGGGTGGCGGGCGCCGTCGGCGGCCTCAGCCTCTCGGTGCTCAAGGTCGACGGGGAGTTCAAGCCCGGCGAGTTCGCCCCCAGGGAGGAAGGCGCGAACGGCGGTGGCGCGGGCGGCCCGCAGGGTGAAGTACGCGGCGGCGGAGCCAACTTCGACGTCAACTCCTACACCGTCTACGGCACTGACACCGCCCACCAGGACCTCGGCCCGCTGACCTCCTCCAAGATCACCGACGGCCGCGCGTTCAGGACGGCCGAGACCGACGCCGAGGTGGCCGTCGTCGACTCGGCCTACGCGAAGCAGAAGAAGTACAAGGTCGGCACCGACGTCACGATCAAGGGAACGAAGTTCGAGATCGTCGGCATAGCCACCGCCGACAGCGGTGACGCGTCGGCCAATCTCTACATCCCCCTCAAGCAGGCGCAGACCCTGTCCGACTCCAAGGACAAGGTCACCACCGTCTACGTCAAGGCCGACGACTCGCAGCAGATCACCGCCGTCAAGTCGGCCGTCCAGAAGAACATCCCGGGCACCACCGTCACCACCTCCGCCGACCTCGCCGACAAGGTCTCCGGCTCCCTCTCCACGGCGTCCGACCTCGCCACCAGCGTCGGCACCTGGCTGTCGATCGCCGTCCTCGTCGCCGCGTTCGTCGTCGCGGGTCTGCTCACCATGTCGGCCGTCACCCGCCGCGTACAGGAATTCGGCACGCTCAAGGCCCTCGGCTGGAAGAGCGGCCGGGTCACCCGGCAGGTCGTCGGCGAGGCGATGGTCAACGGTCTGGTCGGCGGCGCGCTCGGCATCGCCGTCGGCCTGGCCGGCGCGTACGTGCTGACCGCCGTCAGCCCCTCCCTGACCGCCGAGATCGGCGCCGCGGCGGCCGGCCCCGGTGGCGGCGGCATGATGCGGGCCGGCGGCGCCGGCGGACAGGCCGCCGACAAGGCGATCGAGATCGCCCTCACCGCGCCCGTCTCCGCCGCCACCATCGCCCTGGCCGTCGCCCTCGCGGTGACCGGCGGCCTGATCGCCGGCGCCTTCGGCGGCTGGCGCGCCTCCCGCCTCCGCCCCGCCGACGCGCTGCGCCGCGTCGAGTAACCCCGGGGCACGCCTGTGAACCACCCGAACCACCCCCGAACTCATCGCAGTGTCACAGCAGTCCAGGAGTCGCACCATGTATGAACTCAGCGGCGTCACCAAGCGGTACCGCAGAGGAAAGGAGACCGTCGACGCGCTCGCCGGCGTCGATCTGACCATCGGGCAGGGCGACCGGCTCGTCATCAAAGGCCCCACCGGCGGCGGCAAGTCCACCCTCCTCCAGATGCTCGGCGGCCTCGACCGGCCCACGGCGGGCAGCGTCCTGCTCGACGGCACCGACCTCGCCCGGCTCGGCGAGGCCAAACTCACCGCCGTACGCGGCCGGTCCATCGGCTTTGTCTTCCAGAGCTTCAACCTCATCCCCACCCTCTCCGCGCTGGAGAACGTCGAGACGGCCCTCGTCCCGCTCGGCACCAAGGCCCCGGAGCGCCGCGAGCGCGCCGCCGAGGCCCTGCGCTCCGTCGGGCTCGGCGAGCGCATGGGGCACGTGCCCTCCGAGATGTCCGGCGGTCAGCAGCAGCGCGTCGCCATCGCGCGGGCGCTCGTCAAACAGCCCAAGGTGCTGCTCGCCGACGAACCCACCGGCAACCTCGACGAGTCCATGCGCGACGAGATCATGGAACTGCTCGAAGGGCTCTGGAAGGAGCACGGGCTGACCTTCGTGATGGTCACCCACGACAGCGCCATCGCCCGCCGCGCGACGCGCCTGGCGACCATCAGACGCGGAAAGCTCACCCTCACCGAGCGCCCGGAGTAGGCGGGGGACGGCCGGAACACGGCCCCGGGAGGTCCTGGACGGCGACTCGGCGCGGGCTCATGTCGTCGCCCAGGGCCTCCGCGATCCCGGCGGCGCGTGCGAGGCCGGCGGGCGGGCCCGGCCCGGCCGCCGCCGGGCCGGACGGCACCGAGGTCATCGCGCCCATGTGGCGGACGTGTCCCCGCCCCACCGGAGGCGTGTACCGGCTGGGGGTATGCGGTGGGTCCGGTCGTGCGGACAGAGGTCTCGGTCATGGGGCGGGCGTGTCAGGCCGGAGTGCGCGGCGTACGACCGTACGCTGAGCCGGTCCGCGGACCCTCCCCGCCGCGCGCTCCCCCACTTCCCCCGCGTCCCCCCACGCCGGCCCCGGAGGCGTTCTTGCCGTCCCGCTCACCTTCGCCGAATCTCTTCACCCGGCTCCCGCTGGCCGGGAGCTACCCGGCGGCCGTCACCCTGGCGCTGCTCGCGCTGAGCCCGTATCTGATCCTCACCACCGCCACCGCCCTGATGGAACCGCAGATCATGCGGAGCATCGACGCCACGGCGTACGAGGTCCAGCTCAGCAGCGGCATGTCGAACGCCGCTTACGCCTTCGGCGCCGTCGCCTGCGCCGACATCGTGCAGCGGGTGGCGCGCCGCCGCGTCTATCTCGTCTGCGAGTGCGGATTCGTCCTCAGCACGGTGCTCGCGCTCAGCGCGCAGAACATCGGCATGTACGCGGCCGGGGTGGTGCTCCAGGGGCTGTTCACCGGCATGCTGCTGGTCGCCGCGCTGCCGCCGCTGATCATCGGGCACCCCATCGACAAGCTCCAGACGACGGCCGCGGTCGTCAGCCTCGGACTGTTCGGGATGGTGGCCTTCGGGCCGCTGGTGGGCGGGCTCGTCGGGTCGTTCGGCGGCTGGCGGCCACTGTTCGCGGGCATCGGCACCCTGGCGCTGATCGGACTCGTCGTCGGATCGCTGACGTTCGAGGGCAACGCCCCGCCGGACCGCCGCGCGAAGTTCGACTGGTCCGCGATCCCGCTGGCGTTCGGCACGACGGCGCTGCCGTTCTTCGGTGTCTCCTGGCTGACGCGCGGCGACTTCAGCGACCCCGAGTTCTACGTACCGGTCGTCGTCGGGCTCGTCTGCGGGGTGTTCCTGGTGGGCGGGCAGTACCGGAAGGAGCGTCCGCTGATGCCGGTGCGGCCCATCAGCAACACCCTGCCGGTCGTCGGCACCCTCAACGCGATGCTGGTCGGGGCGTGCTTCACCACCCTGCTGGAGCTGATCGAGGTCTACTACACCAGGGAGGCGGTGTTCTCCGCCGTACGGATCGGGGCGCTCGTCACACCCCAGATCCTCGGCGTGCTGATCGCCGCCCTGCTGTTCCGCCAGCTGATGTCGACCCGCTGGACGCCGTATCTGGCCCTGTGCGGGACGGTCAGCGTCGCCATCGGCGCCGCCGTCCT
Organism: Streptomyces sp. NPDC006643; assembly: GCF_042870175.1. NCBI lineage: Bacteria > Bacillati > Actinomycetota > Actinomycetes > Kitasatosporales > Streptomycetaceae > Streptomyces > Streptomyces sp. NPDC006643. The sequence goes on along the minus strand of NZ_JBIAHA010000023.1, from coordinate 101,142 downwards.
GCTGGCCGCCTCCACGTCGAACGCGTCCACGACCGTCCCCGTCGCCTCCTTCTTCCTCGGCTTCGGCGCGGGCGCGGGCGTGACGCCGGGACTCTTCCTGGCCGGTTTCTCCGTCCCCGCCGCACAGATCGGCCCGACGTTCGCGCTGGTCGAACTGTTGCGCTCGGAGGCGGCGTTCCTGATCGGACCCGTCCTGCTGCACTTCGCGCTCGTCCAGGGACTCGCCGACGGATTCCACCAGGCGGTGGGGATCACGCTGGGGATCACCGTGGTCGGCGCGGTGGGCCTGGTGACCCTCTATCTCCTCGGCGGGGCCCGGCCGGAGGCCCCGGACCTGGTGTCCTGGCACGCGGGCACCTCGACGGGTTACCACTCACCGGCGCTGCTGGCCGCGGTCCGCAAGTCCTGACCCGGCCGGCGGGTACGCCGTGCCGGGCCCGGCCGACGTGCGGGGGGCCGGGCGCGGCCGGATAGTGGAGGGGAGGGGGCGGCTCTCGGGGTGGAGGCGCATCGATGACCAGGCGCGGCAGAAACCCCGGCGGGAAGCCCGGCGGGAACCCCGGCGAACGAGCGGCCACCGGCGCACGACGGCGCCGTCCGACGTATCTGACCCCCGCGCAGCGGGCCGAGCGCGGCAAGGCGGCGCGCAAGGTCGCCCCGCGGTCGAGCCACGCGGTGTTCGAGGCCGCCGCCGGCCGGCCCGACCCGGTGTCGGTCGTCGACGCGCAGTCGCAGACGCGGGTCGCGGAGCTGGTGCCCATCCGGTACGGGCGGATGACCGAGTCGCCCTTCCGCTTCTACCGGGGCGCCGCCGCGATCATGGCCGGTGATCTGGCGGCCACCCCGGTCTCCGGCATCAGGGCCCAGCTCTGCGGGGACGCGCATCTGATGAACTTCCGGCTCCTCGGCTCGCCCGAGCGCCGGCTGGTCTTCGACATCAACGACTTCGACGAGACACTGCCGGGCCCCTGGGAGTGGGACGTCAAACGGCTCGCCGCGAGTCTGGTGATCGCCGGGCGGGAGAACGGCTTCTCCGCCAAGGAACGGTCCGTGATCGTCACCGCGGCCGTACGGTCCTACCGCGAGCGGATGCGCGAATTCGCCGGGATGGGCAATCTCGACGTCTGGTACACCCGGGCCGACATGGAGGAACTCCGGCCGCTGGCCGACCGGCAGCTCGGCGGGAGGGGCCGGCAGCGGCTGTCGAAGTCGATGACGAAGGCCCGCGGACGCGACAGCCTCCAGGCGTACGAGAAGCTGACCCTCTCGCGCGACGGCGAGCGCCGCTTCGCGGCCGATCCGCCGCTGGTGGTGCCGATCGACGACCTGCTGCGGGGCGTGCGGCACGACAGGTTCGTCGCCGAACTCCACAAACTGGTCGACCGGTACGGCCGGAGCCTGTCCACCGAGCGCAGGCAACTGCTCCGGCAGTACCGCGTGGTCGACATCGCCCGCAAGGTCGTCGGCGTGGGCAGCGTGGGCACCCGCTGCTGGATCCTGCTCCTGCTGGGCAAGGACGACACGGATCCGCTGATCCTCCAGGCGAAGGAGGCGGACCACTCGGTGCTGGCCGAGCACGCGGGCGCGAGTGACTACAACAACCAGGGCCACCGCGTCGTCGCCGGGCAGCGGCTCATGCAGGCGGTCGGTGACGTCTTTCTGGGATGGGACCGGGTACGGGGGCTGGACGGACGCCAACGGGACTTCTACGTACGGCAGTTGCACGACTGGAAGGGCATCCTCGAACCGCAGGACATGATCCCCAACGGGATGCGTGTCTTCGCCGAACTGTGCGGCGCCACGCTCGCCCGCGCCCACGCCCGCTCGGGGGACCGGATCGCCATCGCCGCCTATCTGGGCGGCGGCACCGTGTTCGACAACGCGCTGGCCGACTTCGCGGAGAGCTACGCCGACCAGAACGAACGCGACCACGCCGCCCTCGTCGCGGCCGTGAAATCGGGCCGGGTGACGGCCGAGACGGACTGACCGACCCCCGCGAGCATGGCCCGCACCTGCGGCCCGATACGCCGTATCCGCATCGGATGTACTGTCGAATGTCGGCGTTGACGGCTGCATCTGCGGACAGGGGGCGGGGCGGTGGCTGTTCTGGTGGTGGAGCACGTACCGGGGGAGGGGCCGTACGCGATCGGCGCCGCGCTCGACGCGGCCGGGCTGCGGACACGGCTGTGCCGGGTGTGGGCGGGCGACGCGCTGCCCGAAAGCCTCGTCGGGATCGAGGCGTTGGTCGTGATGGGCGGCCCGATGGCCGCACACAGCGACGCCGGATTCCCCACGCGGGGCGCCGAACTCGCTCTGCTGCGTGCCGCGTTGGCCGCCGAGGTGCCGGTGCTGGGGGTGTGTCTGGGCGCCCAGCTGCTGGCGGTCGCGGCCGGCGGCTCGGCCCGTACGGGCCCGGAACTCCAGGTGGGCTGGGGCGACGTACGCACCGGCCCGCCGGCCGCCACGGACCCGCTGCTGGCCGGGGCGCCCGAGCGGCTCGGGGTGCTGCACTGGCACGGCGACACCATGGACCTGCCGGACGGCGCGGTCCTGCTCGCGTCGTGCGACCGCTACCCGGTACAGGCGTTCCGGGTCGGCGGTGCGGCCTGGGGGCTCCAGTTCCATCTGGAGGCGGACGGGTCGACCGTGGACACCTTCGTGGCCGCGTTCCCGGCGGACGCCGCCACCGTTCCCGGACTGCGGGACGCCACCTCGGCCGCACTGGCGGCCCTGGCCCCGCACCGGGACCGGGTACTCGGGCGCTTCGCCGCACTGGTCGCCGACCGGGCGGCGCACACCGCGAGCCGTACGTTCTTCACCCCCAGGGCCGCCCGCTGGGAGGCGCGTTTCGCCGCCGACACCCCGGCGTACGCGTCGGCCGTGGCCCGTATGGGGCTGCGTCCCGGGCAGACCGCGCTGGACCTGGGCTGCGGCACCGGACGCGTCCTGCCCGCGCTGCGCGCGGAGGTGGGGGACAAGGGCACGGTGCTCGGTGTGGACGTCACCCCCGCCATGCTCGCGGCGGCGGCCCGCGAGGGACGCGACGGCGATCTGGCGCACCTGCTGGTCGCCGACTGCCTGCGTCTGCCGCTGCCGTCGGACACCGTCGACGGTGTCTTCTCCGCCGGACTGCTCGATCATCTCGCCGAACCGGCCGCCGCGCTGCGCGAATGGGCCCGCGTCGTCAGACCGGGCGGCACGCTGGTGCTCTTCCACCCCTCCGGCCGCGCGGAACGCGCCGCCCGCCACGGCCGCCCCCTGAGCCCGGCCGACCCCCTGGCCGAGCCGAACCTGCTTCCGATGCTCACGGCCGCCGGCTGGCACCCGGAGGAGTACGACGACGCCCGCGCCCACTTCCTGACACGCGCCGTCCGAACCGGCTGACGCGGGCGGCCGGTTGGCGGATCACGCCGCCGACTTTCCGGACAGGCCCTGGCGCAGACCGAGCGCGTCGCGTCCCGCGTAGCGCGCCTGGGCGCCCAACTCCTCCTCGATGCGGATGAGTTGGTTGTACTTGGCGGTGCGGTCCGAGCGGGAGAGCGAGCCGGTCTTGATCTGGCCGCAGCCCGTGGCCACGGCCAGGTCGGCGATCGTGGTGTCCTCGGTCTCGCCCGAGCGGTGCGACATCACCACGGTCCAGCCGGCCCGGTGGGCGGTGGTGACGGTGGCCAAGGTCTCGGTGAGCGTGCCGATCTGATTGAGCTTCACCAGGATCGAGTTGGAGATGCCGTCCCGGATGCCCTCGCGCAGCAGCGTCTCGTTTGTGCAGAACACGTCGTCGCCGGTGAGCTGGCAGCGGTCCCCGAGCCGCGCCACGAGCGTCTGCCAGCCCTCGCGGTCGTCCTCGGCCATCGGGTCCTCGATGGAGGCGACGGGGTAGCGGTCGACGAGCGAGGCCAGATGGCCGACGTGCTCGGCGCGGTCGCGGCGTACGCCTTCGCCCGCGTAGTCGTAGACCCCGTCGCGGTAGAACTCGGACGTGGCGGGATCCATCACGACGGTGATGTCCGTGCCGGGCTTGTAGCCGGTGCGCTCCACGGCCCCTACGACGAAGTCCAGCGCCTCCTCGGCGGTACGCAGCTCCGGGGCGAATCCGCCTTCGTCCCCCACGCCGGTGCTGTGTCCGGCGGCGACGAGGTCGCGGCGCAGGGTGTGGAAGACCTCGGAGCCCATCCGTACGGCTTCGGCGAAGGTGGCCGCGCCGATCGGCGCGATCATGAACTCCTGGAAGTCGAGCGCGTTGTCCGCGTGCGCACCGCCGTTGATGATGTTCATCATCGGCACCGGCAGCAGGCGCGCGTCCACCCCGCCGACGTAGCGGTAGAGCGGGAGCCGGTGGGCGCTCGCGGCGGCCTTGGCGGTGGCGAGGGAGACGCCCAGGATCGCGTTCGCGCCGAGTCTCGCCTTGTCGGGGGTGCCGTCCAGTTCGACCAGTGTCGCGTCCACGCCGGCCTGGTCCTCGGCCTCAAGGCTGACGACGGCGTCCGCGATGACCTCGTTGACGGCGTCGACGGCCCGCCGTACGCCTTTTCCGTGGAAGCGGGCCGGATCCTCGTCGCGCAGTTCCACGGCCTCGCGGGCGCCGGTGGAGGCGCCCGAGGGTACGGCGGCGCGTCCGGTGGAGCCGTCGGCCAGTTCGACGTCGACCTCGACGGTCGGGTTGCCCCGGCTGTCGATGATCTCCCGGGCGACGACGCGGGTGATGGTGGTCATGGTGCCGCTCCTCATGGAGTGAGTTCCTGAGTAAGTTCCAGCAGAGAACAAAATGAGTTCCGAAAGGGAACGTACTATGGCGGCATGAAGATGCACAACGCCGACGAGAACTGCGGGATCGCCCAGGCCGCGGTCGTCACCGGCGACTGGTGGAACGTGCTGGTGCTGCGCGAGATCGCGCGCGGGCACGTCCGCTTCGACGCGCTCGCCACCGAACTCGGCCTCTCCCGGAAGGTCCTGACGGAGCGTCTGGGACGGCTCGTCGCACGCGGCGTACTGCGCCGCAGCCTCTACCAGCGGCGCCCCGTCCGCTACGAGTACCTGCTCACCGACTCCGGACTGGACCTGCTGCCGCTGCTCGTGGCCATGCAGGACTGGGGCGACCGCTGGATGCTCGGTGACGGCAGCACGGCCGCGACAACGGCGGAGGACAGCGCCGAGCACTCCCGGGTCCACGCCCTCGCCGGCACGCCGCTGCCCCCGGATCTCGAACTGACCGGCCACGACGGCACGGACCGCGCCGTCGCCGCCCCCGACGCCGCCGCGACCGTGCTGTTCACCTATCCGGGCACCGGTGTGGACTGGGGCGACGACCCGATTCCGGGCGCCCCCGGCTGCACCCTGGAGAACCGCCTCTTCCGCGACGCCTGGCCCGACTTCCGGCGCGCCCGTGTGGCCGTCCACGGTGTCAGCACCCAACTCCCCTACGAGCAGGCGGACTTCGCCCACGCGGAGTCACTGCCGTACCCGTTGCTCTCCGACGCCCGGCTGCGCCTCGCCGCGGCCCTGCGCCTGCCGACCTTCCGGGGCGCGGGCCGGCTCCGGCTCAAACGGCTCGTCCTGGTCGTCGACGCCGAACGGACCGTACGGCACACGCTGTTCCCCGTGCACGACATCCCGGGCGCGGTCGACCAGGCGCTGCGCCTGGCCGCCGAGGCGGCACGGTGATCAGCCCCCTACCCCCTGCGTCCCCTCCGCCGCCGCGTCCAGCGCCAGCCACACCCGGTCGCGGGTCAGCGGCAGTCGGGTGAAGCGCAGTCCCGTCGCGTCGCGCAGCGCGTTCGCGAAGGCCGGGGCCACCGGGTTGAAGGGACTCTCGCTCATCGACTTCGCCCCCAGCGGACCGATCGCGTCCCTGGTCTCCATGAAGTGCACCTCGGTACGCGGGACGTCCGCGTACTGGGGGAGCCGGTACTGCCGGAACGCGGCCGTCTCCACCCGCCCGAGGCCGTCCACCCGTACCTGCTCGAAGAGCGTCGCCCCGAGGGCCTGGGCCACCCCGCCCTCGATCTGGCCCCGGCACTGGAGCGGATTCATCACCTTTCCCGCGTCGGCGGCGTGGACGCTGCGCAGGATACGGATCTCGCCCGTCCCCGGGTCGACGGCGAGACGGAACCACTGGGCGTTGAAGGCGACCGAGCGCGGAGTGCCGCCGAAGTGGCCGTCCGCCACGAACTCGACACCCAACTCCCGCCCCGTCGCGTGGAGTTCCTTCAGCGGGAGCAGCCCGCCCGGATGGCGGACCGCCTCGTCGGTCAGCACACAGTCCGCCCGCGCGGCACCCGTCCGCGATGCGGCGAAGTCGAGCAGCGCGTCCGCGAGGGCCCGGCAGGCCCGCAGGGTGGCCTTGCCCGCCACCACCGTGCCCGTGGACGCGAACGCGCCCGTGTCATGGCGTACGACATCGGTGTCGGACTGGCGGACGGTGATCCGGTCCACGGTCGTGGCGAGTTCCCCGGCCGCGATCTGCTGGTGCACGGTCGTGGTGCCGTTGCCGAACTCCGCCGTGCCGACGGCCAGTTCGAACGTCCCGTCCGGCAGCAGCGCCGCGCGGGCGTCGGCGATGTGCCCGCCGGGCGGCCCCGTCGCGATCATCGCCAGCGCCGCGCCCTCACCGACCAGCCAGCCCGCCGGCCCCGGCTCGGCCGGCTCGGCCCGCGCCGCCCGGACGATGGCCAGACAACTGTCCAGGCCGTACGAGGCGATGTGCAGATCCTCCTCCTCACCGCCCGGCGTGAGCATCGCCTCACCGGGCCCGATGATGTTCCGCTCCTTGAACTCCAGCGGATCCAGGCCCAGTCGGCGGGCCAGCTCGTCCAGCGCGGACTCCATCGCGAACATCACCTGCCCCAGCCCGTAGCCCCGGAAGGCCCCGGCCGGGACGGTGTGGGTGTAGACGGAGAACGCGTCGACCTTCTTGTGCGGCGCGCGGTAGACGGCCAGCGACTCGCCGACGCTGTGGAACATCACGGCCGGCCCGTGATTCCCGTACGCCCCGGTGTCGGCCACCACCCGCAGCTGAAGCGCGGTGAGCGTCCCGTCCCGCCGGGCCCCGGCCTTGACGCGGACCGTGAACGGATGCCGCGTGGTGGCCCCGTGGAACTGCTCGGCGCGCGTGAACTCCAGCTTCACCGGCCGCCGCAGCCGCAGCACCGCCAGCGCCACGATGTCCTCCACCAGCATCTCCTGCTTGCCGCCGAACCCGCCGCCGACCCGGCCGGCGACGACCCGCACCCGCTCGCGCGACAGGTCGTACAGATCGCACAGCGCGATCCTGGTCAGGAACGGCGTCTGCGAACTGGTACGCACGGTCAGCCGGCCGTCCTCGTCGAACCAGGCCACCGCGCCATGGGTCTCCAGGCTCGCGTGCTGCACCCGCTGGGTGCGGAACGTCTCCTCGTACACCGCGTCGGCCTCGGCGAACCCCGCCTCCACATCGCCGATCTCGCCGTGCGTCTCACCCACGACGTTGGCGCCGGGGCGCGCGATCCGCGCGGTCGCCGCGTCCTTGGCGTGCACGACCGGCGCGCCCGGCCGCATCGCCTCCTCCGGGTCCAGGACCGCGGGCAGCACCTCGTACGTGATCCCGACCCGCCGGCAGCCCTCCTCGGCGGCGGCCTCGCTGTCCGCGACGACGGCCGCCACCCGCTGCCCGACATGGCGGACGGTGTCGTCCAGGACCCGGGTGTCCGCCGGGTCCTCCTCGGGGTGTTCGTGCCGGGCGGTGGAGAAAAGCCGTGCGGGCGCGTCGTGATGGGTCAGGACGGCGTGCACACCCGGTACGCGCAGCGCGGCCGAGGTGTCGACGGCGACGACACGGGCGTGGGCGTGCGGGGAGCGCAACAGCTTCATGTGCAGCAGACCGGGCACGTCGATGTCGAAGGTGTAGCGGGCGGTCCCGGTGACGACCTGCGGCCCCGCCGGGGCGGGCAGGCTGCGGCCGACCGCCTCACCGGCGGACGGCGCCTCGGTGTGGCACACGCCCCGTACGGCGTCCTCGATGGCGCGGTAACCGGTGCAGCGGCACAGATTGCCCTTGAACGCCCGTGGCAGATCGGCGAGTTGGTCCTCGTCCAGCGCGGCGGTGGTCATCAGGAACCCGGCGGTGCAGAAGCCGCACTGAAAACCCTGCGCGTCGAGGAACCGCCGCTGTACGGGGTGGAGTTCGCCGTCGTCGGAGGCCAGCCCCTCCACCGTGGTGACCGTCCGGCCGTCCGCGCGCACCGCCGGATACAGACAGCTGTGCACGGGCTCGCCGTCCACATGGACGGTGCAGGCCCCGCAGTCACCGGCGTCGCAGCCCTTCTTCACCCCGAACCAGCCGCGCTCGCGCAGATACGTCCGCAGACACTGGCCCGGCCGTGGCTCGGCGTCCGACGCCCGGCCGTTCACCTCGATCCCGAAGCTCACAGATCCTGGCCCTTCTCGAGCGGATTCAGTTCGCGGCGGATCTCCTCCGCCAGCCGGAAAGTCATGTGCCGTCGCCAGGCGGGCAGTCCGTGGATGTCGTCGAACCACTCGTGGTCGGCGACCGCCCCTTCGATTGCCGCCCGCAGGCCCGCCGCCGTGGGCGGCAGCGGGAACCACAGCCGCACCGGCCGCACCGTCGACGCGGTGATCGTCACGGTGAGGGAGTGGTCGACCGGATCGAGCGCCCCGATCACCAGCGCGCCCGAGCGGCCGAGCCCGTACAACGACACCTGCCGGAAGGCCGTACGGCAGGCCGTCGCGCGAGCGGGCAGGGTCACCGAACGCAGCAACTCGCCCTCGGCGAGGACGTTCTGGCCGGCGCCCGTGACGAAGTCGGCGACCGGGACCCGGCGCAGCGCACCGCCCTGCGAACGCAGCAGACACTCCCCGCCGAGCGCGGCCGTCAGCGAGATCATCGGGCCGGCGGGCAGGGCGTTGCACAGGTTCCCGCCGACCGTGGCCATGTTCCAGATCTTGAACGAGGCGAGAAAAGCCCGGCAGCACTGCTCGAACAGCGGCGCCGCCTCCGCGCGCACACCGGCCGCGAACCGAGACAACCGCGCGACGGTGCACGTCGCCGCGATCTCCAGCGAACCGTCCGGACGCCGCACCACCGGCTCCCAGCCCATCCGGCTCAGATCCACCAACCGCCGTAGCCGCGGCTGCGGTTCGGAGAAGAGATACGTGCCACCCCCCAGCCACGCGTCGCCGGTCCGCCAGGGCCCGGCCCGCCGGGCGTCCCGTACCTCCACCACCGTGTTCAGGTCCATGCCGTCAGTGAAGCAACGCGAACCCGCCCGGGACGACTGGTTCACCACACGGAAACACCGATGATCCAGGACGATGCGCTGGAGGATCAACCAAGAGCCGTACCGCCCGCTTCGTCTTGCATTTACCATGCGATCACCCGTACTCACCTGGTGAATGCGGGACGCGCAAGAGGAGCCGGAAACCCATGCACATCGCACACCTCCTGGGAGACGAGTCCCTGGGCCTGCGCCCGCTGTGGTGCGAGGACACGATGCTGGGGCGGGAGATCAGCGGAGTGACCGCGACCGACCTGGAGGACCCGGCACGCTTCGTCCGGCCCGGCGAGCTGGTGCTCAGCGGCCTGGTCTGGTGGACCCCCGACGACGGCCCGGCCAAGGCGGAACGCTTCGTCTCCGCGCTGCGTACGGCCGGCGCCGCCGCGCTGCTGGCGGGTGAGGAGACACACGGCGGGGTGCCCGACGACCTCGTCCACGCGTGCCGCCGGCACGCCATCCCGGTGGCGGCGGTCCCCGCCCACGTCATGTTCCGGACGATCACCGACTCGGTCTATCTGCGGCAGTGGGGCGGTCTGAGCCGCCAGCACGCCCTGCCCGAACTCACCCGTGAGCGACTCAGCCGCCTGCTGGCCCAGGGCGCGAGCCCCGCCGCCCTGCTGGACGCGGCGTTCGCGCACCTCGACCGGCCGGCCGCGTACCTGCTCACGGCCGCCGGCCGCACCGTCGCCGCGACGGCGGACGCCGCCGCGCTCCCGCCCCGCGAGGCCGCCCGGCTGCCGGTGGACGGCACGGGCGTCACGGTGCCGGTGGAGGTCGACGGGGCGGAGCCGTACGGGCGCCTGCGCCTGTATCTGCCCGAGCCCGGCGGCGCCCCGCCCCGGATGCTCCAGGAGATCGCGGCGGTCCTGGGCACCTGGCAGCGGTCGGGGAGGAGCCACCGGGCCGCCGCGTACGAGGCGGCGAACACCCTCGGCACCCTGCTCACCGGTACCGGGACCGGTACCGATACCGATAGCGGCACCGGCACCGGCGCCGACAGCTTCGCGCTGCGGGCCGCCCTGCTGGCCTGCGGGCTCCCGCCGCGGGGCCCGTACGAGGTGATCGCGGCGGCACCCGACGGAGCGGCGCTGTCGGAGGCCGTGGCCCAACTGCGGCCCGGCGGCGCGGCCGTGGGCCAGCTGCCCGACGGGACGGCGTTCGCGGTCCTGCCGACCGACTCGCCCGCAGAGTCGCCCGCCGGGTCGTCCTCGGAGTCGCCCGCCGAACCCGTCGCCCAGCCCCTCGCCGCGATCTGGCCACTGATCGCCGCCTGCGACGCCTCCCGCCCCCTGCACGCCGGCACCGGCCCCCGCGCCGACCGCCCCGAGGACCTCAACGGGGCGCTGTCCCAGGCCCGTTACGCCCTGGCCTCCGGCCGTAACGCCGCCCCCGGCGCCTCGTCCGTCACCGACGCGGCGGCCTTCACCGGGCTCGCGGCGCTGCTGACCGGGATACCCGAAGAGGTCCGCGCCGCGTACAGCCACACCGTCCTCGGCCCCCTCCTCGACGCCGGCAACGCCTCGTCCGTGGCGCTGCTCCAGACCCTGGAGACCTTCCTCGCCCGCGACGGATCATGGGCACGCGCGGCCGAGGAACTGCATCTGCACGTCAACACCGTCCACTACCGGGTCCGGCGGATCGAGCACATCACCGGCCGCGACCTCTCACGCCTGGACGACCGCCTCGATCTGCGGGCGGCGCTGCTGTGTCTCGGACGGTGACGCCCCCCGCACCTTGAGTCGCTTCCGGGGCGTTGATCCCGGCGCACAGGGGTGGCCGCCCCGGCTGTTAGGCTGGTCAGCAGCGAAGGGGAGTAGTCCCGAGAACCGCTGGTCGACACACTGGACGCCCTTGGGCGTCCCGGCCACCGGGCCACCGCGAAAGCTGCGGGGCGGACGAGACCTTCGGCCAAGGCATGATCCGGTCCGCGCTTGTGCGGGGGCCGTCCATCGTGCCGGGTCGAACGGTTCCTCCCGTCGCCTTCCCGGGTGTCGTACGAGCTGTCGGCCCGGCCCCGGCAGAGAGCAAGAGAATGACCTTCGACCCCCTGGCGATGCTCACCGCCTTCGGGCTGATCTTCCTCGCGGAACTCCCCGACAAGACCATGTTCGCCTCACTGGCCATGGGCACCCGGATGCGACCGCTCTACGTGTGGTTCGGCACATCCACCGCCTTCGTCGTGCACGTCGCCATCGCCGTCGGCGCCGGCAGTCTGCTCAGCATGCTCCCCGAGATGGCGGTCAAGCTGGTCTCCGCCGCCCTGTTCGCGTTCGGCGCCTTCGTTCTGCTGCGCAGCGGTGGCGACGAGGACGAGGACGGCGGGGGCAAGACCGTCACCGGATTCTGGCCCGTCTACACCACCGCCTTCATGGCCGTCTTCATCAGCGAATGGGGCGACCTCACCCAGATCACCACCGCCAACCTGGCCGCCAGCAACGGCTGGCTGCCCACCGCGATCGGCTCGGCCCTCGCGCTGATGTCGGTCTCCGCCCTCGCCCTGCTGGCCGGCCGTTTCATCGCCCAGCGGGTTCCTCTGAAGACGGTCCAGCGCATCGGCGCGGCGTGCATGGCCGGACTCGCCATCTGGACGCTCGCCGAGGCGTTCACCCTCTAGCCCTCTCTGGCACCCTCCGACACCCGCGCCGACCGTGGCGGGCGTGGCGGGCGTGGCGGCGTACTCGCCGCGCCGCCCGCCACGGTGCCGGTGCCCCTGCCAAGAGCGGTCCGGTGGTCAGGAAGTCGCCATGGGCGGCAGGTCCGGGCGCGTCGGCGGGTGGCCGGCGGCGGGGCGCAGCGTGAGCACCGTCGTGAAGCCGCCGCCCGGGGTGTCCTCCGCGGTGAGGGTGCCACCCATCGCCTCCGCGAAGCCCCGGGCGACCGCGAGACCGAGCCCCACTCCAGCACCGCGCGGCGCGTCCCCGTACCGCTGGAAAGGAGCGAAGATCCGGTCCTTCGCGTCGTCCGGGACGCCGGGGCCCCGGTCCACCACACGTACCTCGACCCGGTCGGCGATCGCGCTGGCGGAGACGAGCACCGGCGCGTTGTCGGGGCTGTACTTGACGGCGTTCTCGACGATGTTGGCCACGGCGCGCTCCAGCAGCCCCGGATCGACGGCGACCATCGGCACGTCCTCCGGGATGTCGAGGACGACACTGCCCTGCGGCACCCCGCCGAGAGCCATCGGGACGACCTCGTCCAGATCGATCTCGCGGATCAGCGTGGTCACCGTGCCGGTCTGGAGGCGGGACATGTCGAGGAGGTTGCCGATCAGATTGTCCAGGCGGTCGGCGCCGTCCTCGATGCCCGCGAGGAGTTCGGCGTGGTCCTCGTCGGACCATTCGACGTCGTCCGAGCGGAGCGAGGTCACCGCGGCCTTGATACCGGCCAGCGGGGTGCGCAGGTCGTGGCTGACGGCGGCGAGCAGAGCGGTACGGATCCGGTTGCCCTCGGCCAGTTCACGAGCCTGCCCGGCCTCGCCGACCAGGCGCTGGCGGTCGAGGACGACGGCGGCCTGGGCGGCGAACGCGGAGAGCACCCGGCGGTCCTCGGCGGGCAGCACCCGGCCGGACAGGGCAAGTGCCATGTGGTCGCCGACGGGCATGTCGACGTCCGCGTCCTCGGGCCGTTCGACCAGTTCCCCCGCCCCCACACTGCCCGCGCGGGTCCACGGAGCGATGTCGCTCTCGCGCTCCAGCAGCACCACCGATTCCATGGCGAAGGTCTCGCGTACGCGTTCCAGCAGGGCGTCCAGGGTGGTCTCGCCGCGCAGCACACTGCCCGCCAGGAAGGACAGGATCTCGGACTCGGCACGGAGTCTCGCCGCCTGATGGGTGCGCCGGGCCGCGATGTCGACCACGGACGCCACCGAGACCGCGACCGCGAAGAAGATCATGATCGCGACGATGTTCTGCGGATCGGCGATCGTGAACTCGTGCAGCGGCGGCGTGAAGTAGTAGTTCAGCAGCAGCGAGCCGAACGCCGCCGAGGCGAGCGCCGGGACCAGACCGCCCAGCAGGGCCGCGGCCACCGTCAGCGTCAGAAAGAGCAGCATGTCGTTGGCCAGCCCGACGTCCGGGGCCAGACCGTCCAGCAGCAGCGTCAGCAGCACCGGTCCCACGACGCCCGTGAGCCAGCCCCCGACGATCCGCGCCCGGCCCAGTCGCGCGCCGCGCGCCACCGGCAGCCCCCGGCCCCTGGCGACCTCCCCGTGCGTGACGATATGGACGTCGAGATCGGGACCGGAGTCCCGGGTGACCGTCTGACCGACCCCGGGGCCGAAGGCGTACTGCCAGGTCTTACGGCGGCTTGAACCGAGCACGACCTGCGTGGCGTTGACGCCGCGCGCGAACTCCAGCAGCGCCGAGGGCACGTCGTCGCCGATGACATGGTGGAAGGTGCCGCCGAGGTCTTCCACGAGGGTGCGCTGGAGGGTCAGTTCCTTGGGCGAGACCGAGGTGAGGCCGTCACTGCGGGCGATGTACACGGCCAGCACCTCACCGCCGGCCCCCTTCTCCGCCAGCCGGACGGCACGCCGGATGAGCGTACGGCCCTCCGGTCCGCCGGTGAGACCGACGACGATCCGCTCACGGGCCTGCCAGGTGGAGCGGATGTTGTGCTCGCCCCGGTACTGCTGGAGGTACTCGTCCACCCGGTCCGCGGTCCAGAGCAGCGCCAACTCGCGCAGCGCGGTGAGGTTCCCGGGGCGGAAGTAGTTGGACAGAGCCGCGTCGAGCTTGTCGGGCTGATAGATGTTCCCGTGCGCCATACGGCGCCGCAGCGCCTGCGGATCCATGTCGACCAGCTCGATCTGATCGGCGCGCCGCACCACCTCGTCGGGGACGGTCTCCCGCTGCCGTACGCCCGTTATCGACTCGACGACATCGCCGAGCGACTCCAGATGCTGGATGTTGACGGTGGAGATGACGTCGATGCCCGCCCGGAGCAACTCCTCGACGTCCTGCCAGCGTTTGGAGTTCCGGGAGCCCGGCACGTTGGTGTGCGCGAGTTCGTCCACGAGGGCGACGGCCGGACGCCGCGCCAGAACGGCGTCCACGTCCATCTCCGTGAAGACGCTGCCGCGGTACGGGATCTCCAGCCGCCGGATCTGCTCCAGACCGTGGAGCATCACCTCCGTACGGGGCCGGTTGTGGTGCTCCACAAAAGCGACGACACAGTCCGTGCCCCGCTCCACCCGGCGCTGCGCCTCGGCGAGCATCGCGTACGTCTTGCCGACGCCGGGCGCGGCGCCGAGATAGATCCGGAGCTTGCCACGTCTCATGGTGTCATCTCTGGGCGAGGGCCTTGAGTGCGATGTTCAACTTCAGGACGTTGACGTTTGGTTCGCCGATGAAGCCGAGGATGCGGCCGTCGGTGTGGTTGTCCACGAGTTTCTGGACGGCTGTGACATCGAGGTTGTTCAGCTTCGCGATGCGGTGGACCTGGATGTCGGCGTACTGGGGGGAGATGGCGGGGTCGAGGCCGGAGCCGGAGGAGGTCACCGCGTCGGGCGGGACATCCGAGGGTTTGACGGTGTAGCCGTCGACGGAGTTGTCCTTGATGACGGCTGCTTTGGCGTCCTTCACCCACTGGATCAGCTCGGCGTTGTCACCGGCTCTGTTGGTGGCTCCGGAGAGGATGAGCTGGTACTGGGTGTTGACGCTGTTGGTGCCGAGTCCGTTGGAGGGGCGGGGCTGGAACCACTTCAGGTCCGGGTCCGGCGTCTCCTGGCCGTCTTTGAGGGGCAGGTCGTAGCGCTGGCCGATGAGTTCGGAGCCGACGACTTTGCCGTTGGCGGTGATCTCGGAGCCGTTCGCCTGATGGTTGAACAGTCCCTGTCCGATGCCCATGACGGCGAGGGGGTAGATGACCCCGCACAGGATGGTGAGGACGAGCAGGGCGCGGAGTCCGGCGGTGAGGAGGCGGGTGGAGGTGCCGAGGGTGGTGTTCATGGTCATCAGCCGATTCCGGGGATGAGAGAGATGAGGAGGTCGATGAGTTTGATGCCGGCGAAGGGGGCGATGAGGCCGCCGATGCCGTAGATGCCGAGGTTGCGGCGGAGCATCCGGTCGGCGCTCATGGGCCGGTAGCGCACCCCGCGCAGGGCCAGGGGGACGAGGGCGATGATGACCAGGGCGTTGAAGATGACGGCGGAGAGGATCGCGGACTCGGGTGAGGACAGGCTCATGATGTTGAGGGTGTCCAGGCCCGGATAGACGACGGCGAACATCGCGGGGATGATCGCGAAGTACTTCGCGACATCGTTGGCGATGGAGAACGTCGTCAACGCGCCCCGGGTGATGAGGAGTTGTTTCCCGATCTCGACGATCTCGATGAGTTTCGTCGGGTTGGAGTCCAGATCGACCATGTTCCCGGCCTCTTTGGCGGCGGAGGTGCCGGTGTTCATCGCCACCCCGACATCGGCCTGGGCGAGTGCGGGGGCGTCGTTGGTGCCGTCGCCGGTCATCGCGACGAGCTTCCCGCCGGCCTGCTCACGGCGGATGAGGGCCATCTTGTCCTCGGGAGTGGCCTCGGCGAGGAAGTCGTCCACCCCGGCCTCCTGGGCGATGGCCCGCGCCGTCAGCGGATTGTCACCCGTGATCATCACCGTCTTGATCCCCATCCGGCGCAGCTCCTCGAACCGCTCCCGCATGCCCTCCTTCACCACATCCTTCAGATGAATCACCCCCAGCACCCGGGCGCCGTGCCCGTCCTCCACCGCCACCAGCAGCGGCGTCCCGCCGTCCTCGGAGATACGGTCCGTCAACATGTGCGCGTCCGGAGCCACCTGACCGCCGCGTTCGGTGACCCAGGTGATGACCGAACCGGCCGCGCCCTTGCGGATCTTGCGGCTGTCGACATCGACGCCCGACATGCGGGTCTGCGCGGTGAACGGCACCCACTCCGCCTGGCCCAGCTCACCCTGCCTGCGTTCCCGCAGCCCGTACTTCTCCTTCGCGAGTACGACGATGGAACGGCCCTCGGGCGTCTCGTCGGCGAGGGAGGAGAGCTGGGCGGCGTCGGCGAGTTGGGTCTCGGTCACGCCTTCCACGGGGAGGAGTTCGGCGGCTTGGCGGTTGCCGAGGGTGATGGTGCCGGTCTTGTCCAGGAGGAGTGTCGAGACGTCGCCCGCGGCTTCCACCGCGCGGCCGGACATGGCCAGGACGTTGCGCTGGACGAGGCGGTCCATGCCGGCGATTCCGATCGCGGACAGCAGTGCCCCGATCGTGGTCGGGATCAGACAGACCAGCAGCGCGGTCAGGACGATCATGGACTGCTGGGCGCCGGCGTAGATCGCGAACGGCTGGAGGGTGACCACGGCCAGCAGGAACACGATCGTCAGCGACGCGAGGAGAATGTTCAGCGCGATCTCGTTGGGTGTCTTCTGCCGGGCCGCGCCCTCGACGAGTGCGATCATCCGGTCGATGAACGTCTCGCCGGGCTTCGTCGTGATCTTGATGACGATACGGTCGGACAGGACCTTCGTCCCGCCGGTGACCGCGCTGCGGTCCCCGCCCGACTCCCGGATCACCGGCGCCGATTCACCCGTGATCGCCGACTCGTCCACCGACGCGACGCCCTCCACCACATCCCCGTCACCCGGGATCACATCCCCCGCCTCACAGACCACGAGGTCGCCGATCCGCAGATCGGTCCCAGGAACACGCTCCTCTTGTACGGGCTCCGCGTTCCGCCCGGTCAGGCGTCGTGCGACCGAGTCGGTCTTCGCCTTGCGCAGGGTGTCGGCCTGGGCTTTGCCGCGGCCTTCGGCGACCGCCTCGGCGAGGTTCGCGAAGATCGTCGTCAGCCACAGCCAGGCGGTGATCGCCCAGCCGAACCACTCACCCGGCTCCGTGAGCGCCAGCACCGTCGTCAGCACCGAGCCGGTCTCGACCACGAACATCACCGGTGACTTGACCATCACCCGCGGATCGAGCTTCCTCAGCGCATCCGGAAACGACCTCACCAACTGCCGGGGGTCGAACAGCCCGCCCCCGACCCGCCCGTCGGATTGGTGGCGTGCGGGCGCATCGCTGTGTTTGATGGCGGTGGTCATGAGGCGAGTCCTTCGGCGAGCGGTCCCAGCGCGAGTGCGGGGAAGTAGGTCAGACCGGCGACGATCATGATCGTGCCGACGAGGAGACCGCTGAACAGCGGTTTGTCGGTGCGCAGGGTGCCCGCGGTCTCCGGGACCGGTTTCTGCTCGGCCAGGGACCCGGCCAGCGCCAGCACGAACACCATCGGCAGGAACCGCCCCAGGAGCATCGCGATCCCGATCGTGGTGTTGAACCACTGCGTGTCCGCGTTCAGCCCGGCGAACGCCGAACCGTTGTTGTTCGCCCCCGACGTATACGCGTACAGAATCTCCGAGAAGCCGTGCGCACCGCTGTTCGTCATCGAATGCGCGGGCGTGTCCAGCGCCATCGCGACCGCGGTGAAACACAGCACCAGAGCGGGGGTGATGAGGATGTAACACGCGGCGAACTTGATCTGCCTCGTGCCGATCTTCTTCCCCAGATACTCCGGTGTCCGCCCCACCATCAGCCCGGCGAGGAACACCGCGATCACCGCCATGATGAGGATTCCGTAGAGCCCCGATCCCACACCGCCCGGCGCGATCTCGCCCAGCTGCATTCCCAGCATCGCGATCCCGCCGCCGAAACCGGTGTACGACGACAGGAACGAATTCACCGCGCCCGTCGAGGTGAGTGTCGTCGCGACCGAGAAAATGGAGGAGGCGCCGATACCGAACCGGGTCTCCTTGCCCTCCAGCGCACCCCCGGCGATGTCGAACGCCGGCCCGCCGTGGTGGAACTCGGTCCACATCATCAGCCCGGTGAACACCACCCAGATCGTCACCATCGCCGCGAGGATCGCGTATCCCTGCTTCACACTCCCCACCATCCGGCCGAACGTCCGCGTCAGCGACAGCGGAATCAGCAGGATCAGGAAAACCTGGAGAAGGTTCGACAGCCCGTTCGGATTCTCAAACGGGTGGGCGGAGTTGGCGTTGAAGTACCCGCCGCCGTTCGTGCCCAGCTCCTTGATCGCCTCCTGCGACGCGACCGCACCGCCGTTCCACTCCTGCACCCCGCCCGGGAACTGGCCCACCGGATGGATCCCGGCGAAGTTCTGAATCGCCCCGCACGCCACCAGGAGCACCGCTCCGACCAGCGCGACCGGGAGCAGGATCCGTACCGTGCCGCGTACCAGGTCCGCCCAGAAGTTCCCCAGCTCACCCGTACGGGAGCGGGCGAAACCCCGTACCAGCGCGACCGCGACCGCCATGCCCACCGCCGCCGACAGGAAGTTCTGCACCGCCAGCCCGCCGGTCTGCACCACATGGCCCATGGCCTGCTCGCCGTAGTACGACTGCCAGTTGGTGTTCGACACGAACGACGCGGCGGTGTTGAACGCCTGGTCCGGATCGATCGACGCGAAACCCAGAGAACCAGGCAGACTGCCCTGGACCCTTTGCATCAGATACAGGAACAGGACACTCACCAGCGAGAAGCCGAGAACACCGCGCAGATACGCGGGCCACCGCATCTCCGTGGCGGGATCGGCACCCACAGCCCGGTAGATCCATTTCTCGACCCGCAAATGCTTCGGGGAGGAATAGACACCGGCCATGTAATCACCGAGCGGACGGTATGCCAGCGCCAGCGCCACCATCAGCGCGAGCAACTGAAGCACACCGGCAAGAACCGGGCTCATCAGGACTCAGAACCTCTCCGGGAACACAAGAGCGAGGACCAGATATCCCAGCAGAGCGACGGCGACGACGAGACCCACAACGTTTTCCACGGTCATAGCTTCGCCACCCCCCTGGCAACGAGAGCCACCAACGCGAACAACGCGATCGTGGTGACGACGAAGGCCACGTCGGCCATCGTGAACTCCTGAAAGAGATCGACAATCAAGGACCTCTAGAGGAGAACCCGTGTTCGGGGGAATCTGAGTCTTGCTGACGCTTCCCTTACGCCCGAGGCTGTCGCTTTGACGGTTTCCATACAGTCCCCGTCACCGGCCCGGCCGTCAGGAGGCCGCGAGGCGTGCCTCGAAGCCGTCGAGGATGGCCTGGAGGCCGAACGCGAAGCTGTCGTCGGGCGCCGCCGCGTACTCGGCCGCTGCGGCGGTGTCGAGGCGTTCGCGCAGCAGCGGGAACTGCTTGGCGATCTCCGCGCCGCGCGCCAGGGTGTCGGTCAACTGCTGTTCGGCGTCTTCGCCGTTCTTCCGTAGCCGCCGGGTCAGTGAGACCTGCGAGGCCGGCCCGAGGGCGCTGCCGAGCACGTGGACGAAGACGGTGGCCGCTGCCCGGTCCGCGTCGGCGGGGGCGAAGCCCGCTTTCTCGTAGATGGCGAGGCTGTGGTTGTCGTTGCCGGATTTGCCGGCGCCGTACAGGAGATGGCTGCCGAAGGCCTGCACGTACCAGGGGTGCCGCGTCAGCATCGCGTGCATACCGGTGGCCTGGGCGGTGGCCGCCGTGCGCCAGTCGGTCGAGTCGAGATCGACCGGCTCGACCTCGGCGTAGATCGCGTCACCGGCCAGCCGGACCAGGTCGTCCTTGGTCTTGACGTGCCAGTAGACCGCCGTGGCGGCCGAGTTGAGCCGCTGACCGAGGCTGCGCATGTTGAGGCCGTCCAGCCCCTCCTCGTCCAGCAGCTCGATCGCGGCGCGCACGATCCGGTCCGTGGTCAGCGTGTTCCGAGTCATGGCGGCAGCCTACTTGAACTAAGTTCACGCAACCCTTGCGAAGGGGCGGGGAAGCGTTCTAGTCTCCGACTTGTACTTAGTTCAAGAGGGATCGGGCCAAGGCGAAGGAGAAGCGGATGTCGCAGGAGACGCAGGTGCGGGAAGGGCTTCGGGGAGAGCTGCAAGAAGAGCTGTCGGAGTTCGTCGCGGCGCGAGCCGAGGAGTTCGGCGTCCCGGGCGTCGCCGTCGGAGTGCTGCTGGGCGGCCGGGAGATCTACGCCTCCCATGGCGTGACCAGCGTCGGCCACCCGCTGCCGGTGGACGAGAAGACGGTGTTCCATCTGGCGTCGGTGACGAAGACCTTCACGGCGACCGCGATGATGCGCCTGGTCGCCGAGGGAAAGGTGGACCTGGACGCACCGGTGCGCCGCTACGTCCCCGAGCTTCGGCTCACCGACGAGCGGGCGGCGGAGCAGATCACCGTGCTCAACCTGCTCAACCACACCGGGGGCCTCGACTGGAACCTCATCGACACCGGCGAGGGGGACAGCTCACTGCCCGGCTTCGTCGCGCGGATGTCCGAGCTGACGGTGATCGCGCCTCCCGGCACCCGCGCCTCGTACAGCCAGGCCGGATACAACCTGGCGGGGCGGATCATCGAGAAGGTCACCGGGCTGCCCTTCGAGCAGGCCGTGGCCTCACTGGTCCTGGAGCCGGTGGGTCTGTCGGACACCGTCTTCGGCCTGGACGACGTGATGGTCCGTAAGTTCGCCGTGGGACACAACCGGGGCGAGGATGGCGAACTGCGCGTCGCCCAGCCGTGGAAGGCGTTCCGGGAGGGCGCGCGCGGCGACAACCCCGGCGGCGGCGGCGCGTCCAGCGTGAGCGATCTGCTCCGCTGGGCCCGTTTCCAACTCGGCGACGGCGAGGGCGTGTTGCCCGCCGAGACGCTGCACAGCATGAAGGACGCGACGGTCGAGCTGCGCGCCAGCACACTCGGCGACGCCTTCGGGATCTGCTGGTTCCTGCGCGACGTGGACGGTGTCCGTACGGTCGGCCACGGCGGCTCGGGCAACGGCCAGTTCGCCGAACTGCTCCTCGTGCCCGAACATGACTTCGCCGTCGTCTCGCTCTCCAACGGTGGCCCGGACGGCTACCCCCTCAACCAGTCCGTCGTGCGATGGGCCCTCGCGCACTGCCTCGGCGTCGTCGACCGCGCCCCGGAGCCCGTCCCGTACGAGGAGGAGCGGGCCCGCGAGGTCGTCGGCCGCTACGAGGGCGACGCCATGGTCCTCGACATCGCCACGGACGGATCCCGGCTCACCCTCGCGGTCGGGATCAAGCCCGAGATCCGCGCGGCGTCGGACGCCGACATGCCGCCGGACTACGGGCCGGCCGCCGTCGGCTTCCTGCCCGGCGACGGTGAGGAGTACATCATCACGGAGGGTGGACTGAAGGACCAGCGGGGCTACTTCAGCCGCGACGACAGCGGCGCGGTCGTGGGTGTCGACCTCGCGGGCCGGCTCTTCGGCCGGACCCCGACCGTCGCCCACTAGAGTGAGGCGGTGACCCCTCTGCCGGAGAACCCGCAGCGACAGATCAGCGAAGACGACCGTGACACGGCCGTACGGCGCCTTCAGGAGGCGTACGCCGAAGGGCACCTCTCCCACGAGGAGATGGACGCACACCTGCACACCGCGCTCACCGCCAAGACGCACGGCGAGCTGGCGCCCGTACTGGCCTCGCTCCCGGCGGAGAAGGCACCCACCACGTCCACGATCGCCGCACAGGGCGGCCGGATCAAACGGCACGGCGCGTGGCGGGTGCCCCGGAATCTGAAGGTCGAGTCCGCGTTCGGAAAGGTCGACCTGGACCTGTCCCGGGCGGTCGTCGAGCACCCGGTGGTCGACATCGAGCTGCAACTCGGCACCGGCCGGGCCAAGATCACGGTGCCGCGCGACGCGGTCGTCGACATCGAGAATCTGAACACCGGGTGGAAGGACACGCATTACAAGCCCCCGCGGCACGCCCGCCCCGGTGGCCCGACGATCCGGATCTCCGGAACGATGGGCTTCGGCCGGCTGACGATCCGCCACTCCGGCCGCTGAGCCGACGCGCCGCCCGTACCTGAAGCGCCGCCAGTACCCGGCGCGCCGCCCGTACCCGACGCGCCGCGCGTGCCTGACGCCCCGTCAGGTACGGAACGTGAAGAGATACAGCCCCCGTTCCCCGGCCGCCGCGACGACGCGGCTGTCGGGTGCCCACAGACAGCAGTGCAGGGGACCGTCGACGCGCATCACGCTCGCCACCCGCTCGGTGGCGCGGTCCCAGATCCGCAGCGTCCCCTCCGCGTCGGTGGTGGCGAGCCAGGCGCCGTCCGGTGCGACGGAGACGGATGTCGCTCCGTCGGCGTGGGCGGTGAGGAGCGACGTACACGCCCCGTCGGCCCGGTCCCAGAACCGCACCGTCATGTCCTGACCGGTGGTGGCGAGCCAGCTGCCGTCGGACGCGACGGTCACCGATCCCGCCCCGTACGCGGCAACGGTGCGGGTGCAGGTGCCGCTCGCCCGGTCCCAGATCCGCAGCGTCCCCTGCGCGTCGGTCGTGGCGAGCCAGGTCCCGTCCGGCGCGATCGTCACCGACCGCACCGCACCGGCGTGCCCGGTGAGGGTGCCCGTGCACCGCTCGCTCGTCCGGTCCCAGATCCGTACCGTGCCCTCCGCGCCGGCGGCGAGCCAGCTGCCGTCCGGCGAGATCGCCATGGGCTCCTCCCCGCCGGTCTCACTCGCCGGGATCGTCGTGCTCGTACCGCTTGCCCGGTCCCAGATCCACAGGGTGCGCGCCGCGCCGGTGGTGGCGATCCAGCTGCCGTCGGGCGCGATCGCCATCAGCGCCATCCGGCCGACGGGGTCGTGCGGAGCGAACGTCGGCCCTCCGTCGGCGCGGTTCCAGATCCGTACCGTCCTGTCGTCGCTGGTGGTGGCGAGCCAGCTGCCGTCCGGCGCGTACGTCACGGACTCCACCCGCCCGGCGTGGCCGGTGAGTACGGCGCCGCAGGAGCCGGTGCTCCGGTCCCAGAGCCGTACGGTCTGGTCGTCGCTGGCGGTGGCGACCCAGGCCCCGCTCGGCGAGATCGCGACCGCGCGCACCGCGCCGGTGTGGCCGGTGAGTACGGCGCCGCAGGAGCCGGTGCTCCGGTCCCAGAGCCGTACGGTCTGGTCGTCGCCGGCGGTGGCGACCCAGGCCCCGCTCGGCGAGATCGCGACCGCGCGCACCGCGCCGGTGTGCCCGGTGAGGGTGGCGGTGAAGTTCTGCGTCCGCAGGCTCCAGAGCCGTACGGTCCGGTCGTCGCAGGCGATGGCGATCCAGGTCCCGTCCGGGGCGACCGTCACCGACTCCACCAGGACCGAGGGTTCGGCGAGAACCACGGTGCACAGGGGTTCCTCCGGGCGGGCGATCCGCACCTTCCTGCCGTAGCAGGTGTAGGCGAACCAGGCCCCGTCCGCCACGCTGGTCACCTGCCACACACCGCGCGAGTGCCAGGTCGGGAAGGAAGCGATCGCGTTGCCGCCCGTGGGCGCCCAGATGCCCGTCCTCTTGTCACTGACGGCGGCGACCTCGGTCCCGTCCGGCGAGATCGCCACCGAACTCACCGACTGCGGGACGTCGTCGCTGGGCGGCGCGAAGATGGTGGCGACGGGGGGCCCGCCGGCGGGATCCCAGATCCGCACCTTGTCCGTCCCGTTGGCGGTGACGAGCCAGTTGCTGTCCGGGGCGATCACCAGTGACGTCACCACCTGCCTTCTGCTCCTGCCCCTGGGCCGGCTGAGGGTGGCGGTACGGGTCCCGCCGACCGGGTCCCAGATGTGCACCTCGCCCGGTCCCTGGACGGTGGCGAGCCAGGTGCCGTTCGGCGCGATCGCCAGCCGGCTCACCGGCCCGCCGAATCCGGTGAGCGTACGCAGCAGTGCCGGGACGGGGAGGTCGGGCGGCGGCCACGCGTTGACCAACACCGGCCCCGGGAGCGGCGATCGCTGTCGCGCGGCGACCTGGTCGCGCCAGAGCGGGAGCCCTTCGAAGCGGCTGTGCAGCACCGCTGTCAGCGCACCGGCGGGGTCGGTGGGGGTGAGGAGATGGGCGGCCTGCGCGATGGTGTGGGCGCGTGCGGCGGCGGTGGGGCTCCCGATCCGGGTGAGATCGCTCCAGGGGGCGGTGGGACCGCGCTGCGCCAGCCGGGTCTCCACCCAGCGCAGATCGCTCGCCACGGCCTCGGCGAACTCGGCCGGACCGGCGGCCAGCAGATGCTCGATCAGATGATCGAGCAGATAGCCCTCGCGCAGTTCCCACCACGCCCTGCCCGGATCGGGCGCGTCGGCGGCCAGGGGACCGGCGGGGGGCAGATCGTCGGCGACGGCGTCGACCAGCCGGGCGTGGACGGCGGCCAGCGCCGTCTCGCCCAGCTCACCGGCCAGGTAGTCGCGGATCACGTCGTGCAGGGTGATCCGGCCCGCGTGTTCGGCGGACAGCGACAGCAACGACAGCCGTTCCAGGTCCGCGCACAGGGCGCGGGACCGCGCTTCGGTCAGACCGCCGGTCGAGCGCCACAACCGCGCGACGAGTGACAACGGCACCGCCTCGTCCTCCGCGAACACGGCCAGCTCCGCGAAGCGGTCGGCGCCGCCCGGGGGCAGGAGTGTGGTGGCCGCCTCGACCGTGGCCCGCACCGCCCGGTTCCTGCGCTCGGGATCGTCCAGGTTCAGGGCGCCCGGCGTACGGTCCACCACCGTCGGGCCACGCGCGGACAGCTCCCGCAGCATGTCCGTGGCGGCGGTGGTGACGTCGGCGCCGGTGGCGACCTGTTCCGCGATGAGCCGGTTCGCCAGGCGCAGCAGCAGCGCCCACCGGCCGGTGGCCCGCAGCAGGGCGTCCGTGATGTCGCCGGAGAGGGGCGGCAGTTGATGGGTCAGGACGGCCCGCGCCTGGTCGGGCGACATCTCGTCGACGGCGATCGACCGGGCGTCCGGCGGCAGCAGCGAGGGGACACGGGTCGTGACCAGGCGTACGCAGCGTTTCCCGCCGCGCAGGAAGGGGGCGAGCTGCTCGCTCTCCCACACGTCGTCCAGGACCAGCAGTGTGCGCGGGCGCTGGTTCAGCAGCCGGCCCAGATGGGCGCCGGCGAGAGCGGGGTCGTCGAACTCCTCGGTGTTCCCGGTGATGAAGCGGGTGGCCTCGGCCACCTTCGCCGCGATCGCGGCCCGGCCCCGCACGTCCCGGCCGATGGTGACGGTGTACACCCGGCCGCGGAACCGCCGCTGTACCTGGGGGTTGGCGCACACCACCCCGGCCAGCGTCGTCTTGCCGAAGCCGCCCGCGCCGGACAGCGAGGTCGTGATCCCGACGGCCCCGCCGCTGCCGCACACGGCCGCGACGACCTCGTCCCCCTGCGCCCGGTCGACCACCCAGTCGGCGACCGGGGGCGGTTCGGGCGGCGGTGGGTCACTCGCGGCGGCGGCGGGCTTCTCCTGCCGTACGACCACCGAGGCCGCGACCAGGACGGCCAGCAGGGTCGTAGCCGCGACGGACTCCCAGGAGTTGCGGCGTAACAGATCCAGAACGCCGGGCCAACGCGCGTCCGACGTCGCGGCGTTGGCGGCCAGCGCCCCCAACGCGGCCAGAGTGACGCCGGCACCGGCCAGCAGCACCATGCATGTGACGCGTCCTCGCACCCGTACTCCCGTGTACCCCGTGGTCAGATCGGCCCGACACTATCGGCGAGTACGGGCGCCCGGCGCACAGTTGCCCGCGCGGGGCGCGATGAGATACGGGCGCTACAAGATCGGTGCGCTACGAGACCGGGGCGCTACAAGATCGGTGCGCTACGAGACCGGGGTGCTTCGAGATCGGTGCGCTACGAGGCCGGAGTACTCCGCGACCGGAGCGCGAGGAGACCGGCGCTCGTCGGCGTGAACCCGCAGGCGTCGAAGTAGAACGCCCGCAGGTCGTCGTCGAAGTCGACATGCAGCCACTCACACTTCGCCGCGCGGGCCCCTTCGGCTGCTGTGGCGACGAGTCGGGCCCCGATTCCCGAGCGCCGGAGACCGCCGCCGACCACGGTGTCCAGGACGAACGCGTGCACGCCGCCGTCCCACGCGACATTCACGAATCCGACGAGCGCACCCTCGTGCCGCGCACAGACCCAGCCGAGACTGTGCCGGCGCACCTGCCCCACCCAGTCGATGTCCAGGACCGGATGCCCGAAGCCCTCGGCGTGCAGCGCGTTGACGGCCGCGTTCTCGAAATCGCCCCGCCATGTGTACGTGATCGTCATGACCGCGACCCTAACGACCGCGCGGCGCGGCCGAATTGACGGCGCGTACCGTTGCGGGCATGGGATCACCGCACGGTTCTGGAGGGAAAGTGACCGGAGTTCCGGTGATCGCGGCGGACGGGGCCACCGTCACGCTCGGCGACACCACGCTGCTCGCGCCCACGACGTTCGCGGTGCCGCCGGGCGGGATCTGGTGTGTCACCGGCGGCAACGGTACGGGGAAGACGACGCTGCTGCGCGCCTTCCTGGGCAGTCGCCGACTGACGGCCGGTACGTGTTCGGTACGGGGCGAGGCAGCCGATCTGGCCAGGCCCTCGCACCGGCGGTTCGTGGCCTCCCTGGTCGAACCCGTCCCGTTCGCCCGGGACATGACGCTGCGCGAGCAGGTGACGCTGGTCGCCGCGTCCTGGTACGGCAACGCCCCGGAGACCGCCGACCGGGCCGAACGGATCATCGAGCGGCTCGGACTGTCCTCGCTGGGCGAACGGTTTCCCCATCAGGTCTCGTCCGGACAGCTGCAACTCTTCAGCCTCGCCCTGACGTTGGTGCGCCCCGCCGATGTCGTCCTGCTCGACGAACCCGAGCGCCATCTCGACTCCGACCGCGTCGAGTTGGTGGCCGCGCTGCTCACCGAGCGGGCGGCGCGGGAGAGTACGGCGTTCCTGATCGCCACCCACGAGCCCGCCCTGGTCGAAGTTCGCGACGGCCGTGTGGAGTTGGGATGACGACGCACGCCACCCCGGCCCATGACGCGACCGCCGGGGATCGCGTCCACGCCGTACGGCAGCGGTACGCCCGCCGGGGCGGCCGGGCCACGGTGCGTGGCCGCGCCTACACCGCGTATCTCGTCGCGCTGTTCGGCGTCTTCTACCTGGTGCCGATGGTCCACGCCCGGAGCACGTCCCCGGCGCTGATATCCGTGGGGCCGCTCGCCGAAGTGACGCCGCTCGCCTGCGCGTTCGCATTGGCGGCGTGCTGGGGCGCCCAACTCGCGGGCCGGTTCTGGGGACCGCTGGTCATCCCGCCGTTCCTGCTGCACGTGTTCATGTCCACGGACCTCTCCCCGGCGCGCTACCTCGGCACGATCGCCCGGCGCCGACTGGCGTACGGGGGCACGCTCACGCTGCTGGCGGCGTGCGCGGCGGCGTACCTCGCGACCGATCTCTTCGACCGGCCCGGCACCGCGCTGCCGGGCCTCGCCGTCGTGGCGGGGACCGTCGGCGTCGCCGCCGTCGCCTGGCTGTGGGGGCAGGTCCGGGCGGTACGCGACAATCTCGTCCTCGCCTCCGTAGCGGGCGCCGTGGCACTCGCCGTCGCGGCGCTGAGCCGCACGACCCCGGCGGGCGGGTACGGGCTCTGGCTCGTCGCCGGTGTGCTGGCGACCGCCGGAGCGGCCGTGGGACGGGCGGCCTTCCGTTCGATCCGCAACATCGACCTCGCCCGGCTGGCCCGCGAGTCGGCCCGTGCCTCCCAGGCGCAGGCGTACGCGTGGACGGGCACGCTCCACCACGCACTCGACCTCTACCGGCCCGAGCCACACGGCTTCACATCGGCGCTGATCCGCCCGGACGGGCGCCTTCGCGGCCATCTCGCCCAAGGGGCGGTCCGCGCGCTGCGGACGCCCGGCCGCGCGAGCGCCGCTGTGACGCTCCTGCTGGTCGGCGGCGCCGCGCTGACCCATGGGGTGGCCGGACGGGACGGCGGCGGCCCGGCGGCGCTGTGGTGGACGGCCGGGTCGATCGGTGTGTATCTGGGCAGCGGGTGGGTGGGCGAGACCTGGCGCGGG
This sequence comes from Streptomyces sp. NPDC006643, assembly GCF_042870175.1. Classification (NCBI taxonomy): domain Bacteria; kingdom Bacillati; phylum Actinomycetota; class Actinomycetes; order Kitasatosporales; family Streptomycetaceae; genus Streptomyces; species Streptomyces sp. NPDC006643. The sequence continues at coordinate 73,067 of NZ_JBIAHA010000023.1, read as the reverse complement.
CTGCGGGACGAGCTGACCCTGGCCCCGCTGTTCGGCGAATGGTGGGGCGGCACACTCGCCCGCACGCTGCTCTGGCCGGTCGTCGCCGTGACGGTCGGCGTATGCCTGGGCGGTGGGCCCGCGACCGTGGCCCGATGGCCCCAGCACGGCGCGCCGTCGGTGCATACGGTCCTCCTTGTCGCGGGGTCGGTGGTGCTCGTCCTCGGCGCCAGATTCCTGCGCGAGATGAAGCTGCATCTGCCGCTCGAACTGCTTCTGCCGGTCATCACGCCGCTCGGCGACCTCTCCGGACTGCGCGTCGTGGCCTGGCAGTTCGACGGTTTCGTGGTCGTGGTGATCGGTGTCGCCGTCATGCACGCCGTCGCGTCCCCGCTCGTCGCGACGGCACTCGCGGTCGGTGTCGCCGCCTGCTGTGTCTGGGCGGGCCTGCGCCGGACGGGCTGGGCGCACCGGGGGCTGCTCTCCCGCCTGGGCCGGGTCTAGCGCGGCGCGGTGCGTGTGCGGTGCGGGGCGTGTGTGACGACGAGTGACGACGACGGCGGACCGCGCCGAGGCGCGGTCCGCCGGTGGTGCGAGTCGCGTGCTAGAGGACGCTGGCGCCGTAGACGCTCAGGGCCTCCGTGACGGGCTGGTAGAACGTGGTGCCACCCGTACGGCAGTTGCCACTGCCGCCGGAGGTGAGGCCCAGCGCCACGCTGCCGGCGAAGAGCGAGCCACCGCTGTCACCGGGCTCGGCGCAGACGTTGGTCTGGATCATGCCGTACACGATGCCGCTGGCACCGTAGTTGACGGTGGCGTTGAGACCGGTGACCGTACCGCCCCAGACGCCCGTGGTGCTGCCGCTGCGACGCACGGACTGGCCGACGAACGCGTTGCCCGCCGACGTGATGTCCTGGTACGTGCCGTTGTACAGGTAGACCCGGCCGTCGGCCGCCGCCGGGTTGGAGTGGCGGATGATGCCGTAGTCGTTCGTCGGGAAGCTGGTCCCGGTACGCGTGCCTATGGACCAGCTGGCACCGATGTTGGTGCAGTGACCGGCGGTCAGCGCGTGGGCCACGCCGCCGACGGACACGTTGAAGCCGAGCGAACAGCGGCTGCCGCTGGTGGTGATGGCTTCGCCACCGGCGATCAGCGGGCTGAACTTACCGTTGGTGCGCTTGACCGTCAGCTCCGCCTTGGAGTCCGCCAGCGCGCTCTTGACCTCGGCCAGTTCGGCCTTCGACACGGTGCTGTCGATGGTCACGACGATCTTGCCGGTGCTCGCCTCGGTGTACCAGGCGGTGCCAGCCACGTCCGCTTCGAGCACGGCCGAGCTGGCGGCGGCGAGCTGCGTGGCGGTGGCCTTGACCTCGGGGGCCGGGGCGGCGACGGCCGAGGGGGCCGCGAGCGCGACGGCGGTCACCAGACCGGACGCCACGGCGACGAGCCGAGCCCGTCTGGACGTGCCGTTGAGCGGGGAGAAGCGCTTGAAGATCACGAGATCCTCCGGAGGTAGTGGGGGATGGACGGCCCGTCCGGTAGGGCGGGCCGCCGATGCGTACGGGTCCCCGACCAGTGGTTGCTGGTCGTGGACCTGCCAAGCTGCGCGGATCGAATGGTTGACGGCTACGGCTCCCGACGCAAGGACTACTTCCGGTCCGCGGCCGGAGAGCACGCTCGGTGTGGGGACGGGGCGCGCCCGACCACACGCCGGGGCGCGCGCCGGCACCTTTCCGGCTTTACTGCAAAGCGTGTGCGCGCTGCCGGACCTGGGTGGTCCGTGCCGGAAACTCCCTTGACGGGCGGCGGGTTTGAGCCTGTTTGCAGTCCCTTTGCATTTGATTGCAACGGGTTACATGACGAACACACGCAGTTTGCCGCTCGATCCGTCCCCGTTGCGGCTGAGGCGGACTACGTCTGGTGGGGTGAGTGGGTCGCGTGGTGCGGCTGGCCATGACTGCGGCATTCAGCAGGCTTTCGAGCGACTTTCCCGTGCGTTCGGCATGGCCGAATCTTGAACTCCACCGCTGCGGGCCCTCCGCTTTCAGACCTGAATACGTCCGGAGGCGCGCTCTTGCGGGGGGTTGTCGGCGTGTGCTGAGGGGGTCCGGTACGGCGAGGAAAGATCCGCCGATCCGGACCGGCCGCACCGGATGTCCGGCGAAGCGGCCCGCGAACGCCTTGTGGTGCGGGCCGAGTTCGGCGCGGCCGGGGCGTGTGGGGCCCGATGTCCGCCCAACTCCCGCAATGGTTGCCGTCGCAAAGCGATTGATGGAATCCAATCACTTGACCATGCCGACAGCCGTGCGCGGGGATTCCCCCCGCGTCAAGCGGGCGGGCGATCACACACTCGGATAGACGGCGATATAGACAGCGGTCCGCTCGGTGTCCGCCTCGACGGCGTCGTCGTCGAACTCGTCGACGAGCGCTGCCAGCCGCCGTTCGTACTCCGCCCGCCGCCGAGGTGTGAGATCCAGTACGAACCTGGCCTGGCGGACGTCCTTCATGTCGAGTTCGCCGGCCTCGGACAGAAAGGCCCCCAACATCGCCCCGCCGACGGGACCTTCGCCCAGCGGACCTCCGGCCCACGGAAGCCCGCTGGACAGATAGGGAATCTCCCTCGCGCCACGATTCCCCCGCCTCGGTGCCTGCGCCTCCAGCAGCCCGGCGTCCACCAGCTTCCGTACATGGTGAAGCGTGGTCGCCGGATCCCTGCCCAGCCGCACGGCCAACTCCTTGTTGGTCATAGCCTGCGTCCGCGTCAGCCGAATGATGCGCAACCGCACCCCCGACGCGAGAGCCCCCGCCCGCACCTCAGCGGCGTCCCGGCGCTGATTCGTCATGTCCCGAGCCTAGGGGGTGTCTTGTCGATCCTGCCGGGCTCGCGCGCCCGGACCGACCACCGACAGGATCGTCACGTGCAGGTACGGGAGTTGTAGCCGGCGACGCGCCAGTTCTCGTTTGCCAGCTCGTAGAAGCCGTGCCTGCCCGTTTCTCCGCGATAGAGGACGAAGTCGTCGCTGTCGCCCGTGTATCTCATCCGGTACTGCCGGTTCGGCCCGTCGTTGACGAGTTGCCCGTAGCCCAGATTCTCTCCGGCCTTGGACCAGGTGTTCTTGCCGACGATGCCGTCGTCGGCCAGGCCCCACCTCCTTTGCAGGCTCTTCGTACGGGACTCGGTGGTCGGCCCGAAGATCCCGTCGATTTCGAAATTGTGGCCGTAGCCTTCCGCCCAAAGGACTTGCTGCCACAGACAGGCGGCGTTGGAGCTGGCATGCGAGTACCGGGAGACGGTCCCCTCGTCGCCCCAGTCGTCGAACAAGGTCCCGGCGCCGCTGATGTAACCGTCGTTGACGTTCGCAGAGGCCGGCGTTGTGCCGAGCCCCAAGGTGAGCATGACCGTCACAGCCGCCGTACCGGCCCCCAGCCGTGTCAGGGCCTTCCTGATGGACATGATGAGATTCCTTCCAGTCGCGCTTCTCGATGTGCCGACCACCAACTCGGCGGCGGGTCGAACTCCCTCGTCGCACCTGAGTTTCACTGCCGCGGACATCGCCGAACAGGGCTTTGCGCCGCACGCCAAAAGCCCAGGCCACGAGCGCGGAGGGAGCGCTCCGGATCCACTCCGCGCGGTGCCATGAGTCGCGGAACACGTACGGGAATCGGGACCACGATCAGCCACTGGCAGGCTCATGCCGCATGATCGACGAATTCGCGAAAGGCGATCTGCCCGGGAGACTGCGGCGAGACCGCTAGGCGCTGCTCTGGAAACTCGACGGCTTGTCGGAATACGACGCACGCCGCCCATTGACCGCGACTGGTCTTCGACCGCCCTTCCCCGGAACAAGTCCATCCGGCATACCGGGCAGGCCGACATCCTGCGCGAGGGCATCGACGGCCGGACCGGGTTGCGCGCCGAACAGCGGTCCAGGCCTAGCGCCGACGACCCACGGACCGCGTCGGCGTCACGTGTCCTCCGGGTCACACCGGCGGCCGTCGCACCCCCCTCCATGACCCACCGAACAGCAGGCCATGAAGGGGTACGACGGCATCGCCGGTTCTAGATGTCGCGGAAGATCTCGATCTGCGCGCCCACCGAGTTCAGGCGCTCCGCCAGGTCCTCGTAACCCCGGTTGATCACATAGACGTTGCGCAGCACCGACGTGCCTTCCGCCGCCATCATCGCCAGCAGTACGACCACCGCGGGGCGCAGCGCCGGCGGGCACATCATCTCCGCCGCGCGCCAGCGGGTCGGGCCCTCCACCAGGACCCGGTGCGGGTCCAGGAGTTGGAGCCGGCCGCCGAGGCGGTTGAGGTCCGTCAGGTAGATGGCGCGGTTGTCGTAGACCCAGTCGTGGATCAGGGTCGTGCCCTGTGCGACGGCGGCGATCGCCGCGAAGAACGGCACGTTGTCGATGTTCAGCCCCGGGAAGGGCATCGGGTGGATCTTGTCGATCGGCGACTCCAGCTTCGAGGGCCGTACGGTCAGATCCACCAGCCGGGTACGGCCGTTGTCCGCCGGGTACTCCGGCGTGAGGTCGTGGTCCAGGCCCATCTCCTCCAGTACCGCCAGCTCGATCTCCAGGAACTCGATCGGCACCCGGCGGATCGTCAGCTCGGACTCTGTGACCACGGCGGCGGCGATCAGGCTCATCGCCTCGACCGGGTCCTCGGAGGGGGAGTAGTCCACATCGGTGTCGATGCTCGGCACGCCGTGCACGGTCAGCGTGGTGGTGCCGACGCCCTCGACCCGTACCCCGAGCGCGTCCAGGAAGAAGCACAGGTCCTGGACCATGTAGTTGGACGACGCGTTACGGATGACGGTGACGCCGTCGTGCCGGGCGGCGGCCAGCAGCGCGTTCTCCGTGACCGTGTCGCCGCGTTCGGTCAGCACGATGGGCCGGTCCGGCGACGTCGAGCGGTCGACCACCGCGTGGTACAGCCCCTCGGTCGCCGTGATGTCCAGACCGAAGCGGCGCAGCGCGATCATGTGCGGCTCGATCGTGCGCGTACCGAGGTCGCAGCCGCCCGCGTACGGCAGCAGGAAGTTGTCCATACGGTGCAGCAGCGGGCCGAGGAACATGATGATCGAGCGGGTACGCCGCGCGGCCTCCGCGTCCATGGCGGCCATGTCCAGCTCCGCCGGCGGCACGATCTCCAGATCCATGCCGTCGTTGATCCAACGGGTGCGTACACCGATGGAGTTGAGCACTTCGAGGAGCCGGTAGACCTCCTCGATACGGGCCACCCGCCGCAGGACCGTACGCCCCTTGTTGAGCAGCGAACCGCAGAGCAGCGCCACGCAGGCGTTCTTGCTCGTCTTGACGTCGATGGAGCCGGAGAGCCGGCGTCCGCCGACCACACGAAGGTGCATCGGCCCGGCGTATCCGAGCGACACGATCTCACTGTCGAGCGCCTCACCGATGCGCGCGATCATCTCAAGGCTGATGTTCTGGTTGCCGCGCTCGATGCGATTCACGGCGCTCTGGCTGGTGGCCAGCGCATCCGCAAGCTGTGTTTGTGTCCAGCCCCGGTGCTGACGGGCGTCACGGATGAGCTTGCCGATGCGTACGAGGTAGTCGTCTGCCATGGAGAAAGGTTATCTCATATGTGAGATGAGAGCGCAGTTGGGGTGCGCCATTCGTGGCGCCCCATCCGGGGCCCCGCGCGGCGCACCTCACCGCCCATCCTGGCCCGACTGGCCCGACCCGGCGAGCGGGGTACGGCCGTTCGGGCACCGTCCCTGACGCCTCGGTCCTGACCCCGCCTCGCCCCGCCGGGGGAACGCGCCGGGGCCCGCCCGTGTCAGTGGCCCCGGCGCTTGGTCGTGGTCTTGCGCCAGCCGAAGGGACCGGGCAGATCCATCGAGGTCGTCCGTCGGCCGGTGCTGCTCGTGGTGTGCTTCGGGCCCTTCTTGCCGCCGCTGGTGATGGACCACGAGCGCTTGTTGATGTTGAGCCGTACGCCCGGCAGGATCTGGAAACTCTTACGGAAGGTGAGCGGCACGGTGGTCTCCTCAAGTCGGTCCCGGTGGAGCCTTGTTGGCAGTACTGGTTACCCGTGGGCGCGCACCCATGTCTGCGGCACCGAGATTGCCGCCGGGCGCCGTGTCGATCGCCTCGCCGATCGCCGCCGCCGGGTCGACGCGGAGCCCGGAGATGGAGGCGACGTTCACGATGTGCCCGGCGCCCTGCTCACGCATGACGGGCGGTACGGCCGCGATGCCGTGCGGCACACCCCGGATGTTGACGTCGATCATGCGGTTCCACTCCTCGACCCTCAGCGCGTCCAGCGTCGACAGCGGCATGACTCCCGCGTTGCGTCCGTGCCGCTCGCGTGCGGCTCCGGCGAACGACCGCATGCTCGCCAGGTTCGTGTTGAGGGCCAGGGGCCGGGCCGGTGATCCGTGGCCGGTGCGGGGAGCATGCGCCGGATCCCGTCCGTGAGGCAGGGCGGGACTTCCTGGGTGTGCCACACCCTGGACCCGGGCCGGGAGTGTCCCGCGACGTACGATTTGCCCCATGAACGGTGACGGACTGGGTGAATTCCTACGGGCCCGGCGCGCCCGGCTGACCCCCGCCGACCTGGCCGGGGTCAGCGCCGACTACTACGCCCGGCTGGAACAGGGCCGTGAACGCAGCCCGTCCGGCCCGGTGATCGACGCCCTCGCCGACGCGCTGCGGCTGGCCGCCGGCCGGGAACCGCACAACACGCGGCTGCTCGCCCTCGTCGCCGAACTGCGGGAAAGCAGCGAGGAGTTCGAGGCGCTCTGGCAGGACAACAGCGCCCGCGGACCGACCCCTTCACGACCGATTCATGGCCCGACCGATTCGCGACAGACGAGCCGAACCACCGAACGTCGAAGGAGCACACCTCATGACGGTCACCGTCACCGCCGACATGGTCATGTCGCTGGACGGCTATATCGCCGGTACCGGCCACAGCGTCGCCGATCCGGCGGGTCGCGGCGCCGACCGGATCGGCGGCTGGATCCACGCGCAGTCCAGCTGGCGCGAACGCTCGGGCCTCGACGGCGGTGCGGCCGACCGCGACTCCGAGATCATGCGCGAGTGGTTCGAGGCGACCGGCTCGGTGGTGATGGGACGGCTCATGTACGACTCCGGGGTGGAGTTCTGGGGGGACGAACCGCCGTTCCACGCCCCGGTGTTCGTGCTGACCAACCGCCCCGCGCCCACTCTCGTCAAGGAAGGCGGCACCAGCTTCACCTTCGTCCCCGACGGCATCCACAGCGCGCTCGACCAGGCCAAGGCCGCCGCCGGCGGCCGTAACGTCGACATCGCCGGGGGCGCCGACACCGTCCAGCAGTATCTGCGGGCCCGGCTCGTCGACGAACTCCAACTCCATGTACTCCCCGTGCTGTTCGGCGCCGGGCTACGGCTCTTCGACAACCTCGGGCTCGGTGCGCACGACCTCGAACCGATCCGTGTGGTGGACACTCCCGGCGCGACCCATCTCAAGTACCGCGTCCTGAAGTAGCGAGGAGCCGCAGCGCGGTCTCGGAGGCGGACCCCGGCTCGGCCCCGTACACCGCCACGCGCTGCCCCTCGTCGTTCGGCAGCACCATGAACTCGACCATGAGCGTCATCGTCCCGACCGTCGGGTGGTGGTACGTACGGGTGTCGGTGCCGCAGTCGCCCACCGAGTGCGCGGCCCACAGCTCGGCGAACTCCGGGCTGGCGACGGTCAGTTCGCCCACGAGTCCGGTCAGACCGGGGTCGTCCGGGAAGCGGCCCGCGATCAGACGGAGATCGGCGACGGTGGCACGGGCCTTGCGCGTCCAGCCGCCTTCGCCACCGCCGTCGCCCTCACCTTCGCCACCGCCGTCGCCGTACAGCTCGCGCGTGTGTGGGTCGAGGAACACCAGCCGGGCGATGTTGGGGCGGTCCCCGGGCCGGTCCGGGGAGCCGATGTCGAGATGACCGGCGAGCAGCGCGTGCGCCGCCGGATTCCAGTCGAGGATGTCGCCGAAGCGCCCGAGCACCAGGGCGGGTACGTCCAGGAACGACCGGATCATGTTCCGTACGCCCGGCCGCACCCGCTCGGGCTCCGCCTCCCGGCGCGGCGCCCTCGGCCGGGGGCGGGCCAGCGAGTAGAGATGAGCGCGCTCGTCGTCGTCCAGGCGCAGCACCCGCGCGACGGCGTCGAGCACGGAGTCCGACGCGTTCGGGCTCTGCCCCTGCTCCAGACGCGTGTAGTAGCCGGCGCTCACCCCGGCGAGCTGCGCCAACTCCTCGCGGCGCAGCCCCGGCACCCGGCGGCGGCTGCCCCCGTACATGGGCAGCCCGGTGTCCTCCGGCCGGAGCAGCGCCCGTCGTGACCGCAGGAACGCGCCCAGGTCCGCGTATGTCTCCATGCGCTTCAGTATCGCGGCCGGGCGCGAGTCCAGGCCGTACTCCAGCCTGTACCTGTCAGGGGTGGGCTCGGCGGACGGCTGGCTACGGCCACCGGCCCGTCGCAGCATGGCGCCATGACGATTCTGGTGATCGGTGCCACGGGCACCATCGGCGGCGCGGTCGCCGACGCGCTGTCCGCGCGCGACGGGCGCGACGGACCGAACGGACCGAACGGACCGAACGGACCGAACGGACCGAACGGACACAGCGACTCGTACGAAGTCCTGCGCGCGTCACGCCGAAGCGGCCCCCTGCGCGTCGACCTGACCGACACGCCCTCCATCGACGCCCTCCTCGAAGCGACCGGTCCGGTGGACGCGATCGTGTGCTGCGCGGCGAGCGGCGCGATGACCCCGCTGACCGCGCCGTCCGACGACACGTTCTGGACCGGCCTCGACGGAAAGCTGATCGGCCAGGTCAACCTCGTACGGCGGGCACTCACCCACGTACGCGACGGCGGCTCGCTCACCCTCACCAGCGGCCACTTCGCCGAGCCCGTGCCGGGCAGCTCGCTCGGCCATCTGATCAACGCCGGACTTGAGGCCTTCGTCCACGCGGCGGCGGTTGAAATGCCGCGCGGCGTACGGCTGAACGCGGTCAGCCCGGGTTGGGTACGCGAGACACTGGCCGCCCTGGGCATGGACCCCGCACCCGGCATCCCCGTGGCCGACCTCGCGCGCGTCTACGTGGCCGCGATCGAAGGCACGGCGAACGGCAGCACCCTCGCCCCGGCGCCGTCACGGTGAGCCGAGGACGCGGTCGACGCCCTCACGCCGGCGGGGCCGCGTACAGCGCCGACGTCTCGTCCTCCGGCGCACGCATCAGCGACGTGGCGAGACCTCGGTACGCCGTCGCGTGCGCCACCGCGGCGCGCGCCCTGAGCAGCAGCGCCCCGCGCCCCGTGCCCTCCCGTTCACCCCTCCTCACCCGGCCCCCGACCCCCGCCCCCGGTGCTCGTACGCCAGCGCCGCCACCTGTTCGGCCAGGGCGGCCAGTCGAGGGTCCTGGCGGGCGCTCGCACGTGCCAGACGGGCGATGTCGCGCGGCTGCGCCCCCGCGACCGCGTCGGGTTCGCCGATCCGGTCGAAGCCGCGCCGCAGGAGCGCGCGGGCGTCGTCGGGGCGTTGTCTCGCCACGGCCTTGACCGCGCCCAGCGCGTTGGCCAGGGCGCTCGCGGGCCGGGACCATTCGCCCTCGCGGGCCCGCGCGGCCGGGTTCGCCGCGTCGTACTCCACGTCGTCGGCGACCGATTCGGCCCGCACCGACAGGTCGAGCCGCCAGAACAGCGGTACGCGCTCGAACCGTACGAACAGCACCCGGCGCCGGTCGGAGTGGAGCAGATCCGGGTCCTGGCGTACCTCCGCCACGGTCAGCACCCTGTCCAGCACGCTCTCGGCCGACGCCACGCACCCGGCGAACGCGCCGTCGGGGACGACCCATTCGACGTCGATGTCGCTGTAGGCGTCGGCCTCGCCCGTCGCGAGCGAGCCCAGCAGCCTCGTCCACGACCCCGGCACGCTCCGCCCGAGCGCGCCCCGCACCTCGGCCGGCAGATGTGCCCGGTCGTCCTCAACTCCCATGCGGCACACGGTAGATCCCGGCGGGACGCCAGTGCCCACGGCCGGGGGAGCGTCTGCTCGGCCGTCAGAGGGTCCGGCCCGGCATCGGCTCCGCGAGCGCGGCCCGCGAGGGCGCCGCGCCGAAGGGATCGGCGAAGTACTGCGTCTCGTGCACCACCAACCGGTCGGCGAACGACTGGTCGGCGAATTCCATGATGCTCACCGAGTACGAGGGGACCCCGTCGTAGGTGATGACGCACTCGCTCACCCAGAGCCGCGCCTGGCCGGTGATCCGCCGCACGGTGAAGTGCCGGTCGGCCGGATGCCCGCCACGCTGCGCGGAGATCGCCGCGCGCCCCCGGAACCGCTCACCGGACTGCGGGTAGTCCAGGATCGCGTCCGCGGCGTAGAGGGCGTGCTCGGCTTCGATGTCCCCGCGCTCCGAAGCCCGCCAGTGCTCCTCGATCGCGGTCCTGGTCCGGGAGTCGTCATCCATGACACCGCCCTCCATGACACCGCCCTCCATGACATCGCCCTCCATGGCATCGCCGTTCCGTGGCGGCGGCAGCCTAACCACCCCGGACGGGCCCGGCCCGGAGGCCGGACGGGAAGGGCCGGTCATGTCGTCCCTCAAGGGGCGGCCACATCGTCCCTTCGGCGGGATCGGACCGGCGAACAACCGCGCCCGGGCATGACCTCGCAGCGGTCATGTACTAGAGTTATCTCGACATCGAGATATCTGCCGAAGGCGTACCGCAGCCGCCAGGCAGTAAGGCGAGCCTAACTAAGCCTTACCTTAGCGGATCGGCGAGCAGCCCGTTGGCGGCACCGCGCGGCGTCAGCCGCACATGCGTCGCGGCGCGGTAGTACGCGCACATTCATGAAGGAGACTGTCGTGTCGGCGAACAGCTTCGACGCCCGCAGCACGCTGCGCGTGGGCGACGAGTCGTACGAGATCTTCAGGCTGGACAAGGTCGAGGGCTCAGCGCGCCTCCCTTACAGCCTGAAGGTGCTGCTGGAGAACCTGCTCCGTACCGAGGACGGCGCGAACATCACCGCCGACCACATCCGTTCGATCGGCGGGTGGGACTCCCAGGCTCAGCCGAGCCAGGAGATCCAGTTCACCCCCGCCCGCGTGATCATGCAGGACTTCACCGGCGTGCCCTGCGTCGTGGACCTCGCCACCATGCGGGAGGCCGTCAAGGAGCTGGGCGGTGACCCGGCGAAGATCAACCCGCTGGCGCCGGCCGAGCTGGTCATCGACCACTCCGTCATCGCCGACAAGTTCGGTACGCCGGAGTCCTTCGCGCAGAACGTGGAGCTGGAGTACGGCCGCAACAAGGAGCGTTACCAGTTCCTGCGCTGGGGCCAGACCGCGTTCGACGAGTTCAAGGTCGTCCCGCCCGGCACCGGCATCGTCCACCAGGTCAACATCGAGCACCTGGCCCGCACCGTCATGGTCCGCGGCGGCCAGGCGTACCCCGACACCCTCGTCGGCACCGACTCGCACACCACCATGGTCAACGGCCTCGGCGTGCTCGGCTGGGGCGTCGGCGGCATCGAGGCCGAGGCGGCGATGCTCGGCCAGCCCGTCTCGATGCTCATCCCGCGCGTCGTCGGCTTCAAGCTGACCGGCGAGCTGACCCCGGGCACCACCGCCACCGACCTGGTCCTCACGATCACCGAGATGCTGCGCAAGCACGGCGTGGTCGGCAAGTTCGTCGAGTTCTACGGCGAGGGCGTCGGCGCCACGTCGCTCGCCAACCGCGCCACCATCGGCAACATGTCGCCGGAGTTCGGCTCCACCGCCGCGATCTTCCCGATCGACGACGAGACGCTGAAGTACCTGCGCCTGACCGGCCGTGACGAGCAGCAGGTCGCGCTCGTCGAGGCGTACGCCAAGGAGCAGGGCCTCTGGCTCGACCCGGCCGCCGAGCCCGACTTCTCCGAGAAGCTGGAGCTGGACCTCGCCACGGTCGTCCCCTCCATCGCCGGCCCGAAGCGCCCGCAGGACCGCATCGTCCTCGCCAACGCCAAGCAGCAGTTCGCGCTCGACGTGCGCAACTACGTGACGGACGACGAGGAGGCGGGCAAGGAGTCCTTCCCGGCCTCCGACTCGCCGGCCTCCGCCAACGGTGTACCGACCCGCCCGACCCTGGTCACCACCCCGGACGGTTCGACGTACGAGATCGACCACGGCGCCGTCACCGTCGCCGCGATCACCTCGTGCACCAACACCTCGAACCCGTACGTGATGGTCGCCGCCGCGCTCGTCGCCAAGAAGGCCGTCGAGAAGGGCCTCACCCGTAAGCCCTGGGTCAAGACGACCCTGGCGCCGGGCTCGAAGGTCGTCACGGACTACTTCGACAAGGCCAACCTCACGCCGTACCTCGACAAGCTCGGCTTCAACCTGGTCGGTTACGGCTGCACGACCTGCATCGGCAACTCCGGTCCGCTGGACGAGGAGATCTCCAGGGCGATCAACGAGAACGACCTGGCCGTCGCCGCGGTGCTCTCCGGCAACCGCAACTTCGAGGGCCGGATCAACCCCGACGTCAAGATGAACTACCTGGCGTCCCCGCCGCTGGTTGTGGCCTACGCGATCGCCGGCTCCATGAAGGTGGACATCACGCGCGACGCGATCGGCGTCGACCAGGAGGGCAAGGCCGTCCACCTCGAAGACATCTGGCCGACCGAGGCCGAGGTCAACGAGGTCGTCGCCTCCGCCATCGGCGAGGACATGTTCAACAAGTCCTACCAGGACGTCTTCGCGGGCGACGCCCAGTGGCAGGCGCTGTCGATCCCCACGGGCAACACCTTCGAGTGGGACCCGCAGTCGACCTACGTACGCAAGCCCCCGTACTTCGAGGGCATGACGATGGAGACGACCCCGGTCGCCGACATCACCGGCGCGCGCGTCCTCGCCATGCTGGGCGACTCGGTCACCACCGACCACATCTCCCCGGCCGGCGCGATCAAGGCCGACACCCCGGCGGGCAAGTATCTGACGGAGCACGGCGTCGAGCGCCGTGACTTCAACTCCTACGGCTCGCGCCGCGGCAACCACGAGGTCATGATCCGCGGCACGTTCGCCAACATCCGCCTGCGCAACCAGATCGCGCCGGGCACGGAGGGCGGCTACACCCGCGACTTCACGGTGGCGGACGCCCCGGTCTCCTTCATCTACGACGCCTCGCAGAACTACCAGGCCGCCGGCACCCCGCTGGTCGTCCTCGCGGGCAAGGAGTACGGCTCGGGCTCGTCCCGCGACTGGGCCGCGAAGGGCACGGCGCTGCTGGGCGTCAAGGCGGTCATCGCCGAGTCGTACGAGCGCATCCACCGCTCGAACCTGATCGGCATGGGCGTGCTGCCGCTCCAGTACCCGGAGGGCGGTTCGGCCCTGTCGTACGGCCTGACGGGCGAGGAGACGTTCACCTTCACGGGCGTCACCGCGCTGAACGACGGCACGACACCGGCGACGGTCAAGGTCACGACGGACACGGGCGTGGAGTTCGACGCGGTGGTCCGCATCGACACCCCGGGCGAGGCGGACTACTACCGCAACGGCGGCATCATGCAGTACGTGCTGCGCAGCCTGATCCGCAAGTAGCCTTCCGGCACAGGGAAGTTGACAAGGGGCCGCACCCCACGCGCCTTCACGCGTGGGGTGCGGCCCCTCGTCGGTGGCCGCGGGCGCTCCCGCCCGCGACCCCGAGGGTCAGGACAGAATTCCCGCAGGTCACCTCCTGGGCGGTTGGGTCTTCAGCCGCTGGGCGATGCGTTCGCGCATGCCCGGCATGCCGAAGCCCTTGGGGTCGATCTTGTCGTCCGACCATTCGAGATGGCCGATGACGCTCTTCGCGCTCCACCGGTGGACACGGCAGACCGCGGCGCCGACGCGTTCGACGGCGGCGAGCTGAGCGGTCGGCCAGGGGTCGGTGCCGTTTCCGAGGTTGACGCACTCGAAGCCGTAGAAGTGGACATTGCCGTCGACTCCGTCGGCGTTGCCGACGGTGGGCCGGGGCGGCCGGTCGTCGTAGTCCTCGGCGATGACGTGCTTGAGGACCAGCGGGTCACCGCCACCGGCGTGGTTGGCGCGGCCGTGTCCGACGAGATGGACGGTGCCGTCCTTGGCGATGACTCCGTGACACAGCGGTCCGGGCAGTGCGCTGTAACCGTCACGGCAGAGCGCGACGGACGGCTGCGTGCCGGTGGTGACGGTGTGGTGGATCATCACACCGTGGACGGGGCCCCACGGCCCCTTGTGGTTGCGGTTGTGGGTCCGCCAGTCGCCGACCTCGACGACCTTCACGCCCTCGGCGCGCAGGGCAGTGAGGAGGGAAGCTGCGGACAGCGGTGCGGCCATGAGTTCCTCCGGTCTGCGTCTGTCGTCACCAGGACGGCTTGCGATCGTTGCCGTAGGCGCCGCCGCGAGGACGGTCCTCGAAGTGCAGGTGAGGTCCGGTGGTGTTGCCGGTCGCGCCGACTTCGCCCAGCTTCTGGCCGGCCTTGACCTTGGCACCCTTCTGGACACCGCGCTTGGAGAGGTGGCAGTAGCAGTAGTCGCGGTTGTTGTCGGCCCGCAGGACGATCATGTTTCCGTACGAGCCGCCGTTGGCGGTCGACTCGGCGATGGTGCCCGCGCGCACCGCGACCACGTCCGTCCCGGTGGGCGCCGGATAGTCGTCACCGGTGTGGTAACCGGCCGCGTAGCTGGAACTGCGCCGCCCGTAGGGGTTGCCCTTGTTGATGCCGTAACCGGGCACGGGGGACGAGACACGTCCCGAACCGCCGCTCCCGTGCCCGCCGTCGGTCAGCTTGAGCCGAGCGAACGTCTCCGGCCCGGGGGCCCCGTCCGCGTCGCTTCCACTCCAACCCTGCGCCCGCTGGAACGCGGAGCAGGCGGCCTTGGTCTCGTTCCCGTACAGGCCGGTGGGACCGGAAGGGATTTTGTGACCCTTGGCTATCAGGGCCTGCTGGAAGGTCTTGACACACGGATCGGTCGAACCGTGCTTCACATGACTGAACTCTATGGCCGGCATGTCATATCCCCCCGAGGAAGGAGGCCGGAGGCTTCGGGCAAGAAAGGGCCGCATAGCTCATTTGTGTTTCTCCTTATGTGGTGGGCGAATTCCGCCGACACCGAGAAGCTATGCGGCGCGGGTCCGCGCGTCCTTGACGCTCGATCGCCACTGTCTTGACGATGCGTGCACGTCCTGCCGGACCCACGACGGCAGCGGCGCGCGGTGCCCCGGCCGGCGACCGCCCTCGTAAGGAATCGGCCTCGCCGGTGCTCATCAAGCCGTATCGCCCCCCGGGCGAAACCGAGTCCGCGAAGCCGTCCGTCTCGAGCGGGACAGAGTCGCGTCGAGTGTGGAGGACTTCGATGATCGAAACGGTGTTCCGGACTGCAGATGTCGCTCCGGAGGACAGATTCGACATGTGGCAGGAACAGATGGCGAAAGCCATGGCTCCGATGGACATGTCCGCCGAACAATCCGAAGCGTTCGCAGCGGAGATGAGCCTGCGCAGCCTGGGCGAGGTGAGCGTGTGGCCCACCAGCTTCGAGCCCATGAGCTTCGTACGGACTTCCAAGT
This sequence comes from Streptomyces sp. NPDC006643, assembly GCF_042870175.1. Lineage (NCBI taxonomy): Bacteria > Bacillati > Actinomycetota > Actinomycetes > Kitasatosporales > Streptomycetaceae > Streptomyces > Streptomyces sp. NPDC006643. The sequence continues at coordinate 57,518 of NZ_JBIAHA010000023.1, read as the reverse complement.
TGATCCGGCAGTCCGATCCCGATACCTATCATCTGACGCTTCCGCTGAACGGCGGAATCGGAATCAGCCAGAGAGATCAGAGCGGTGTCTACGGTCCGTGGGAAATGTATGTGATCAGTTCCTCGGATCCCTTCGACTGTGCCAACGGAGAGATCACCGCGGTGGGGCTCGATGTCCCGAGACGGCTCGTGCCGCTTCCCGACAACAAAGTGCGCAAACTGGTGACCCGCCGGTTATCCGGCCGGGAAGGTCCGGGCGCGCTGCTCGCCGGGACGCTGCTCCGGCTGAGCAGGCAGGACATCGGCTCCTTCCGCCCGTCGGACGGGCCCCGGCTGGAGCCGGTCGTGGCCGACCTGCTCGCCGCGACGCTCGCCCACCACTTGGACGCCGACGACGAACTTCCCCTGGAGACCCGCACCCGCACCCTCGCGATACGGCTCCAGGAATTCATCCGCCACCACCTTCACGACCCGGACCTCAACCCCCGCACCCTCGCCGCCGCCCACCACATCTCCGTCAGCCATGTCCACAGCGTCTTCCGCACCCTGGGCCACCCCACCACCCTCGCCGCCTGGATCCGCGAACAGCGCCTCGAACGGGCCCGCCGGCTGCTGACCGACCCCGCCCAGCGCGCCACCCCCATCCACCACATCGCCGCCCGCTGCGGCTTCACCGACCCCGCGGTCTTCTCCCGTACCTTCCGTGCCACCTTCGGCCTCCCTCCCCGCGACTACCGCCACCACACCCTGAGCGGCGAGAGCACACCGGCCACCACCCGGCAGAAGCCCCCCGGACATCCGGACTCGACCCCGGGTAGGTAACCATCCGAATCCAGCATCAGGAGGCCGTGGCCGACTGCTCGCGGGGAGCGGGACCTCCCCGGCGGAGGCTGAACAGCGGGACGGGCCCCGGCGTCCAACGCCGAGGCCCGTCCCCTGAGCGGAGCGCCCGATGAGCGGAGCGTCCCCTGAGCAGCCGTCCGCTACCGCAGCAGCTCCACCTCCGACAGCTCCGCCTCACCCTTCGTCACCAGGCGGTACTTCGCGTACGACCCCGGTGTCGCCACCGTGAACGCCCGTGTCTGCTGGTCCCACTTGAAGGACTGGCCCGACCGCTTGTCCAGGGTCTGCCAGGTCTTGCCGTCCGCCGAGCCCTGCAACTCCCAGGCGTGCGGCGCGACATCGGCCTTCGACGACGTCAGCGTGTACTGGACCGCCTTCGTCGCCGACGGCACCGGCAGCTCCACCGGACCGCCCGCCGCGCCCGACGTCTTCGACGTGTTGTCGAAGAGCGCGCCCGAGCCGGACAGCGCGTCCGTGCGGGGCGACGGCACCTTGTCGTCCTTCGCGATCGACACCGGCGCCGCGTCCTTGCCCGAGCCCCACGTCGAGGGCTTGGCGCCCATGTCGAACTCCAGCGTGCCGCCCTCGGCGAGGACATCGTGCGGCAGCGCGGTGGAGTTCCACGCCTTGCCGTTGACCTTCAGACCCTGCACGTAGACGTTCTTGTCGCTGTTCTTCGGGGCCGAGACGACGAGCTTCTTCCCGTTCTCCAGGTGCACCGTCGTCTTCGTGAAGAGCGGCGAGCCCACCGCGTACTCCCCGCTGCCCATCACCAGCGGGTAGAAGCCCATCGCGGAGAAGAGGTACCAGGCCGACTGCTCGCCGTTGTCCTCGTCGCCGTGGTAGCCCTGCCCGATCTCGCTGCCGGTGTAGAGGCGGCCCAGCACCTCGCGGACCTTCTCCTGCGTCTTCCAGGGCTGGGAGGCCGCGTTGTACATGTACGTGGCGTGGTGCGCGACCTGGTTCGAGTGGCCGTACATGCCCATCCGGACGTCCCGCGCCTCCGTCATCTCGTGGATGACGCCGCCGTAGGACCCCGTGAACTCCGGCGCCGCGGTCTCCGGCGTCGCGAAGTACTCGTCGAGCTTCGTCCCGAGCCCCGCGCGCCCGCCGTACAGATTGGCGAGGCCGCGGGAGTCCTGCGCCGCGGTGAAGGAGTAGCCCCACGCGTTGGTCTCGGTGTAGTCGTAACCCCACACCCGCGGGTCGAACTCGTCGCTCGGGACCCGCCAGTCGCCCTTCAGGTCGCGGCCCTGGAAGAAGTCCGCCTCCTTGTCGAAGAGCGTGACATAGCTCTGGGCGCGGTTGAGGAAGTACGCGGACTCGTCCTTGTACCGCTTCTCGCCCGTCTCCCGGTAGAGCTTCTCGCCCATCTTCGCTATGCCGTAGTCGTTGAGGTAGCCCTCCAGCGACCAGGACAGGCCCTCATGGGTCTCGGTGGAGGCGTAGCCGAGGAACGGCGACGTCTCCATCCCCTTGCGGCCCACGCCGGCGCTCGGCGGCACGACGCTCGCGTTCTTCAGCGCCGCGTCGTACGCCGCCTTCGCGTCGAAGTCGACACCCTTCACATACGCGTCCGCGAAGGCCACGTCCGAACTGGTGCCGGTCATCAGGTCCGCGTAGCCGGGGGAGGACCAGCGGGAGATCCAGCCGCCGTCCTTGTACTGCTGGACGAAGCCGTCCACCATCTCCCCGGCCTTCTTCGGGGTCAGGAAGGAGTACGCGGGCCACGTCGTCCGGTAGGTGTCCCAGAAGCCGTTGTTGACGTACACCTCGCCCGTGACGATCTTCGCGCCCGTGTGCGTCGGGGAGTCCGTGCCCATCTTCGGTACGAAGGGGCTCGCGTACTGCTGCCTCGGCTTCTTCTTCGTCCCCGTGTTCTCGAAGCCGGAGTTGGGATACAGGTAGAGCCGGTAGAGGCTGGAGTACAGCGTCGTGAGCTGGTCCTTGTTCGCGCCCTCGACCTCCACCTTCCCCAGGATGTCGTCCCAGGCGCGCTGCGCGTCCTTCTTCACCCGGTCGAAGCCGAGGTCGGCGGGCAGTTCGTCCGCCAGGTTCTTCTTCGCCTGGTCGACGCTGATCAGCGAGGTCGCGATCCGCAGGTTGACGGTGCGGTCCTGGCCCGCGTCGAGGCGCAGGAATCCGGTGACGTCCTTGCCGCCGCCGCCCGGCAGCTTGCCGCTGTCCTTGACCGCCGCGTCGAGGACGCCGTACACGAACAGCCGTGTGGCGCCCGCCGATCCACCGCTGCGCACGTCGGAGTAGCCGGTGAAGGACCGGTTCGCGGCGTCGATGGTCAGACCGCCGTTGTTGTTGACGTTGTCGAGCACGAGGCTCGCGTCGTCACCGGGATAGGTGAACCGCATCGCCGCCGCGTGGTCGGTGGGGGTGATCTCCGCCTTGAGGCCGTTCTCGAACGTCACGCCGTAGTAGTGCGGCTTGGCGATCTCGTTCTCGTGGCGGTACGGCAGCGCGCGCGCCTTGCGCGACGCGTCCGGGGTGCCCGCGGCCGTCGACGGCATCAGCTGGAAGGTCTGCCGGTCGCCCATCCAGGGGCTCGGCTCATGGCTCGCCGACAGCGCCTCCAGCGCGGGCAGATTGGCGTCGTTGTTGCGGCGCGAGTACTCGTACAGCCAGCTCGTCGACCCCGCGTCGGTCACCGGGGTCCAGAAGTTGAAGCCGTGCGGCACGGCCGTGGCCGGGAAGGTGTTGCCGCGCGAGAAGGAACCGCTGGAGTTGGTGCCGCGTGTGGTCGACGCGTAGTCCGAGAGATGCGCGAGACGCTTCTCGGGCGCCTTCACCGCGAGCGCGATGTCGTCCACCCAGCCCTGGAACTTCGCCGGGCCCTTGGGGGAGTCGTACGCCACGAGTATCCGGTCCACCGTCTTGCCGGCGGCGACGGAGCCGATCCGGGACGCGACCGCGTTCCACTGGTTGACGTACAACCGCTTGGCCTCGCCCTGGCCCTGAGGGGTCATCAGGCCGCCGTGCGAGTCGAGGGCCTTGAGATCGCTCAGATAGCTGCCGTCGGTGAAGGCGAGGTCCACCGAGACGTTGGTGGCCGGGTAGTTGAGGTCCGTCTCCGTCATCGACGGATAGACCTTGTACGACAGCTCCGTGTCGGGGCGCACGGCCGTGTTGACGTCGAAGACCTTGTTGTACGAGTAGCCCCGGCCGTCCGCCTGGTGCGAACCGGCGTACTCCAGCGCGCGCTTGCCGGTGAAACCGGCGTTGGACTTGGCCGTGGGCGAGCCGCCGGGACCGCTGTCGATCTGGCTGCGCATGTCGGCGGGCGGCGGCGTGCTGGTGTCACCGTCGGAGAACTGGACGTCGGCGAGCTGGGTGGCGTCGCCCGCGCCGTTGTTCTTGGTGATGTCCAGCCGATAGTGCGCGTACTCGGTCGAATTGTCGAAGTCGTACGACTTTGTCTGGAATCGTTCGCCGAAGGTCTGGTCCACTCGGGTGTCGAGGGTCTTCCAGTCCTTGCCGTCGGTCGATCCCTTGAGCGTCCACTCCTTCGGATCGCGCTCGGCATGGTCGTTCGCCGACGTCAGCGCGTAGGTCGACACCTTGACCGGCGCGTCCAGGTCGAACTCGATCCAGGCGGTCGGCTCGAAGGCCAGCCACTTGGTGCTCGACTGGATGTCGACCAGGTTCTCCTTGCCTTCGCCGCCGTTCGCGTTCTCGTCGCTGGCGCGCAGTTCCACGACGCGGTCGGTGACATTGCCCGGGATGCCGGCGTTGAACTCGCCGTTCACGCCCGAGGATCGCTTCTCTCCATCGGGTCCGGTATCAACCGTATTGCGCCAATTCGGCTGCGTATCGTCCTCTTCGAAGGAGGACGCGAACGTGCCCTTGGGGGCCGCCGCCTTGGCGGGCTGTGCCACGGCCGACGAGTGTGCGGTGACGACGAGCAGTGAAGCGGCGGCCACCAGGGCGGCGTTGCGGCACTGTGTGAGCCGGGGTCTGGGTGTGCGCTGCATCCCGAGCCTTCCTTCTGCGGAAGCATGATGGACAACGTTGTCAAAAGTCATGCGCCGGTTAAGTAGTGGTACAAGAGAGGCAAGGTGTCAAGGGTGTTGCCGGTGTGAGATGACAAGAACCGGCCATTGTCCGTGAGTGTTCCGTGGAATGGGCGCACAACTGCCCATGGCGAGAGCGCGCGAGGGGCCCGGATATCGCGCCGTGCGCGATCCGGAAAAAGCGGCGAGATCCGTACGGATGCCGCGCGGGCCTTCTGAAACCCGCTCCAGGTCTCAACTAGGGAAAGACTCCCGCCCAAACCTGCTTTCGATCTTGCTCACTCCACCTGAAGTGGACTATACCTGTCGGCGTCCGCCTCGCCAGGTTTCGAACGGTGAAGGACCAGGAGACGGGGGACGGTTGGGTGCCGCGACGCCGTGACGCACCCCGCCGCCAACCATTCAGGCCGTCCCTGCTGTAATCACGCATCACACGTCACGCGACAGGCATCACAGCGCACACATCACGCAGTTCGTACGACGCTCAACAACACGCTCGACACGAAGCACGGCAATCAGCACCACAATCCTGAACGACCAGCTTCATTTGACCGCGGTGGCGGGGCCCTTCTGCCTCAGGCGAGAAGGACGGGCGACCGGTACACCGCCTGAGTCCTGGAGAAGGCGAGGACTTGAGCATGGGATCCACCTCCGCTCACAGCAATGAGGGCCTTGGCCGTCGTGATCTGATCAAGCGTTCGGCCGCGATCGGCCTGATCACCGTCCCGACCATGAGTTTCCTGGCGTCCTGCGCGAGCAGCGACAGCGGCACCGAGGACAAGGTCGAGAAGGGCAAGACCTCGGCGAAGAACCCCCTCGGAGCCAACGAGACGGCGCAGCTCGATGTCGTCATCTTCAACGGCGGCTTCGGCGAGCAGTACGCCATCGACGCGGAGAAGCGGTACAACGCGGCCTTCCCGAAGGCCCCCAAGGTCAAGCACGCCGCGACCGAGAAGATCCAGTCCACGCTCCAGCCGAGGTTCAACGGCGGCACCCCGCCGGACCTGATCGACAACTCCGGCGCCGAGCAGATGGACATGGGCGTGCTGGTGGGCAAGAAGCAGCTCACCGACCTCACGGCGCTGATGGACGCCCCGTCGTACGACGACCCGGCGAAGAAGGTGCGCGACACCCTGCGCCCCGGCATCGTCGAGATGGGCCAGTTCGACGGCGACCCCGTCTGGATCATGTACTACGCCTACACGGTGTACGGCGTCTGGTACTCGCAGAAGGCGCTGGAGAACCTCGACGCGACGTACCCCGAGACGTGGGACGACATGCTGGCGCTCTGCGCCAAGGCGAAGAAGAAGGGCATCGCGGGCTGGACGTACGCGGGCAAGCACCCGTACTACATCCCGTTCTCGCTCTACCCGCTGATCGCCAAGATCGGTGGCGTCGAGGTCCTCGACAAGATCGACAACCTGGAGCCGAACGCCTGGAAGGACCCGGCGGTCAAGACGGCCTTCGAGGCGTACTACGAGCTGTTCAAGAAGGGCTACATCCTTCAGGGCACCCCCGGACTGGACCACATCCAGTCGCAGACCGCCTGGACGAAGGGCAAGGCGCTCTTCATCCCGAACGGTTCGTGGGTGGAGAACGAGGCGGCCAAGACGATGCCGGCCGACTTCAACCTCGCCGTCGGCGCGCCGTCCAGCATGGACGCCTCCGACAAGATGCCGTTCGGTACCCTCTGGGCGTCCGGCGGTGAGCCCTTCATCGTGCCGCAGAAGGCCAAGAACCCGCAGGGTGGCATGGAGTTGCTGCGCATCATGCTCAGCGAGGAGTCGTCGAAGAACTTCACCTCCCAGGTGAAGTCGCTGACCGCCCTCAACGGCGGCACCGACGGCGTCGAGCTGACACCTGGCCTGAAGTCGGCCGTCGCCGCCCTGGACAAGGCGGGGACGAACGTCGTCAACCCGCGTATGCAGGACTGGTACGTCAAGCTCCAGAAGGAGCAGATCGGTGTCGCCGGCCTCGGCGAGATGATGGCCGGGCGCGCCACCCCCGCCGAGACCATCAAGAAGATCCAGGGTTACGCGGATGCCGCCGCGAAGGACCAGTCCATCAAGCACTACAAGCACCAGTGAGCAGGCGTCACCAGCGGCGGCATCCGCGCACAGATCGGGGTCGGATCCATGCAGCACGGTAAATACCGGTTCATCGTGGGGTTTTTGATCGCCCCCTTGGCGTTGTACGCGATCTTCGTCATATGGCCGTTCATCCAGTCCATCTACTACTCGTTCACGGACTGGACGGGGCTGAGTTCCGATTTCAAGATGGTGGGCTTCGACAACTACAAGAAGATGTTCGAGGACGACATCTTCTGGAAGTCCTTGCAGCACAGCGTGTTGTTCGTGCTGCTGCTGCCGCTGGTGACGCTCGCCCTCGCGCTGTTCCTCGCCTTCATGATCAATGTCGGCGGACGGCAACGGAAAGGCGCCGCGATCACGGGCGTCCGTGGTTCGGGTTTCTACAAGATCGCGTATTTCTTTCCGCAGGTGCTTTCCATCGCGATCGTCGCCCTGCTTTTCCAGTTCGCCTACAACCCGGAGAGCGGTGCCATCAACGCGGCGCTCTCCGCGGTGGGTCTGGACAGCATCCAGCCGCTCTGGCTGGGTGACCCGGATCTCGCGCTCTGGTGCGTGATGGCGGTCCTGATCTGGAGCACGGTCGGCTTCTTCGTCGTCCTGTTCTCCGCCGGAATGGCCTCCATTCCGAAGGACTACTACGAGGCGGCGCTGCTGGACGGCGCGGACCGGTTCACCACGTTCTTCAAGATCACGCTTCCGCTGCTCTGGGACACGGTGCAGGCCGGCTGGATCTACATGGGCATCCTGGCGCTCGGCGCCGAGGCGTTCGCGGTCGTCCAGATCATGACCGTGGGGCCGGGCGGTGGCGGACCCGACTACTCGACGACGGTCCTGCCGCTGTACGTCTACCAAACGGCCTTCAGGGACGCCCAGGCCGGTTATGCCACAACGATCGGTGTCGCTCTGCTCGTGGTGACGCTGTCCTTCGCGGCAGTCGTGACGAAGCTGGGCCGGCGCGAGCGGCTGGAGTTCTGATGAAGACCACTGACACACCTCCGGCCGCACTGCCCGAGGAGCCGCGGGACCGGGCGCCGGTGACCAAGGTGAACGCCCCGCCGGTGAAGGACAAGCGCGAGGGCACCGTCCTCAATGTCTTCTCGCACGGCGTGCTCGTCATCTGGGCGCTGCTGGTCGTCCTGCCGCTGCTGTGGGCGGTGATGTCCTCCTTCAAGGACGACAACTCCATCTTCAGCTCCCCCTGGGCGCTGCCGGACAAGCTCCACTTCGAGAACTGGTCGCGGGCCTGGAGCCAGGCCCACATGAGCGACTACTTCTTCAACACCATCGTGGTGGTGGGGGGTTCGCTGATCGGCACGCTGGTGCTCGGCTCGATGGCCGCGTACGTGCTGGCGCGCTTCGATTTCCCCGGGAACCGCTTCATCTATTTCCTCTTCATCGGAGGGATGAGCTTCCCGATCATCCTGGCGCTGGTCCCGCTGTTCTTCGTCATGAACAACATGGGGCTGCTGAACACCACGCACGGTCTGATCCTGGTGTACATCGCCTACTCGCTGCCGTTCACGGTGTTCTTCCTGTCGTCCTTCTTCAGGACGCTGCCGAGTTCGGTGGCGGAGGCGGCGATCATCGACGGCGCCTCGCACACCAGGACCTTCTTCCAGATCATGCTGCCGATGGCCAAGCCGGGTCTGATCAGCGTGGGTATCTTCAACTTCCTCGGCCAGTGGAACCAGTACATGCTGCCGACGGTGCTCAACACCGACCCGGACAAGAAGGTGCTCTCGCAGGGCCTGGTGCAACTCGCGGTCAGCCAGGGTTACAAGGGTGACTACTCCGGGCTGTTCGCCGGACTGGTGATGGCGATGCTGCCGGTGCTGGCCGCCTACATAATCTTCCAGCGCCAGGTCGTCGCCGGCCTGACGGCGGGCGCGCTCAAGTAGCCGGGTCCGCCCACCGTTCCGTATCTCCTCCGAACCGCCCTCCGGCCTCTCGCCGGGGGGCGGTTCGCGGTGTTCCGGGTCGTTCCGGAGGGGGTTCGTTCGGTAACCATCCCGAGCCGAGGGGGCGTTTTTCGCCACCGGCAGTGGCCTGAAATCGACAAAACGGCGATGTTCGCAGGTCAGATGCGTAAGTACGGTGCTCATCCGAGGTCGGCACTGCTCAAGGTCTTGACGGGAAGCGACCCGAAAGGCTGAGCTTAGAGTTCACAAGTTGGAGAAACGTCGGGGTTTCATAGGCGCGACCCCGGCCGGGGGCGGTGGTCGTGCCGCCTGCCAAGGGCAGGAGTGGATCAGTTGTGGAGACTCCAGGGTCGCAGTCGTCTCTGCACCGGGCGAATCTGGAGCGGGTCGTGCGCGCGGTGCGCATGGCGGGCTCGCTCACCCAGGCGGAGATCGCCCGGAGCACCGGACTGTCGGCGGCCACGGTCTCCAACATCGTCCGCGAGCTGAGGGAGGGCGGCACCGTTGAGGTGACACCCACCTCGGCGGGGGGCCGCCGGGCCCGCAGCGTCTCGCTCAGCGGCGACGCCGGCATCGTCATCGGCGTGGACTTCGGCCATACGCATCTGCGGGTGGCGGTCGGCAACCTGGCCCACCAGGTGCTCGCCGAGGAGTCCGAACCGCTCGACGTGGACGCCTCGTCGGCGTACGGCTTCGGCCGGGCCGAGGAGCTGGTGGAGAGGCTGATCGAGGCCACCGGGATCGGCCGCCAGAAGGTCATCGGCGTGGGGCTCGGGGTGCCGGGTCCCATCGACGTCGTCTCGGGCACGCTCGGCTCCACCTCGATCCTGCCTGGGTGGACGGGGATCAACCCCCGCGAGGAGATGGCGGGCCGGCTCGGCGTGCCGGTGTACGTCGACAACGACGCCAACCTGGGCGCCCTCGGCGAGCTGGTCTGGGGGAGCGGCCGGGGCGTGAAGGACCTCGCCTACATCAAGGTCGCCAGCGGTGTCGGCGCCGGTCTGGTCATAGACGGCCAGATCTACCGGGGACCGGGCGGTACGGCGGGTGAGATCGGGCACATCACGCTCGACGAGTCGGGCCCCGTCTGCCGCTGCGGCAACCGGGGCTGCATGGAGACCTTCACGGCGGCCCGCTACGTGCTGCCGCTGCTCAGGTCCAGCCACGGCCGCGATCTGACCATGGAGCGCGTCGTGCAGCTGGCCAGGGAGGGCGACCCGGGCTGCCGCCGGGTGATCGCCGACGTCGGGCGCCACATCGGCAGCGGCGTCGCCAATCTCTGCAATCTGCTGAACCCCAGCCGGGTGGTGCTCGGCGGCGATCTGGCCGAGGCCGGTGAGCTGGTGCTCGCGCCGATCAGGGAGTCCGTCTCCCGGTACGCGATCCCCAGTGCCGCCAGGCAGCTCTCGGTGCTTCCCGGAGCCCTCGGCGGGCGCGCCGAGGTGCTCGGCGCACTCGCTCTCGTACTGAGCGAAATGGGCGATTCGACCCTGCTGGAGAGCACTCTGCCCGTCGGCTCGGCTGTCTTCACTTAGATAACGAATGGCACCGTTGTCATCTCGTTAAGGATTTACTCCTTGACGCTGAGTCCGCAGCGGAGTTGACTTCCAGCCACCTCGGCCGCAACGTCGCGGCCTCGTCAGGGAGGTTTCTGAAGTGAACGCACATCTCCGACGTGCTGCCGTGGCCGCCGCTGCCACCGCGATGGCCGTCTCGCTCGCCGCCTGTGGAAGCGCCAAGGAGTCCGGTGACTCGGCGAAGGAGTCGTCCAAGAAGTCGGACGGCTCGCTGACCATCGGCCTGCTCCTGCCCGAGAACCAGACCGCGCGCTACGAGAAGTTCGACAAGCCGCTGATAGAGAAGCGCGTCAGTGAGCTGACCGACGGCAAGGGCAAGGTCGTCTACGCCAACGCCAAGCAGGACGCGTCGACGCAGAACCAGCAGGCCGACACGATGGTCACCAACAAGGTCGACGCGCTGATCGTGGACGCCGTCGACTCCAAGGCCATCACGGGCTCCATCAAGAAGGCCAAGGACGCGGGCATCCCGGTCATCGCCTTCGACCGCCTCGCCGAGGGCGACATCGACGGCTACGTCTCCTTCGACAACGAAGAGGTCGGCCGCGTCCAGGGCCAGGCGCTCCTGGACGAGCTGGGCCCGAAGGCGAAGGACGGTGACATCGTGATGATGAACGGCGCGATCACCGACCCGAACGCCGCCCTCTTCAAGTCGGGTGCCAAGTCCGTCCTCGACGGCAAGGTGACCATCGGCAAGGAGTACGACACCAAGGAGTGGAAGCCGGAGAACGCGAACGCCAACATGGAGGGCGCGATCTCGGCCCTGGGCAAGGACAAGATCGTCGGCGTCTACTCCGCCAACGACGGCATGGCGGGCGGCATCATCACCGCCCTCAAGGCCGCCGGCATCAGCCCGCTCCCGCCGGTCACCGGCCAGGACGCCGAACTCGCCGGTGTGCAGCGCATCGTCGCCGGTGAGCAGTTCATGAGCGTCTACAAGCCGTACCCGACCGAGGCCGCGATCGCCGCCGAGATGGCCGTCGCCGTCGCGAAGGGCGAGTCCCTGGACTCCATCGCCAAGACGAAGCTCGACAGTGCCACCACCAAGGGCATCCCGTCGGTCCTCGTCCCGGTCGTCTCGCTGACCAAGGACAACATCAACGACACGGTCATCAAGGACGGCATCTACACCGCCGACGAGATCTGCACCGCCAAGTTCAAGGCCAAGTGCGACACCCTCGGCATCAAGTAGCACGACCCGCGGAAACCCGCCCTGAAGCCTGTCCGGCGCCCCGCCCCTCAACTGTCCCGCTACCGGGCGGGGCGCCGGACGGATCACTTCACGGCTTTCGCCGTGTCACCCGCAGTTCTCTCTTCTGCTCGACCCCCGCGCCCGCCCACCCCCGAGGGCGCGGTATCCCCGCCGGCCAGGCGGCGAAGGAGATGGTTTACGTGACCGCTACGCCCGTGCTGGCGTTGCGAGGGGTCTCCAAGCGGTTCGGTGCCGTGCAGGCGCTCACCGACGTAGAGCTTGAGGTCCATGCCGGACAGGTCGTCGCCCTCGTGGGCGACAACGGCGCCGGCAAATCGACGCTCGTCAAGACGATCGCCGGAGTCCACCCCATCGATGACGGCGTCATCGAGTGGGAGGGCCGGTCGGTCGCGATCAACAAGCCGCACGACGCCCAGGCGCTCGGTGTGGCCACCGTTTACCAGGACCTCGCGCTGTGCGACAACCTCGATGTCGTGGGCAATCTCTACCTCGGCCGGGAGCTGCGCTCCTGGGGCGTGCTCAACGAGGTCGAGATGGAGCGCCGCGCCCGCGAGCTGCTCACCACGCTGTCGATCCGCATCCCCAGCGTGCGTATCCCGATCGCCTCGCTCTCCGGCGGCCAGCGCCAGACCGTGGCCATCGCCCGGTCCATGCTCGGCGAGCCCAAGCTGGTGATCCTCGACGAGCCCACCGCGGCCCTCGGCGTCGAGCAGACCGCCCAGGTCCTCGACCTGGTCGAGCGGCTGCGTGAACGCGGTTACGCCGTCATCCTCGTCAGCCACAACATGGAGGACGTCCGCGCGGTCGCCGACAAGGTCGCCGTGCTCAGGCTGGGCCGCAACAACGGCTTCTTCGACGTCGCCGCCACCTCGCAGGAAGACATCATTTCCGCGATCACCGGTGCCACGGACAACGCCGTGACCCGACGCGCGGCGCGCAACGCGGAGGTTACGAAGTGAGTCTCGACAAGACCTCCGCACCGGTCGGCACCGCCGACGACGCGCCCGCCCCCGCGGCCGGCGCGGCGACCGTCGCCGTGGACCCCCGGCTGCTCGTCCGCGAGCAGGGCTTCGCCGGATACATCGGCGAGTTCAAGCGCAAGATGCGCGGCGGTGACCTCGGTTCCATCCCCGTCGTCATCGGCCTGATCATCATCTGGGCGATCTTCGCCAGCCTGAACTCGAACTTCCTCACCGCCGGCAACCTCTCCGACATCTCGGTCGCCATGGTCGGCACCGGCATGATCGCGGTCGGCATCGTCTTCGTCCTGCTGCTGGGCGAGATCGACCTGTCGGTCGGCTCCGTCAGCGGTGTGGCGGGCGCCGCCTTCGCGGTCCTCGCCGTCACGCACGGCATGCCGGAGTGGCTGGCGCTGATCCTGGCCATCCTCACCGGCAGCGCCGCGGGCGCCATCCACGGCTTCTTCTTCGCCCGGGTGGGCGTGCCCGCGTTCGCCGTGACCCTGGCCGGTCTGCTGTTCTGGAACGGCTTCATGCTCCAGATCCTCGGCGACAACGGCACCATCAACCTGGACCCCGAGGGCCTGGTCGGCAAGCTGACCGGGTACTTCTTCACCGACGTCGCCGCCGCCTACGCCCTCGCGGTGATCGTGGTCGCCGGCTACTTCCTCTCCTCGTTCTTCGACAACCGCCGCAGGGCCGCCGCCGGCGTCCCCTCCCGGCCGCTGAGCGAGATCATCGTCCGTACGGCGCTGCTGGCCGTCCTGGCCTTCGCTGTGGCGATCATGTTCAACCAGTACAAGGGCCTGCCGCTGGCCGTACTGATCTTCGTGATCGTGCTGGTGGCGACGGACTTCGTGCTGCGCCGAACGTCCTTCGGCCGCAAGGTCTTCGCACTCGGCGGCAGCGTCGAGGCGTCGCGCCGAGCCGGTATCAGCGTCGTCGGCGTCCGTATCGCCGTCTTCTCCATCGCGGGCACCTTCGCCGCGATCGGCGGTCTGTTCATCGCCTCGAAGATCGCCTCCGCCAACCAGGGCGCCGGCGCCGGTGAACTGCTGATGAACGCCATCGCGGCGGCCGTCATCGGTGGCACCAGCCTCTTCGGCGGCCGGGGCCGCACCTGGAACGCGCTGCTCGGTGTGCTGGTCATCACGTCGATCCAGTACGGCCTCGCCCTCCAGGGCATCGCCTCACCGATCCAGTACATGATCACCGGTGGTGTGCTTCTCGCCACGGTCGTCATCGACGCCGTCACCCGGAAGACCCAGAAGACCGCCGGCCGCGCCTGACCGCCGTCGTCGCATGTCGTGCCCGGTACCGGAAGCCCCGGTGCCGGGCACGGCCGCGTCCCGGCGCGCCCGTCGGGGGCGTACGTCTGACATCCGCACACATGCCCGTACGGTGAATTACGCGCCGCCCGATGACGCCCGCCGCACGGGGAACATTAGACTCGGCCGTCCGGCATGCGAGATCAGTTCAACGCTTAGGAGGCACGGTGACACAGCCGCGCGCAGCGCGACCGCCCGAGTCGGCGATGGGCGACGGATGGGACCTGCTGACCCGGATCAAGGGCCCGCGTGATCTGGACCGCCTCGGCCCCGAGCAGTTGGACCAGCTCGCCCGTGAGATCCGGTCCTATCTCGTCGACGCCGTCTCCAAGACCGGCGGACACCTCGGTCCCAACCTCGGAGTCGTCGAACTGACGATCGCCCTGCACCGGGTCTTCGACTCGCCCAAGGACAAGGTCCTCTTCGACACCGGCCATCAGTCCTATGTGCACAAGCTGCTCACGGGACGCCAGGACTTCACCCGGCTCAAGAGCAAGGGCGGCCTCTCCGGCTACCCGTCCAGGGCCGAGTCCGAGCACGACATCATCGAGAACTCGCACGCCTCGACCGTCCTCGGCTGGGCCGACGGCCTCGCCAAGGCCAACCAGGTGCTCGGCCGCGACGACCACGTCGTCGCCGTCATCGGCGACGGCGCGCTCACCGGCGGCATGGCCTGGGAGGCGCTGAACAACATCGCCGCCGCCAAGGACCGCCCCCTCGTCATCGTCGTCAACGACAACGAACGCTCCTACGCGCCCACCATCGGCGGCCTCGCGAACCATCTCGCGACGCTGCGCACCACCGACGGCTACGAGCGCTTCCTGGCCCGCGGCAAGGACATCCTGGAGCGCACCCCGGTCGTCGGCCGCCCGCTCTACGAGACCCTGCACGGCGCGAAGAAGGGCCTCAAGGACTTCATCGCCCCCCAGGGCATGTTCGAGGACCTGGGCCTGAAGTACGTCGGCCCGATCGACGGACACGACCTGGAGGCCATGGAGTCGGCCCTCCAGCGCGCCAAGCGGTTCGGCGGCCCCGTCATCATCCACTGCCTCACCGAGAAGGGCCGCGGCTACCAGCCCGCGCTGCAGGACGAGGCCGACCGCTTCCACGCCGTCGGCAAGATCCACCCCGACACCGGTCTGCCGATCGCCAGTTCGGGCGTCGACTGGACCTCGGTGTTCGGCGAGGAGATGGTCAAACTCGGCAACGAACGCGCCGACATCGTCGCCATCACGGCCGCGATGCTCCAGCCGGTCGGCCTGGAGAAGTTCGCGAAGGCGTTCCCGGACCGGGTGTACGACGTGGGGATCGCCGAGCAGCACGGCGCGGTCTCGGCGGCCGGCCTGGCCACCGGCGGACTGCACCCCGTCTTCGCCGTGTACGCGACCTTCCTCAACCGCGCCTTCGACCAGGTCCTGATGGACGTCGCCCTGCACAACTGCGGAGTGACGTTCGTCCTCGACCGGGCCGGCATCACCGGCACCGACGGCGCGTCCCACAACGGCATGTGGGACATGTCCATCCTCCAGTGCGTGCCGGGCCTGCGGATCGCCGCCCCCCGCGACGCCGACCAGGTACGGGCGCAGCTGCGCGAGGCCGTCGCGGTCGACGACGCCCCGACCGTGGTGCGCTTCTCCAAGGGCGCCGTCGGCCCCGCCGTCGCCGCCGTGGGCAAGGTCGGCGGCATGGACGTGCTGCGCCGGCCCGCCGAGGGCACGGCGGACGTCCTGCTCGTGTCCGTCGGCGCGCTCGCCCCGATGTGCCTGGAGATCGCCGATCTCCTCGACAAGCAGGGCATCTCGACGACCGTGGTCGACCCGCGCTGGGTCAAGCCCGTCGACGAGGCGCTCGCGCCGCTCGCCGACCAGCACCGCGTCGTCGTCACCGTCGAGGACAACAGCCGCGCGGGCGGCGTCGGTTCGGCCGTCGCCCAGTCCCTGCGGGACGCCGGTGTCGACATCCCCCTGCGGGACTTCGGCATCCCGGCCCGCTTCCTCGACCACGCCTCGCGCAAGGAGCTGCTGGCCGAAATCGGGCTGACGGCCCCGGACATCGCACGCCAGGTCACCGGCCTCGTCTCGCGGATCGACGGCCGGATGGCCGGCGTACCGTCGGCCGAAGAGGTCACGCGCGACTGACCTCGTCGTAGAAGAAGACGCACCGGCGGATGGGCCGGTCGGACTCCCTGTACGGGTGGTCCGACCGGCCCATCCGTGTGAAATAACCGCTTCCGGGCACCGGGGCCGCCGGGCATCTCTCGATCATGGCGGCATCCACGCACTCGGAGGTACGCCGGTGAGCACCCAGCACGACACGGAACCCAGCGGACGGAACCCGCTGTTCCGCACGAAGACCGTCGAACAGTCCATCCAGGACACCGAAGAGCCGGAGCACGCGCTCAAGAAGTCGCTCTCCGCACTCGATCTGACGGTCTTCGGTGTCGGTGTCATCATCGGCACCGGCATCTTCGTCCTCACCGGCGCCGTCGCCAAGGACAACGCGGGCCCCGCCACCGCCCTCGCCTTCGTCGCCGCCGGCATCGTCTGCGCCCTCGCGGCCGTCTGCTACGCGGAGTTCGCCTCCACCGTGCCGGTGGCCGGCTCCGCGTACACCTTCAGCTACGCCTCACTGGGCGAACTGCCCGCCTGGATCATCGGCTGGGACCTGGTCCTCGAATTCGCCCTCGCCACCGCCGTGGTGGCCGTCGGCTGGTCCGGCTATGTGCAGTCGCTGCTCGACAACGCGGGCTGGCACCTGCCCCACGCCCTCGCGGGCACCGACGCCGAAGAGGGCTTCGGCTTCGATCTGTTGGCCTTCCTCCTGGTCCTCCTGCTGACCGGGATCCTCGTGCTCGGGATGAAGCTCTCCGCCCGTGTCACCACGGTCGTCGTGGTCATCAAGGTGGCCGTCGTCCTGATCGTCATCATCGCGGGCTCGTTCTTCATCGACTCCGCGAACTACTCGCCGTTCATCCCCAAGGCCCAGGAACAGCCCTCCGGCGGCGGTCTCGACTCACCGCTCATCCAGCTGATGTTCGGCTACGCGCCCACCAACTTCGGCGTCATGGGCATCTTCACCGCCGCCTCCGTCGTCTTCTTCGCCTTCATCGGCTTCGACATCGTCGCCACGGCGGCCGAGGAGACGAAGGACCCGCAGCGCGACATGCCCCGCGGCATCCTCGGCTCACTGATCATCTGCACCGTGCTGTACGTGGCCGTGTCCGTCGTCGTCACCGGCATGCAGAAGTACACCGAACTCACCGTCGACGCACCGCTCGCCGACGCCTTCAAGGCCACCGGACACCCCTTCTACTCCGGTGTCATCAGCTTCGGCGCCGCCGTCGGCCTCACCACCGTGTGCATGATCCTGCTGCTCGGCCAGACCCGGGTGTTCTTCGCGATGAGCCGCGACGGGCTGCTCCCACGGGTCTTCTCACACGTCCACCCCCGCTTCCGCACCCCGTACCGCTCGACGGTGCTGCTCGGCGTGATCATCGCCATCGTCGCGGGCTTCACCAGCATCGAGGAACTGGCCTCCCTGGTGAACATCGGCACGCTCTTCGCCTTCGTCGTCGTCGCGATCGGCGTGGTCATCCTGCGCCGTACGCGCCCCGACCTGCCCCGGTCCTTCCGCGCCCCACTGGTGCCCTGGCTGCCGGCCGTGTCGGTGATGGCCTCGCTGTGGCTGATGCTCAACCTGCCCGCCGAGACCTGGCTGCGCTTCGCCATCTGGATGGCCATCGGCGTGGTCGTCTACTTCGCCTACGGACGGGCCAACAGCCGCCTCGGCAAGTCCGGCTGACACCACACCGGTTCCCGTCCCCGCAGGAAAGTCACGCATGTCCGTCGAGCCCTCCACCGCACCACGCCTCGCCCCCGCCCCGCCCCGGCCCACCCGTACGGCCGCGTACGGCTTCTGGCGGCGGCTGCTGCCCGTCCTGGCGGCCGTCGCCCTCGCCATCAGGCTCCCGTCCTTCCTGCACCCCTTCTGGAGCCCCGACGAGGGCTATCTCGCCGTACAGGCCCGGATACTGGCGGACGGCGGCGAGCTGTACGAGACCGTCGTCGACCGCAAGCCGCCCCTGCTGCCCTGGCTGTACGAGGCGGCCTTCACGCTCTTCGGCGACGGATCCGCCCAGGCGATGAAACTCCTCGCGATCGGCGCCCAGTTCACCACCGCCGCCCTCCTCGCGGCCTTCGCCCGGCGCCGCTGGGGCGACCGGTCCGGCGTCACGGCCGGAGTGCTCTTCCTGCTGATCTCGGTCGGATTCATCCCCCAGGACACCCAGGCCGTCACCTTCGAGGTCGTCATGCTGCCCTGCACGGCGGCGGCCGTCCTCTGCGCCGACCGGGGCCGCTGGGGCGCCGCAGGAGTGGCCGTCGCCGGGGCGTTCCTCACCAAACAGACCGGGGGCGTGGTCCTCGTCCCCGTGCTCTGGCTCCTTTGGCGCACCACCGGCCCCGGCCCCGCGCTGCGCCCGGCCCTGCTCCGTACGGGCGCCGGCTTCGCCGTCCCGGTCGCCGCCGCGGCGCTGCTGACCGACCCGGCGGGCTTCGTCTTCTGGACGGTCACCGGATCGGGGGCGTACGCGCTCTCCCTCACCGGCTCCGAACTCCACGTCCTCATCCGGGCGTTCGTGAACAGCCTCATCCTCTGCCTCTGCTGCGTCGGCATCGTCCCCCCGGTCCGCAGGGCCCTGCGGACCCACCGCCGGCCCGCCGGGGGACCCCTCACCGACCTCTGGGTCTGGTTCGCCGCCTCCGCCGCGGCCGTCGCCGTGGGCTTCCACTTCTACGGCCACTACTTCTTGCAACTCCTGCCGCCCATCGCCCTGTTGGCGACCGCGACCCTGCGTTCGCTGCGCCACGAGCGGCTCAGACACGTCCTGTCCGTCCCGGCCGGTGCCTGCGCCCTCTTCGTGCTCTGGGCCTTCTTCGCGCCCCACGCGGAACTCACCCACGCCGAACGCGTCGCCAGAGCCGTACGCGAACACAGCGCCCCCACGGACCGGGTCCTCGTCTGGGGCATGCACCCGCAGACGTACCGCCTCGCCGACCGCGAGCCCGCAAGCCGCTATCTGACCGCCGGGCTCCTCACCAACTTCAGCGGCGGCCGGGACGGCCCCCAGGTCGGCGAGGAGTTCGGGATGCCCGGCGCCTGGCGGATCTTCGCCGAGGAGATGCGGGCCAGTCCGCCCGCCCTGATCGTCGACGACTCCCGGGGCAAGCCCTACGCCCCCGAACGCCTCCCGACGCTACGGCGCCTGCTGGCCGGTCAGTACGAGCCACTGCCCGGCACCGTCGAGGGCACGGTCCTCTACGTCCGCTCCTCCGGCGGCTGACGCACCGTACGGGGCCCCACACAGCGCGCCCCGTACGCCTCCACCCGCCTCCGCAGCTCCCGGTCGGCGGTGACGACCACACAGGGCCGGTCTCCCGCGCCCCGCGCCAGCTCCGCGATCAGGTCGTCGCCACTGCCGGGCGCCGACTCCACCCGTACACCCGGCACGGACTCCACATCCCGCGCCCGCCCCTCCACGACCAGCACCAGCTCAACCGGCCCGGGAATCCCCACGTCGGGCAGCCCGTCCGCGGCCAGCGGCACCAGGCGCTCCCGCAGCCGCTCGGCCGCCGCGCGCCGGTCGCGCCACCATCCGTCGGGCACCGAACCGACCACGTTCGCCCCGTCGACAATCAGTAGAATCCGCACTTCAGGAGCGTGCCACAACCGGCCGGGGCGGTACGGTTCCCGTTCGCCCGCGAATGCTATCGTCGGGGAAATTTCATGCGCTGGGAAGGTGGCAGTGGGTCATGGCACTGCGGTCCGCACGGACGTCGAAACGATCCGGACGCAGCCCCGGCGAGGCCCCGGACACCGGCGCCCGGCCGGCTGAATCCATCCCCCTCCCCACCGCCGACGGTGCCCTGCCCGCGACCACCAGCTGGCTGGTGCGCGGCAAGGACGGCAGACTCACCGCGTACGCGCCCACCGAGGACGGCGTGCTGCGGTGGACGGAGGACCGGCTCGGCGGACCGAGCTGGTCGGGCCCCGAACTCCTCCCGGCCCCGGGCCTGTTGCCGTACCTCTCCATCGCCAGCGGCGCCGAGGGCTACGTCCATCTGGTGGGCCTGCGGCGCAAGCCCGCCGCCGAGGGCCAGATCCGGACGGACGTCGTGTACGCCGTCCAGTTCCAGACCGGCCGCCCGCTGCGGGACTGGCAGGCGCTCGGTACGCCGTACCCGAAGGACCTCGCCCGGGGCGGTCTGCTCGGCCTCCCGTCGGCGGTGATCGACCCCAACGGCTCGCTGCACCTCTTCGCCCGCAACGCGGGCCGGGGCCTGTCGGCCCGGATCCAGAAGCCCACCGGAGCGTGGCTCGCGTGGGCGGACCTCAAGGGGTCCCGGATGACCGGCGAGTCGGCGGCCGTCGTCGGCGAGGACGGGCTGATCGAGGTACTGGGCCCGACCGACGACGCGGTGATGCGCTGGCGACAGCCGAAGGTGGCGGCGAAGGCCGAGCGCGACCTGAAGAGCTTCGCGGCGCGCGTCGCCCCCGGCACCCTCACCTCGGAGCGTACGGGTGGCGACCGCCTCACGCACTACTGGCGCGACACGGACGACCGCACGGTGCACGCCTGGCGCCTCGACGGCGGCGAGACCGCGCCGCTGGGCGGTCCGGGCACCGGCCCGATCGCCCTGCTCCGCACGCCTGTCGACGGCCACGACTGCACGATCCTGGCCCAACGCGGCCTGGACGGACGCCCCTTGCTCGCCGCGTACCCGACGGAGAACGAGGCGGCGGGCGTCACCTGGACCCCGACGGGCGAACAGTGCGTGGGCGCACCCGCGTTGGCCCTGGACGGCCGGGGCCGCGTGGTGATGGCGACGATCGCGAAGGACGGCGGCCTGCGGGTGGCCCGGCAGAAGGCGGAGCCGGGGTTGGCGCTGGAGGCGTGGTCGCGGGTGTGACGGGTTCGTGTACCGGGTCCGCCGGTTGCCGGGGTCCGCGCCTGCGGGCCGGGTTCGTCCTCAAGCGCCGGACGGGCTGGGTGGGTTGCGGCCGGTGTCCGGGTGCCGCTCCGGGGTCATGGCCGGACGGCGTGACTTACGCCGCGTGAACCGCTCGTTGGACCCGACGACCCGGGTTGTCCACGCGGCACAAGTCAGCCTGAGTGTCCGACCACGACCCCTGCGCGTCCCCCTCCCAACCCGCGGAGGGTGTCAGGGACCCGCAACACGCTGCCCGGCAGGCTAGCCACCCGGCAAGACGGGTGTCATGGCCGCCCGGTCCGGTCCCACCCCACCCCCACCCCGCCCACCGGGGGTTTGTGGGGACGTCGTGGCGGTGTGAGGGGGGCGGGGTCGCAGGAGGGGGGTGTTCGGACACTCAGGCTGACTTGTGTCGCGTGAACAAGGAGGTCTCATCGGGTCCAACGAGGTTGCACGCGGCGTAAGTCACGCCGTCCGGACACCCCCCTCCGAAGACCCCGCACCCCGACCGTCAGCCGACAACCGCAACCCAGGCGGGCCCGGGCGGAAGTTCCCGCCCGGGCCCGTCCGGTGATCAGTCCAGCCGCGTTACGCCGGCACGCTCGCCACGCCCGGTGCCAGGAACCGCTTGCCGTTCACCCGTTCCGAGACGCCCTCCCGGTCCAGGTACGGCGTGATGCCACCCAGGTGGAACGGCCAGCCCGCGCCCGTCAGCAGGCACAGGTCGATGTCCTGGGCCTCCGCGACGACGCCCTCGTCCAGCATCAGGCCGATCTCCTGCGCCACCGCGTCCAGCACGCGCGCCCGCGTCTGCTCCTCGGTCAGCGCCGTGTCGCCCTGCTTGAGCAGCGCCGCGACCTCCGGGTCCAGCTCCGGCTTGCCGGAGTCGTACACGTAGAAGCCCCGCTTGCCCGCCTTCACGACCGCCGCCAGGTTCGGCGAGACCGTGAAGCGGTCCGGGAACGCCCGGTTGAGGGTCTCGGAGACGTGCAGACCGATCGCGGGACCGACCAGCTCCAGCAGGACCAGCGGCGACATCGGCAGCCCCAGCGGCTCCACGGCCCGCTCCGCCACGTCGACGGGCGTGCCCTCGTCGATGACGTTCTGGATCTCGCCCATGAAGCGGGTGAGGATGCGGTTCACCACGAACGCTGGCGCGTCCTTCACCAGCACCGCGCTCTTCTTGAGCTTCTTCGCGACACCGAACGCCGTCGCCAGCGACGCGTCGTCCGTCTGCTCGCCGCGCACGATCTCCAACAGGGGCAGGATCGCAACGGGGTTGAAGAAGTGGAAGCCGACGACCCGCTCCGGGTTCTTCAGCTTCGAGGCCATCTCGGACACCGACAGCGACGAGGTGTTGGTGGCGAGGATCGCGTGCGCCGGGGCGACCGCCTCGACCTCCGCGAACACCTTCTGCTTGACGCCCATCTCCTCGAAGACGGCCTCGATGACGAAGTCCGCGTCCGCGAACCCGTCGGCCTTGTCCAGGACTCCGGTGACCAGACCCTTGTAGCGGTTGGCCTTGTCCTGGTTGATCCGGCCCTTGCCGAGCAGCTTGTCGATCTCGGCGTGGACGTAGCCCACACCCTTGTCGATCCGCTCCTGGTCGATGTCCGTGAGCACCACCGGCACTTCGAGCCGGCGCAGGAACAGCAGCGCCAGCTGTGAGGCCATCAGCCCGGCGCCGACGACGCCGACCTTGGTGACGGGGCGCGCGAGCGCCTTGTCGGGCGCGCCCGCCGGGCGCTTGGCGCGCCGCTGCACGAGGTTGAACGCGTAGATCCCGGAGCGCAGTTCACCGCCCATGATCAGGTCGGCGAGCGCGGTGTCCTCGGCGTCGTAACCCGCCTGGAGGTCACCGTTCTTCGCGGCGGCGATGATGTCCAGCGCGCGGTACGCGGCGGGGGCCGCGCCGTGCACCTTGGAGTCGGCCACGAACCGGCCGCGCTCGACGGCCTGGTCCCACGCCTCGCCCCGGTCGATCTCCGGGCGCGCGACCGTCAGCTCACCGCTGAGGACCGACGCGGTCCACAGCAGCGACTGCTCCAGGAAGTCCGCACCCTCGAACAGGGCGTCGGCGATGCCCAGTTCATAGACCTGCGCGCCCTTGAGCTGCTTGTTCTGGTTGAGCGAGTTCTCGATGATCACCGTGACCGCGCGATCGGCGCCGATCAGGTTCGGCAGCAGCGTGCAGCCGCCCCAGCCGGGGACGAGACCGAGGAAGACCTCGGGCAGCGAGAAGGCCGGCAGCGCGGCGGAGACGGTGCGGTACGAGCAGTGCAGCCCGATCTCGACGCCACCGCCCATCGCGGCGCCGTTGTAGTACGCGAACGTCGGCACTGCGATGCCCGCGAGCCGCTTGAAGACGTCGTGGCCGCCCTTGCCGATGGCCAGCGCGTCCTCGTGCCGCTTCAGCAGCTCGACACCCTTGAGGTCGGCGCCCACGGCGAAGATGAACGGCTTGCCGGTCACCCCGACACCGACGATCTTCCCCTCGGCGGCCTCGGCCTCGACCTGGGTGAGCGCCGCGTCGACGTTCGCCAGCGACTGCGGGCCGAACGTCGTCGGCTTCGTGTGGTCCAGCCCGTTGTCCAGCGTGATGAGCGCGAACGTGCCCACGCCGCCGGGGAGTTCGAGGTGGCGTACGTGCGCCTGGGTGACGACCTCGTCCGGGAACAGCTCGGCCGCGCCCTTCAGGAGTTCAGCGGTGCTCACTTGTTTCCTCCGTCGAAGTGCGGGTTCTCCCAGACGACCGTCGCGCCCATGCCGAAGCCGACGCACATGGTCGTGATGCCGTAACGGACCTGCGGCTGCTCCTCGAACTGCCGGGCCAGCTGCGTCATCAGCCGTACGCCGGAGGACGCGAGCGGGTGGCCGTACGCGATGGCGCCGCCGTACTGGTTGACGCGCGGGTCGTCGTCCGCGATGCCGTAATGGTCGAGGAAGGCGATCACCTGGACGGCGAACGCCTCGTTGATCTCGAACAGGCCGATGTCGTCGATCGACAGACCGGCCTTGGCCAGCGCCTTCTCGGTCGAGGGGATCGGGCCGAAGCCCATGACCTCCGGCTCGACACCCACGTACGCGTAGCTCACGAGCCGCATCTTGACCGGCAGCCCGGCCTCCCGCGCGAACTCCTCCGACGCGATCAGAGAGGCGGTGGCGCCGTCGTTCAGCCCCGCCGCGTTACCGGCCGTGACACGGCCGTGCGGGCGGAACGGGGTCTTGAGCCCGGCCAGCGACTCCAGCGTGGTGCCGGGCCGCATCGGCTCGTCCTCGGTGGCCAGACCCCAGCCGGTCTCGCCGCCCTCGGGGCTGGTGCGGCGTACGGAGATCGGCACCAGGTCCTGCTGGATCTTGCCGTTCGCGTACGCCTTCGCGGCCTTCTCCTGCGAGCGCACGGCGTACTCGTCGGCGCGCTGCTTGGTGATGTGCGGGAAGCGGTCGTGCAGGTTCTCCGCGGTCATGCCCATGAACAGGGCGGACTCGTCGACGAGCTTCTCCGACACGAACCGCGGGTTCGGGTCGACGCCCTCGCCCATCGGGTGGCGGCCCATGTGCTCGACACCGCCGGCGACGACGACGTCGTACGCGCCGAAGGCGATGGAACCGGCGGTGGTCGTCACGGCGGTCATGGCACCGGCGCACATGCGGTCGATCGAGTAGCCGGGTACGGACTGCGGCAGCCCGGCGAGGATCCCGGCGGTACGGCCGATGGTCAGGCCCTGGTCACCGATCTGCGTGGTCGCGGCGATGGCGACCTCGTCGATCTTCGCGGGGTCGAGGTCCGGGTTGCGCCGCAGCAGCTCCCGGATGGCCTTCACGACGAGATCGTCGGCCCGGGTCTCGTGGTAGATGCCCTTCGGGCCCGCCTTGCCGAACGGGGTGCGGACGCCGTCGACGAAGACGACGTCCCTGACGGTACGAGGCACGATGGCTCTCCTCCAGGGTCGCGATGGCTCTGCGGGCACGCTTGCTCGGATCCTATGCTACTTGCGGGTAACCGTGCTGCCCAGGCCGACGGGGTGTTCCCCGGATCACCCTGCGGGCCGGGTTCGTCCTCAGGCGCCGGACGGGCTGGGTGGGTTGCGGTCGGTGTCCGGGTCCACCCGCAGGCCGGTGGGTGGGTTCGTCCTCAGGCGCCGGACGGGCTGGGTGGGTTGCGGCCGGTGTCCGGGTGCCGCTCCGGGGTCATGGCCGGACGGCGTGACTTACGCCGCGTGCACGGTTCGTTGGACCCGACGACCCACGTTGTCCACGCGGCACAAGTCAGCCTGAGTGTCCGACCACGACCCCTGCGCGTCCCCCTCCCAACCCGCGGAGGGTGTCAGGGGACCCGGAACACGCTGCCCGGCAGGCCAGCCACCCGGCAAGACGGGTGTCAAGGCCGTACGGTCCGGGCCCACCCCGCCCACCCGCTGCTTGAGCAGTGCTGTGTGGCGGTGTGAGGGGGGTGGGGTCGCAGGAGGGGGGTGTTCGGACACTCAGGCTGACTTGTGTCGCGTGGACAAGGAGGCCTCATCGGGTCCAACGAGCGTTGCACGCGGCGTAAGTCACGCCGTCCGGACACCCCCCTCCGAAGACCCCGCACCCCGACCGTCAGCCGACAACCGCAACCCGGAGGGACCCCGCAACCCCCGCCGGAGGCGACCCCGCAACCGCCCCTCAGCCCGTCGCCGCCGTCGCCCCCAACGCCCGTGCCAACAGCGGCGCCACCTGTTCCACCTGCCACCGCCGCGCCCCATGCGCGGCCAGCGCCGACGACACCGCCTCCATGCTCCGCTCCGCCGGCGGCTCCCAGCACACCCGCCGCACCGTGTCCGGCGTGATCAGGTTCTCCTGCGGCATGTTCAGCCGCTCCGCGAGCGCCGTCACCGACGCGCGCGCGGCCGAGAGGCGGGCCGCCGCCTCCGGGTCCTTGTCCGCCCACGAACGCGGCGGCGGCGGACCGTTCAGCGGCTGGCCCGGCTGCGGCAGCTCCGTGTCGGGCAGCGCCTTCGCCCGGTCGATCGCCGTCTGCCACTGTTCGAGCGCGCGCCGCCCCATCCGGTGCCCGAACCCGGGCAGCGCGGTGAGGGCGTGCACGTTCACCGGCAGGGCCAGCGCCGCCTCGATGATCGCGCCGTCGCTGAGGACCTTGCCGGGGGAGACGTCGCGCCGCTGCGCGGCCTGGTCGCGGGTGTTCCACAGCTCCCGTACGACGGCCATCTGCCTACGCCGCCGGACCTTGTGCATGCCGGACGTACGGCGCCACGGGTCCTTGCGCGGGGGCGGCGGCGGGGCCGAGGCGATCGCGTCGAACTCCTGCCAGGCCCAGTCCAGCTTGTTCTGCCGGTCCAGCTCCTTCTCCAGCGCGTTGCGCAGGTCGACCAGCAGTTCGACGTCTAGCGCGGCGTACCGCAGCCACGGCTCGGGGAGCGGACGGGTCGACCAGTCGACGGCGGAGTGGCCCTTCTCCAGCGCGAAGCCGAGGACGTTCTCGACCATCGCGCCGAGGCCGACGCGGGGGAAGCCCGCGAGACGTCCCGCGAGCTCCGTGTCGAACAGCCGCGTGGGGCGCATGCCTATTTCCCGCAGGCACGGCAGGTCCTGGGTGGCGGCGTGCAGGATCCACTCGGTGTCGGCGAGGACGTCGCCGAGGGCGGAGAGGTCGGGGCAGCCGACGGGGTCGATGAGCGCGGTGCCCGCGCCCTCACGGCGCAGCTGTACGAGATACGCGCTCTGCCCGTAGCGGTAGCCGGACGCGCGCTCGGCGTCGACGGCCAGCGGGCCGGTGCCCGCGGCGAAGGCAGCGATCACCTCGGCGAGCGCTTCTTCGGTGGCGACCACCGGCGGAATGCCTTCGCGAGGCTCCAACAAAGGGATCGGCGCCGTTTCGACGTCGTCCGGGGGAGCGCCCCCGGTGGTTCGCAGTGGTGGGTCTTCTGCGGTCTCTTGGGCGTCGGTCACGTGTCAAGGGTATCTGTGAACGGACGCCGCCCGCCGACGGAACGTTCCGTCGGCGGGCGATGCGGCCGGTGGGGAGGGTGAAACCGGTCAGTGAATGATTCCGGTGCGCAGGGCCACGGCGACCATTCCGGCCCGGTCGCCCGTGCCGAGCTTGCGCGCGATGCGGGCGAGGTGGCTCTTGACGGTCAGGGCGGAGAGCCCCATGGAGACGCCGATCGCCTTGTTCGACTGGCCTTCGGCGACGAGTCTGAGCACCTCGACCTCACGGCCGGAGAGCTCGCGGTAGCCGCCCGGGTGGCTCGGGGAACCCGGGGGGCGGCGGTGCATGCGGGGTCCCGCGCCGATGGGTGCGGCGCCGGGGCGGCCGGGGTGGCCGATGTTCGTACGGGTACCGGTCACGACGTAGCCCTTGACTCCGCCCGCGAGGGCGTTGCGCACCGCGCCGATGTCGTCGGCGGCGGAGAGGGCGAGGCCGTTGGGCCAGCCTGCTGCCCGGGTCTCGGACAGCAGGGTCAGCCCGGAACCGTCGGGCAGGTGGACGTCGGCCACGCAGATGTCGCGTGGATTGCCGACGCGGGGACGCGCCTCCGCGATGGACGAAGCCTCGATGACGTCACGTACTCCGAGCGCCCACAGGTGGCGGGTGACGGTGGAGCGGACGCGAGGGTCGGCCACGACGACCATGGCCGTCGGCTTGTTCGGGCGGTAGGCGACCAGGCTTGCGGGCTGCTCGAGGAGAACGGACACCAGGCCTCCTGGGAAGGTGCGGGACGGGCCGGCTCTGGGGATGAGGCCGGGGGCGAACCGTGCTTGAAGGGTCATTGACCTCTTCGGCAGCAACCGTCCCCGCCTTTAGAGAATGATCACGAATTGATGAGTAACAATTCGGGCAATTCGGATACGCGATCGATCATCCTACGAGTGGCCCCCTCCCCGGAGCGCCGATCCCGGCGCCTGGACGGGACGGTCCTAGCGGGCCTGGGGACCTCGGCGCTGGGGGAGTGAGACCACGCCCGCCCCCGGCTCCGTCGGGCCCGTCGGGGCCGCCGGCGGCAGGCCCGCGAGCTGGCACAGCAGATCGCACCAGGCCGCCAAGTGCGTTGCCGCGTCCGGGACTCCGCCCATGCCCTCGCGTGGCGTCCAGGACGCCCGGATCTCGATTTGTGTCGCCGGGCGGCGCTCCGAGAGTCCGCCGAAGTAGTGCGACCCCGCGCGCGTGACGGTGCCGCTCGGTTCTCCGTAGGAGAGCCCGCGCGCCTCCAGCGCCCCCGTCAGCCACGACCAGCAGACCTCCGGGAGCAGCGGGTCCACCGCCATCTCCGGCTCCAGCTCCGCCCGGACGAGCGTCACCAGCCGGAAGGTGCCCTGCCAGGCGTCGTGTCCGTCCGGGTCGTGGAGCAGGACGAGCCGGCCGTCGGCCAGGTCGTCGTCCCCCTGGACGACCGCCGCCTCCAGCGCGTACGCGTGCGGCGCGAGCCGCTGGGGCGGCTTGGTCGGGTCGATCTCCATCTCGGGGCGCAGCCGCGCCGTCCGCAGAGCTTCGACGGCCAGCCGGAACGCGGACGGGACGGAGTCCTCCTCCGTACCCCCCGCACCGCCGACGCCGTTGGAATGATCAGAAAACTGTCCCTGAGCCGCAGCCATGCGGGGAAGAGTAGGCGGAACGAGCGTCCCGTGCGGTGAAGGACACCCGGCCCGGGGCGCCCGCTTCTGTGTACATGCGAAGATTCTGGGCGTGAGCGCCAACGACCGCCCCTCGGGCCAGCCGACGAAGACCGCACCCACAGCGGCGACACTCGCCACCCACGACTCCGCCTTCATGAAGGCGTGCAGGCGGGAGCCCGTACCGCACACCCCCGTGTGGTTCATGCGACAGGCGGGGCGCTCGTTGCCCGAGTACCGCAAGCTGCGCGAGGGCACCGCGATGCTGGAGTCGTGCATGCGGCCGGATCTGGTCACCGAGATCACGCTCCAGCCGGTACGCCGGCACGGGGTCGACGCCGCGATCTACTTCAGCGACATCGTCGTCCCGCTCAAGGCCATCGGCGTCGACCTCGACATCAAGCCGGGCGTCGGCCCCGTCGTCGCGCACCCCGTCCGCACCCGCGCCGACCTCGCGCAGCTGCGGGACCTGACGCCGGACGACGTCCACTACGTCACCGAGGCCATGGGCATGCTCACCGCCGAGCTGGGGTCCACCCCGCTCATCGGCTTCGCGGGCGCCCCTTTCACCCTCGCGAGTTACCTCGTGGAGGGCGGGCCGTCCCGTAACCACGAGAACACCAAGGCCATGATGTACGGCGACCCGGAGCTGTGGGCCGAACTGCTCGACCGGCTCGCGGAGATCACCGGCGCGTTCCTCAAGGTGCAGATCGAGGCGGGCGCCAGCGCCGTACAGCTCTTCGACTCCTGGGTCGGCGCGCTCGCCCCCGCCGACTACCGGCGCTCCGCGATGCCCGCCTCCGCCAAGGTCTTCGACATGATCGCCGGATACGGCGTGCCGCGTATCCACTTCGGTGTGGGGACGGGCGAACTGCTCGGCCTCATGGGCGAGGCGGGCGCGGACGTGGTGGGTGCCGACTGGCGCGTACCCCTGGACGAGGCGGCCCGCCGCGTCGGCCCCGGCAAGGCGCTCCAGGGCAATCTCGACCCGGCGGTCCTCTTCGCCCCCACGCGGGCCGTGGAGACGAAGACCGACGAAGTCCTCGACGCCGCCAAGGGGTTGGAGGGGCACATCTTCAACCTGGGCCACGGGGTGCTGCCGAACATGGACCCGGACTCGCTGACGCGGCTGGCCGAGTACGTCCACACCCGCACCGCCCGCTAGGGCGGACAGCCCAAGCCGCTACCAGCCCGCCTTGCGTACCGCCGCCGTCGCCTTGCGGGCCGCCACCAGGACCGGGTCCCAGACCGGGGAGAACGGCGGCGCGTAGCCCAGGTCCAGCGCCGTCATCTGCTCGACCGTCATCCGGGCCGTGAGGGCGACCGCCGCGATGTCCACCCGCTTCGCCGCGCCCTCGCCGCCCACGATCTGTACGCCGAGCAGCCGGCCCGTACGGCGCTCGGCGAGCATCTTCACCGTCATCAGCCGCGCGCCCGGCAGATACCCGGCGGTGCCGGTGGACTCGATGGTCGCCGAGACGTAGCTGAGCCCCGCCGCGCGGGCGTCCTTCTCGCGCAGCCCCGTACGGGCGATTTCCCGGTCGCACACCTTGCTGACGGCGGTGCCGACGACGCCCGGGAAGGTGCCGTAGTCGCCGCCCACGTTGGCGCCGATGATCTGGCCGTGCTTGTTGGCGTGCGTGCCCAGCGCGATGTGGCGGGTGGTGCCCGTGGTCAGGTCGAGCACCTCCACGCAGTCGCCGCCCGCCCAGATGTTCTCGTGGCCGCGTACCCGCATCGACAGGTCGGTGAGCAGCCCGCCGTGCGGGCCGAGCGGCAGACCGGCGGCCTCGGCGAGCGCCGTCTCGGGGCGGACGCCGATACCGAGGACGACGACGTCCGCCGGGTACTCGGCGTCGTCGGTGACGACCGCCCTGACCCGGCCGTCGTCACCGGTGAGGATCCTGGACACGGCGGCGCCGCCGACCGTGGTGATGCCGAGGCCGTCCATCGCCTCGTGGACCAGCCGGCCCATGTCCGGGTCCAGTGTGGCCATCGGCTGCTCGTCGCGGTGCAGGACGGTGACCTCGTACCCGCGCTTGAGCAGCGCCTCCGCCATCTCGACGCCGATGTAGCCCGCCCCCACGACGACCGCGCGCCCGCCGCCGGTGCCCGTGCGGGTCAGGGTCTCGATCAGCGCCCGACCGTCGTCGAGGGTCTGCACGCCGTGCACACCGGGGGCGTCGATGCCCGGCAGCGGGGGCCGGATCGGGCGGGCGCCCGTGGCGATCACCAGTTTGTCGAAGTCCGTCCAGGACTCCGTCCCGGCGTCCAGATCCCTGGCCAGGACCCGTCGGCCGGCGGTGTCGATCTCCACGGCCTCGGTCCGCATCCGCAGATCGATCGCGCGCTCCCGGTGCTCCTCCGGCGTACGGGCGACAAGATCCTCCAGCCGCTCGACGTCACCGCCGACCCAGTACGGAATGCCGCACGCCGAGTACGAGGCGAAGTCGCCGCGCTCGAAGGCGACGATCTCCAGCTCCTCGGGCCCCTTGAACCTACGGGCCTGCGACGCGGCGGACATTCCCGCCGCGTCGCCGCCGATGACCACCAAGCGCTCCGCTGCCATTGCGCGTCCTTTCGGATGTGTGCCGGGCACCGTGCACCCGGCACACAGACGCTACGCGGAGGCGGCGGGTCAGTCCCGCCCGCCCGCGTCCGGCGCCGGGCCGGGATCCGGCGCCGCCGCCGGGGCGAACGTCTCGACGGGGGCGGGATCCGGCGTACGCCGCGGTCGCAGCCGGGCGCCGAACAGCAGCCACAGCCCGAACAGCACCGCCAGCGCCACGACGAACGGCAGGATCGCCGCCAGCACCACGACGATCCACCGCAGCATCGACACGAACGCATCCCAGCCGCCGCCGAGCGCGTCCAGGAAGTCCGGGTCGTCGTCCCCGGAGTTCTGCTCCTCCTTCGACGGCTCGCTCAGATCGAGCCGGATGCTCGCCATCGTCGTCCGGTCGGCGAGCGACGCCTGCTTGGCCAGCAGCGACTCCAGCTCCGACTGACGTGTGTTCAGCTGGGACTCCAGGGCCACCACGTCCTTGATGTCCCGCGCCTGGTCCATCAACTTCCGTACGCGGTCGACGCTCGCGCGCTGTGTCGCGATCCGGCTGTTCACGTCGACCACCTGCTCGGTGACGTCCTTCGCGTTCGCCGTGCGGGACAACAGCTTCCCGGCGCCCGCCAGTTCGGTGAGGACGGAGTCGTACTCGGCCTCCGGGACCCGCAGTACGACGGTCGAGGCCACGTGGGTGTCGTCGATGCGCTCGGTGGTCTCGTCCTCGACCACGCCGCCCGCGTCCAGCGCGACCGAACGGGCGTCGGCGAGCGCCTTTGTCGCGCTCCGCACCTCCACCGAGAGAACCGCGGTACGGATCACATGGGTCTTCGCGGACTCCTTGTCGACGGCCTTGCCGCCGTCCGCCTGGCCCTCGCCCTCGCCCCCGGCCTCGTCGGCCGCCGCCCCCGCCCCCTGCCGGCCCGCCGCGGGCTTGGCCGCGCTGTCGGACTTCAGGTCGCCGCCGTCCGAACTCGCCCCGCTGCACCCGGCCAGGGCCAGTGAAACGGTGAGAAGCGCTGCCGCGAATGCGGGAAGTGCACGCATGTCGATCCCCCCAAGGACGCTGTGCGTAGATGTCGCCGGTTCGACGGACCGTCAGCGGCGCGGGTTGCGCTTTTCCGGTCGCGAAGCGGTCACGGTCGGGACTCGGTACGTGCCGAGGCTCGCCGGACGCGGGCCGGAAACGGTCTGAGAGAGTGGAGGCCATGGTGAGCAGTCCGAATCCCGCGCCTCTCGACGGTCACGCGCCTCCCGGCGGGCACGCGCCTTCCGCCCGTCCCGCGCCCCATGTCGTCGTCATCGGCGGCGGCATCGCCGGGCTCGCCGCCGCGGACCGGTTGCTGTCCGCCGGCGCCCGCGTGACCCTCCTGGAGGCGACCGACCGCCTCGGCGGCAAACTCCGCACCGGCGAGATCGCGGGCGCCCCCGTCGACCTCGGCGCCGAGTCGATGCTCGCCCGCCGGCCCGAGGCCGTCGACCTCGCACGCTCCGTGGGGCTGTCTGAGCGCCTCCAGCCGCCCGCCACGGCCTCGGCGTCGCTCTGGTCGCGCGGGGAGCTGTGTGCCATGCCCAAGGGCCATGTGATGGGTGTGCCGGGTGACGCCTCGGCCCTCACCGGGCTGCTCTCCGTGGAAGGCGTCGCCAGGATCGGCCGCGAGGGGGACCTCGGCCCGGCGCGGGTCGGCGACGACGTGTCCGTCGGCGAGTACGTCGCGGAGCGACTGGGGCACGAGGTCGTGGACCGGCTCGTGGAGCCCCTGCTCGGCGGCGTGTACGCGGGCGACGCCTACCGGATCTCGATGCGCGCCGCCGTACCCCAGCTGTACGAGGCGCTGCGCAGGCACGACTCGCTGCTCGACGCCGTCCGCGCCGTCCAGGCCAAGGCCGCCGAACACCCCCGCACCGACGCCGTGTTCACCGGCATCGACGGCGGCGTCGGCCGGCTGCCGGGCGCCGTCGCCGACGCCGTACGGGCGCGCGGGGGCGACATCCGTACGGAGGCGCCCGTCCTCGCCGTCACCCGCACCGCCGACGGCTGGACCGTGCGGACCGAGCGGGAGTCCGTCGCCGCCGACGGGGTGATCATGGCCAACCCCGCCTGGTCCGCCTCCGCCCTCCTCGCGCACGAGTCACCCGGCGCGTCCGCCGAACTCGCCGGGATCGAGTACGCCTCCATGGCGCTCGTGACGATGGCGTTCCCCCGCGCCGCGCTCACCTCACTGCCCGGCCTGCCCGACGGCAGCGGCTTCCTCGTCCCGCCCGTCGACGGCCGCACCATCAAGGCCGCCACCTTCTCCACCCGCAAGTGGGGCTGGGTCGCCGAGTCGGCGCCGGACCTGTTCGTCCTGCGTACCTCCATCGGCCGGTACGGCGAGGAGGACCAGCTCCAGCGCGAGGACGCCGAACTCGTCGGGGCGTCCCTGCGCGACCTCGGCGCCGCCGTCGGACTCGCCGCCCGGCCCGTCGCCACCGAGGTGACCCGCTGGATCGGCGGCCTCCCGCAGTACCCCGTCGGCCACCTCGCCCGCGTCGCCCGTATCCGCGAGGCCGTCGCGAAACTCCCCGGACTGCGCGTCTGCGGCGCCCCGTACGACGGCGTCGGCATCCCCGCCTGTATCGCGAGCGCCCGGCGCGCCGCCGACGAGATCATGGCCACGCCGACCCTGGCGCGGGGCACCGATCGGGGCGCGGGAGAATAGCCGTATGACTTCCGCACCAGACAAGACCCCCAACGCGGGCAAGAAGGCCAAGGATCTCAACGACGTCATCCGCTACACGCTGTGGTCCGTCTTCAAGCTGCGCGATCTGCTGCCGGAGGACCGGGCCGGTTACGCCGACGAGGTCCAGGAGCTGTTCGACCAGCTCGCCGCCAAGGACATCACCGTGCGCGGCACGTACGACGTCTCCGGGCTGCGCGCCGACGCCGACCTGATGATCTGGTGGCACGCCGGGACCGCGGACGAGCTCCAGGGGGCGTACAACCTCTTCCGCCGTACGAGGCTGGGCCGGGCGCTGGAGCCCGTCTGGTCGAACATGGCGCTGCACCGCCCCGCCGAGTTCAACAAGTCCCACGTGCCGGCCTTCCTGGCCGACGAGACGCCGCGCCAGTGGGTGAGCGTCTACCCCTTCGTACGCAGCTACGACTGGTATCTGCTGCCCGACGAGGAGCGGCGTACGATGCTCGCCGACCACGGAAAGATGGCCCGTGGATATCCGGACGTCCGCGCCAACACCGTGTCATCCTTCTCGCTCGGCGACTACGAGTGGATTCTCGCCTTCGAGGCCGACGAGCTGGACCGGATCGTCGACCTGATGCGTCATCTGCGTGGTTCGAAGGCACGGCTGTACGTACGGGAAGAGGTGCCGTTCTACACCGGCCGCCGCAAGTCGGTGGCGGACCTGGTCGCCGAACTCGCCTGACCACGCCTGATCCACAGGTGCGGCCCGCGGTCCGCGTAGCGTGATCGCACAACTGCATGACGGCCAGATCGCCCCCGGGCGGCCCGGCCGTCCCACCCGGAAGATCAGACGACCGGCGGCAGCCCGCGGCCGGGCCTCTCGTCCAGCGACACCGGGTTCGGCCCCGCGTGCGGCGCGCTCCCAGCGCGCCGCACCGGTGTCTCTCCGCCGGGCGGCAGCCGGCCGCTCCGGGGAAGCGCGGCACGGCCGGGAAGGCGATGCTGGAGACAGCCCTGTTCCCGGGGCCGGTCCCGGGCGACCTGGGGGCCGGACAGAATCGGAGCGTGCCATGACCGCGAGCGGTGATCTGCTCATCGACGCCTTCGACCGTATCCGTGAGAACGTCCACCGGGTGGTCGACGGCCTCTCCCCGGACGAGCTGGCCGTACGCGTCGACGAGGGCGCGAACTCGATCGCCTGGCTCGTCTGGCATCTCACCCGCATCCAGGACGACCACATCGCCGACCTGGCCGGGACGGACGAGGTGTGGATCGCACAGGACTGGACGGGCACGTTCGAGCTGCCCTTCTCGCGCAAGGCCACCGGGTACGGACACTCGCCCGAGGACGTGGCGGCGGTCGGCGGGATCACCGGGGAGGCGCTGGTGGGGTACCACGACGCCGTGCACGAGCAGACCGTCGCGTACGTCAGGACGCTCAAGGACGCGGACTACGGACGCGTCGTGGACCGGACCTGGGTCCCGGCCGTGACGCTCGGCGTGCGGCTCCTCAGCGTGATCTCGGACGATCTCCAGCACGTCGGCCAGGCCGCCTTCGTCAAGGGTTGGCTGGCCCGCCCCTGACGGGCGCCTGCCCCTGACAGACCCGCGACTCCGGACAGACGTGTCGCGGGGGGGGGGGGGGGGGGGGGGGGGGGGGGGGGGCGGGGGGGGCGGGGGGGGCGGGGGGGGGGGCGGGGGGGGGGGGGGGGCGGGGG
>NZ_JBIAHA010000023.1:0-22001 GCF_042870175.1 Streptomyces sp. NPDC006643 | reverse complement strand
GGGGGCCCCGCCCCCCCCCCCCCCCCCGCCCCGCCGGGGGGGGGGGGGCGGGCCCCCCGGCGGCGCCCCCCCCCCGGCGCTCGGGCACCTCTCGGAGAGGCGCGGACTCAGAGCTGGGTGCCCGGGTTCAGCCTCCGTCGCACTTCGGCGCGGGTGTCGTCGCGTTCCAGCGAAACCGGGTTCGGCTCCGCGTGCGGTGCGCAGTCGGCGCCGCGCGCCGGTGTCTTCCCGGCCAGCAGATACGCCTCGACATGGTCGTTGACGCACGCGTTGGGGCCGCCCGCGATGCCGTGGGTGCCCGCGCCGCGCTCGGTCACCAGCACCGCGCCGGACAGCCTCTGTCGCAGCTCCAGCGCCCCCGGGTACGGCGTCGCCGCGTCCCGCTCCGCCGCCAGGATCAGCGTCGGCGGCAGCTCACCGGCGTCGGTGCGGATGTCGGCGGGCCGCTGGCGCGGCGCGGACCAGAAGGCGCACGGCAGATTCATCCACGCGTTGTCCCATGTCTCGAACGGGGCGTGCTCGGCCAGTTCGGTGTTGTCGCGGTCCCACACCTTCCAGTCCGTCGGCCACGGGGCGTCGTTGCACTCCACCGCCGTGTAGACGGCGTTGCTGTTCTCGTTGTCGAACGCCGCCGCCGGGTGCGGTGTCGCCTGGTCGATCAGGGGCTTCGTGTTGCCCTTCAGGAACTCGGAGAGCGCCGTCGCGCGCATCGCCCAGTAGTCGTCGTAGTAGCCCGCCCCGAGCATCGCCGCGTGCAGTTGGCCGGGGCCGACCTTGCCGCCCGCCGGGTGGTGCGCGACCGCCGCCCGTACCCGCTCGTAGCTGCGCTGCACCTCGTCGGCCGTGGCGCCGAGGCGGTACGTCGCGTCGTGCTTGGCGACCCAGGCCCGGAAGTCCGCCCAGCGCTGCTCGAAGGCGCGGGACTGGTCGAGGTTGTTGCGGTACCAGATCTGGTCCGGGTCCGGGTTGACGGCCGAGTCGAAGACCATCCGGCGCACATGGGACGGGAAGAGCGACGCGTACAGGGCGCCGAAGTACGTTCCGTAGGAGGCGCCCATGAAGGACAGCTTCTTCTCGCCGAGGGCGGCCCGCAGGACGTCGAGGTCGCGGGCGTTGTTCAGCGACGTGTAGTGGCGCAGGGCCGGTCCGCCGCTGCGGGCACAGCCCTGGGCGTACGCCTTGGCGCGGGCGACACGCTCCCTCTTGTACGACTCCGAGGGGTAGGTCGGCGCGAGGGTGGGGGCCTTCGCGAAGTCGGTGGCGTTCTGGCAGGACAGCGGCGCGGAGCGGCCGACGCCGCGCGGGGCGTAGCCGACGATGTCGTACGCCGCCGCGATCCGCTTCCACTCGGGCAGGCCGGCCGCCATCGGGAAGGCCATGCTGGAGGCGCCGGGGCCGCCGGGGTTGTAGACCAGCGCGCCCTGGCGCTGGACGGTCTCCACGGCCTTGCCGTCGCCGCCCGCCGCGCCGGTCTTGCCGGACGCCTTGACCCGGCTGACGGTGAGTCTGATCCGTTCGCCGTCCGGGCGGGCGTAGTCGAGCGGCACCTCGACCGTGCCGCAGGTGACGGGCGCGGGCAGCATCTCGGCCTTGGGGCACGTACGGAACGCGATCCCGGCGGCTGCGGCGCGCTGGGCGGCGACGATCGTGCCGCGCTCCTCGGACGAGGCGCCGGCGAAGTCCGCGCCGCCCGCGGGGGCGACGGTGAGGGTGGACAGGACCAAGGAGCCGAGGGTGGCCAGGGCCCCGTACTTCGCAACTGCTCTCATCGCTTTCCCTTCAGGCGTGCCGCGGTGGGGGAATGCGATCATCTCCGGCGCCGAAGGTATGTAAAGGATTTGTGAGCGGTGTCGGAGGGCGTGACTCCGATGCGTCATACAGTCACTCAAGAGGACCGTACGGGGTGCGGGATCGGGTGCGGCGTGCTCCGTACGCGGGCGCGTACGGAGCACGTGAGGGCGCCGTGGCGGGCCGACTGGCGGGCTGGGAGCGCCGGTCAGCCGCCGCCTCCTCCTCCACCACAACCTCCGCCGCCACCCCCGCAGCCTCCGCCACCGCCCCCTCCTCCGTCACCGGAGCCACCGCCACCGCCACAGCCACCGCCCGAACTGCCGCAGCCCGAACCTCCCGAGCCACCGCCGCAGCCGCCTCCGCCCCCTCCTCCGTCACCGGAGCCGCTGCCGTCGCCGAAGCTCGCGCCGGCGCACCACACCACCGTCACGGTGGCCAGATGCGGCGCCGGCTGGAAGTCCCGGCCCGCCCGCATCCCTCGCGCGGCCGTCAACTGCTCGCGCAGCAGTGTGTCGTCCAGCGCCATGTGTCCGTCCACCGCGATCTGGTGGACGGGTGTCGTGATGTGCCTGTTGGCCGTACGGAAGGCCAGCCGGGCCTTGATTCCGGCGCCGGTGAGCCGCTGCCTGGCCGTCAGGGCGCAGATGACGCCGGAGATGATCCCGAGGAACGCGAGCGGCAGGTTCGGGATGACCGACGCCGAGCCGGTGTTGATGAGCAGGATGACGGACAGCGGGATGACGGGCAGGCAGAGGATCGCCTGGACCACCCCCCAGCGCACCCACAGACGGGTCTGCCGGACGTGCACCAGCAGGCCCCGCGCCGCCAGGGAGTCGCCGACCCGCTGTACGGCGTCACTGCGCATCACGGCGAGCCGCAGCGAGTGCAGGGCGCCGTGCGGCGCGAGCGCGTGTTCGTGGATGACGGCCTGTTCGACGGGGTTGTGCGCGACGTGGCTGTAGATGGCGACGACGCCGGGGCCGCCGATGCCGAGCCGCCCGTCCGAGTGCATCGCGACGATGGCGGTCTCGGCGACCCGGCCGGGCCCGCCGCCGAGGAAGGCCACCTCCATGAGGTCGTGGACCACGCCCACGCCGCCGCGTGAACGAAGGGTGACCACTCCCACGATGAGTGTGATCACGGACAGCGGGATCGCGATCTGGAGCGCGGTGACGAGCACGTCCACGGCCGGTCACCGCCCCACGAGTACGGCGCGGGCGACGCGCGCGATACGGACGGCCCGGCTCGGCGGCCGTGCCCCGCAACGGTCCCGCCACCACTGCGTCAGCTCCCGCCGCGCCGCCGGGTCCTCGGGCAGGTCGGCGATCAGCAGGTGCTCGGCGAAGTCGAGCGCGTCGCGCCGGTAACCGGCGCGCATGGGGCGGGACTTGGCGTACGCGAGAAAGGCCGCGCGATAGCCGTCACCGAGGATCCGGGGCAACTCGGGCGCCACCTTGGCGACGACCTCGGACCGCTTGGCGGCGAGGGCACGGCTCTGCACCCCGAGCCGCCGCGAGTCGAACCCCTCGGGCGCGGGGGTCCCCGCGACGAGGGCGGACAGGAGAGAGGCCTGCGCGAGGGCGAGCCGCTGACGGGCGGGGTCGGTGGGCGCGACGTCGGCGGACTGGGGGTCGGTGGACGCGGGGCTTGTGTCCGCGACCTCGGTGGACTCGGCCCCGCCGGGGCCGGGCCGGTCGGCGGGTGTGTCCGGTTGTGCCGGCGCCGGCGTTCCGGTCTCCTCGGCGGTCGGGGTCGCGGTCGCGGGCGCGTGGTCGGCCCCGTCGGGGCCGGGCCGCTCGGCCGGTGCGGGCGAGGCCGTCGGCCCCGTGCCCGCCCCGGCGGCAACTACCTTGGTCCGCGCGGCGGTTGACGTGCGTATCGCGCCCGGCGCCCGCAGCGTCTCCCGGATCGTGTTCAGTTCCGCCGCCAGTTCCTCCGACGGCGGGAAGTTGTCGTCCCGTTCCAGCAGGACACCCGGCGGGGAGACCCGGGAACGCAGCTCCGCCAGGATGTCGAGTATCGGCTCGCCGACCGGGTGCGCGTGGGTGTCGTGCCAGACGCCGTCGCGCTCGACGCCGCCCGCCACATGCACGTACGCGATGGCCTCGACCGGCAGTTGGTCCAGCGCGGTCGCCGGGTCCTCGCCGCGGTTGACGTGGTTGGTGTGCAGGTTCGCGACGTCGATCAGCAGCCGTACGCCCGTACGCTCGACCAGCTCCGCGAGGAACTGCCCCTCCGTCATCTCCTCGTCCGGCCAGTTGATCAGCGCCGCGATGTTCTCCACGGCGAGCGGCACCGGCAGGGAGTCCTGGGCGATCCGGACGTTCTCGCACAGCACCCGCAGCGCGTCCTTGGTACGCGGGACCGGCAGCAGATGGCCGGCTTCGAGCGCCGGGGACGCGGTGAGCGGGCCACCGGCCCGTACGAAGGCGATGTGCTCGGTGACCAGCGGGGAGCCCAGGGCCTCGGCCCGCTCCGCCAGATCGGCGAGCCGTTTGGCGTCGGGCCGCCCGGCGCCCCCCAGGCCGAGCGAGACGCCGTGCGGGACGACGGTGACGCCGCGTGCGCGGAGCCGTACGAGCGAGTCGGGAAGGTGGTCCGGGCAGACGTTCTCGGCGACGGCCTCGACCCAGTCGATCCCGGGCAGTTCCTCGACCGCCCCCGCGATCTCGGGCCGCCAGCCGATACCGATCCCCAGGTCCCGCACGTTCCCCCGTTGTGGCGCGTGGCTCATGGTTCTCCCCCTCCTCCGTGCCTCGGCGAGTGCCGGTTCAGAGGTATTGGCCCCGCCGGGCGCCGGTGAATCCAGAGGAGGGGACGTTCAGAGCATCATTTGAGGTTCCCGCCGTAGCCGGACGAAACGGCCCGGTCTACGGTGACTCCTCCGCGCTCGGCGGCGCCGGCCGGTTGGTGTTGACGGCCGTCGGCGCGCCCGGCTGGGTGGACGGCCGGGAGGTGAAGGAGCTGTCGCCCGTCGGCGCGGCGGCCGGCGGCGACGGCGGCAGGCTGCCGTTGGGCGGCGGGGGACCGGTGGGGCTGGCGGTCTTCGTGCCCGCCGCCTCCCGCGCGATCTCGTCGAAGTCGACCAGCCCGGTGCCCTCCAGCATGGTGATGTGGTCGAGGACCGTCTGGTTGGCGTCGGTGGCGAGCTGCCGGATCAGGGTGTTCCGCGTCGTATGTCTGACCTCGGCCACCAGGGCGAAGACCTTGCCGTGCGCGTTGCGCAGGAGGTTGGCGAACTTCCTGTCGTACTCGGCGCCCGTCGCCGCCGACAACTCCCGGAGCCAGCCCTGCTGCTGCTCGTTGGGCTGGTTCGGCAGCGCGACACCGAGCTTCGCCGCCACGTCGCGCGCGCGGGCGTCGAGGTCGGTGTGGCCGACGACGAGATGGTCACCCGCGTCCTTGATGGCCTGGCTGGGGGCGCGCTCGATCGCCTGCTGTCCGGCGGGCAGCTCCCACAGACCCGCGAGCCGCACCTTCACGAGGAAGTCCCGGTCCGTCGCCGAGAGCGGACCCCACTGGGTCGCCACGCTCGACGCCGCGAGATTCGCCTCCCCCGTGCCGGAACGGTCCGCGTACGACCAGACAGGAAAGGCGAGCGCCCCTACCGTGGCGACGAGCGCCGCGATGATGAGTGCCGTGCCGTTGATACGTCGCAACAATGTGTCTCCCGGGCCGATGTGCCACCGCGTACCACCGCGTGCCACTTCAGAATCAACCGCTCACTGACCGGTCGTTCAACCTACTTAGCGGTATCGGGAGATACGAGCCCCGGCGCGGCAGCGTTCAACGCCGCAGCGACGGATGATCAGCGACCACCGTGCTGGACCCCGGCGCGATCTCCGTGAAACCGGCATCACGGACCAACGGCAGCCCGCTGCCCGTCAGTCGGCGCCAGCGCGCGGCGTCCGGCGTACGGACGGAGAGCGGGAAACCGGCCGCCTGCCACGCCTTGCGGTCCGTCTCCGACAGCTCCCACCAGGCGAGTTGCGCGCCGTGGCCCGCCTGCGCCATCGCCTTGCCCGCCGACATGCCGACGTCGGGGCTGAGCCAGAGCACGGGGCCGGCGAGATCCGCGGCGGGCGGGGGCTCGGGGTCGTCCAGGTCGGTGCCGGAGACCTGGAGCTTCGCCAGCTCCTTGGGCCAGCCGTCCAGCGGGATCGGCGGGAAGACACGTACCTCCGCGTACGGGGCCGCCTGCGGGGCCTCCTGCGGGGCTTCCTGCGCGGCGACGTCCGTCTCCTCCCGGACCGGTGTCTCCGGGCTGGTCACCGTGATCCCCGGCAGCTGAGACGCCTTCCGCCACTCCGCGCCGCGCGCCCTGCGCACCACCTTGCGGATCCGGGCGTCCTGCCAGTCCCGCATCGCCCGCGCCCACTCGCCCTCGCCCGTCGACCGCTCGTCGGCGAGCATGACGAGTACGGCGCGGGCGGCGGCCTCCAGCGCGTCGGTACGGGTCGGCGGCGCCGCCTTCTCGATCCGCACCACCAGCGGCAGTACGAACTGCGGAGCCTCGTCGCGCGCCGTCTGCTCATGCCGGAACGGGCTGTCGGCATGGCCTTCGGCCGGACCGTCGGTCGGGGGCTGCGGAGGGGTGTCGTCGGTACTCACAGCGCAAGTGTGCCAGCCCCGGACTCGCCCCATTGTTGGCGGAACGGGTGGCTCCGGGTGACCATGCTCCGCATGAAGAGCGATCTCTTTGCCAGCGAGAACATGGCGCAGCAGGCGACCACCCCCGGGATGAGCCTCCAGAACGCCAAATCAGTCAAGTACACCGTCAACGGTGAGATGCACGCGCGTCAGGGGTCGATGATCGCCTTCCGCGGGAATCTCCAGTTCGAACGCAAGGGCCAGGGCATCGGCGGGATGCTCAAGCGCGCAGTCACCGGCGAGGGTCTGGCGCTGATGGCCGTGAAGGGCCAGGGCGAGGCGTGGTTCGCGCACGAGGCGGCGAACTGCTTCATCGTCGACATCGACCAGGGCGACGCGCTCACCGTCAACGGCCGCAACGTCCTGTGCTTCGACGCCACCCTCTCCTACGAGATCAAGACGGTGAAGGGCGCCGGCATGAGCGGCGGTGGCCTCTTCAACAGCCTGTTCAGCGGCCACGGGAAACTCGCCATCATCTGTGAGGGCATCCCCATCGTCATCCCCGTCACTCCGCAGGCACCGGTGTACGTCGACACCGACGCCGTCGTCGGCTGGAGCGCGCAGCTCAACACCTCGCTGCACCGCTCGCAGTCCATGGGCTCGATGATCCGTGGCGGCTCCGGCGAGGCGGTCCAGCTGATGCTGGAGGGTGAGGGTTTCGTCATCGTCCGGCCGAGCGAGCTGACGCCCGCGAAGCCGTCCGGGAGCTGACCCACGCGTGGAACTCCGAGGAGTGGGCCGCCGATACGGTGTCGGCGGCCCCTGGGTGCTGCGCGGCGTCGACCTCGTACTGCCGTCGCACCGCCTGATCCGCGTCGAAGGCACCAACGGCAGCGGCAAGTCGACCCTGTTGCGGCTGCTCGCCGGGATCGACACACCCACCGAGGGCCGCGTCACCGGCCGCCCCGGCCGCACGGCCTATGTCCCCGAACGCTTCCCCGTCGCGCTGCCCTTCACCGCCGTCGGCTATCTGACCCATCTGGGCCGGATCCACGGACTGCGCGGCGCGGCGGCGACGGCGCGCGCCGAGGAATGGCTCGATCGCTTCGGCGCCGCGCACCATGCCCGTACGGCACTCTCCGCGCTCTCCAAGGGCACCAGCCAGAAGGTCGCCGTCGCGCAGGCACTGCTCGCCGGGCCCGAGCTGTTGGTGCTGGACGAGGCGTGGACCGGGCTCGACGCCGCGGCCCGTACCCAACTCGACCTCGCCGTCACGGAACGCGTCGCCGGCGGCGGCACGGTCGTCTTCGTCGACCACGACCCACGGCGTCTGGCCGGGGCCGCGGACGACGTGTACGCGGTGGCGGGCAACGCGCTCGTACGCGATACGGGGGTGAACTCCCCGGCCGGACAAGGGCCCCGGGTACGGGTCGTGGCCGTCGGCCCGCCGGGTGCCGCGCCGCCGGACGGGCTGCCCGGCGGCCCCACGTACGAACGCGGGTCGGCGGACGGGACCGTACAGCTGACCGTCGCCGCCGCGCACTCCGACGGCCTCCTGCGCGCCCTGCTCACGGCGCGCCCGCCGTGGCACATCCGGGAGGTCCACGCGCCCGCCGTGACGGGCGCGCACCCGACGGGCACGACGAGCACCACGGGGCGGGCCGCGTCATGACCGCGCTGTTCCGCTACCACACGGCCATGCTGCTGCGCTCGCAGCGCTGGCTCCCCCCGCTCCTGCTCTACGGGATCTTCCTCGCCGTCGGCGTCCAGGGCGGCGAGCCGGTGCTCGACTCCCTCGGTGTCGCCGCCGCCGCGCTGCTGCCGGTCACCGCCTGGCTGGTCCGGATCTGCGTCACCCAGGAACCGGACGCGGCACGCGCCGTCACCGCCGCCGCGTCGGGCATGCCGCGCGCCCATCTCGCCGCACTGCTCGCCGCGACCGCCTGCGCGGGCGCGCTCGGCGTCGTCGGCACGGTGGTCGTCACGGCCGTCAGCGAACGCAGGAGCGCCGACCGGCTGGTGGACGTGGCGCCGCTGCCCGCCGCGACGGCCGGTCTGCTGGTGGCCCTGGTCTGCCTCCTGACCGGCGCGGCGGTCGGCGCGCTGTGCTCACGGCCCCTGCTGCGGGGCCGGGGCTGGTCCCTCGCCCTGACCGCGCTCTTCGCACTGCTGGCGCTGGTGACCACCGGCTCCCCGGCGAAGGCCGCCGTGTCCGCCCTGGTGACCGGCTCGCGCACGGGCGCGATCCCCGCGCCCGG
Organism: Streptomyces sp. NPDC006643; assembly: GCF_042870175.1. Classification (NCBI taxonomy): domain Bacteria; kingdom Bacillati; phylum Actinomycetota; class Actinomycetes; order Kitasatosporales; family Streptomycetaceae; genus Streptomyces; species Streptomyces sp. NPDC006643. Next base: position 13,362 of record NZ_JBIAHA010000023.1, on the reverse strand, counting down.
CCTGCCACTGGTGGCCGCTGTGCTGGTGGCGGCCGTGGCGGCGGGCGTGGTCTGCGTGCTGGGCACCCGGCGGGGCTGAGCGCGGCGGTTCAGTACGCTCGACGTATGGGAGACGAAACCACGGATACCGAGGCCGTCGTGTACGCCGACTGCGTGCACTGCGGGGAGCCGACCGAGTACCCGGAATCGGTCAAGGGCAGCACGCTGTGCCCGGTCTGCGAATGGCACGAGGCGCAGCGGACGGCCTGCTCGGGCTAAGAGTCGTCGCTGTCCCCGTCGAGAAGCCAGGACTGGACTCTGAGCGACTGCTCAAGGTCCTTTCCGTACACTTCCGGTCGCGTCTCGGCCAGTACGCGCCGTATCTCCAGCCCCTCGCCGAGCGGGGCGAGGGCTTCCTCCCGCCGGCCCAACTCGCCCAGCCGGACGGCGAGATTGGTCAGGCTTGAGGCAAGAGGCGGGCGGTAGACGTCGGGGTACCGGAGAGCCAGTTCCCGGTAGAGCTCCACGGATTCGGTGATCGCCGCGAGAGCCTCTTCGTGCCGACCGGCTTCGCCCAGGCGGTTGGCGAGATTGTTCAACACCCTGGCGACCTCGGACCGGTCGGCGCCGCTCTGGCCGACGGCCAGCTCCCGGTAGAGATCCAGTGCTTCATTGATCGCGTCGAGCGCGTCTTCCTGCCGCCCCGCCTTGCCCAATTCGTTCGAGAGGTTGCTCAGAGTGGTGCCGAGGGCGGCGTTGTAGTAGTTGGGATCCTCGGCGGCCAGCACCCGGAAATGCTGTACGGCCTCGCTGATCGCGGTGAGCGACTCCTCCCGCCGGCCCAGGTCGCCCAGGCGGACAGAGAGGTTGTTCAACCCCCGGGCGAGGTCGGGGCGGCCGGCGGCGGGGAGCTCGACAGCCAGTTCCCGGTACAACCCCACAGCCTCGGCCATCGCGTCGAGAGCTTCGCCCCGACGACCCACGTCGCTCAACCGGAGGGAGAGATTCTTCAGAGCCGAGGCCAGCTCGGAAGGGGGGAGATCAGGCTGCTGCCGCACCAGCAGCCGGTGCCAACGTACGTCGTGGTTGGCCGCGGTGAGGGCTTGTCGCAACTGCTCCGATTCGGTCTGATCGTCGGAATCCGCTGCGAACGCGTCGACCAGCTCGTCGGCGGTCGGCCTCGCGGCGGGATCCGGATTCAGGCATGTCCGGAGGACCGCGACGATGCGCGGAGCGATCCCCGACGCGGCGAGCGTCGCGAGTGCGTCGTCGTCGGGCCGGAAGTCGTTCCACCGGTCGGTGGCGAAGGCGAGGAGCAGCGCGCCCACCGAGTAGATGTCGCTCTCCCTGGTCGGCCCGGGGGTCTCCTCCGCCGCCTCCAGGTAGACCTCACTGCGGGGGTACTTCTCCCGGTGGCCGCTGTGGACACCGTCCCGCGTCGCCGTCATCCACCCGACGAGCCGCACACCGTGGTCGGTGACCAGTACGGTCCTCGGCGCGAGCGTCCCGTGCACCAGGCCGACGCTGTGCGCGTGCCGGACCGCCCGGGCCAGGTCGCCGCCGACACGGCGGAAGACGGCGTCACTCACCGACCCCGCCTGCTCGTCGAAGACGCCGTGCAGATTCGGCGCGGGCTCCGAACCCGGGTCGTCCTCCCAGCGACGTACATAACTCGCCGCCAGCCACGGCATGCCTTGACGCCGGCCGTCGTCCCAGTCGAGCAACCGGGGGGCGTAACTGCCCCCCATGCGCTCCAGGCACTCCGCCTCCGTACGGATCAGGTCGCGTGCCTGCCGGGGGTCCATGGAGTACAAGGGGGTGGGCGTGCGCATCAGCACGGTCGTACCGTCCTCGTCCTGGGCCAGATAGATGCCCGGGTCGTCCCAGCCCCAGGTGCTGCGGGCGTAGAGGCGGTAGCGGCCGAGCCGCTGGGGGTCGCTCCGCAGGAGCTGCGACCAGCCCGGCGGAATGTCCGGTGGCCACCATTCGAGCGGGCCCTCGGTCCGGTCCTCCGGCCGGTCTTCGGGCCGGTCCACGGTCTGTGCGCCGGGCCGGGCCTCCGGCGCGTCGCCCACTCCCGTACTCACCGGCGGGACACCCAGTCGTGTCAGCACCCGGTCCTTCAGCCAGCCGAAGGACCGGTCGGTGTCGCCGATCACGGTGGTGCCGTCCGGATGTCCCACCCAGGCCGGGAAGTTGGCGGAGCGGCCGATCGCGGCCTCCAACTGCCGGGTGACGGCCTGTGTGTTCCGTAGCAACTCCTGCGGGGACAGGGCGCCGAGCAGCAGGCCGCGGGCCTCGTCCGAGAAGTCGAAGAGCTGGTGCTGGGGGAGTTGGGTCGGCCAGACGGCCGCGGTCTGCCGCATCAGTCCGCCGAGGAAGACCTCCACGATGTGCCCGTTGTCGGTGGGCGGTCCGAGCGCGTTCTGGACCAGGCGCATCACCGGCGGGGTGACGGGAGCCACCGCGGCGAGGTGGGCCGCGAGACGGTACGCCTCCGGCGACGCGGCCTCCCGGAAGCGCAGGACGGCGTCCGCGACGGCGCCGTCGCGGGTGTCGGCGAAGGCGCGGCCGTCGGTGGGCCGGCCGGCGCTCCACAGGGGGAGCTGCGCGGTGGTTCCGGGTGAGGCGATCAGCCGTGCCCAGCCGGCGACGGCGGCGGGCGAGGGTTCGAGGACCGGCACGGGGACGGAGTCGAAGGTCACCAGATCCGGTGACAGGACCGGGTCGGTGATGCGCCAGTCGGTGTTCGGGCCGCCGCGGCGGTGCGTGGCGACCCGCCAACGCTGGGCCGTGATACCGGAGTTGGCCCAGAGGCGGCTGGGCAGCGCGTGGACGACTGCGGTCGGACCGCAGCGCGCCCACAGGTTGATCACGTCGCGCATACGGCCGTCCCACCACGCCTCGCCGACACCGTCGCTGATGACGAGGACGAGTGTGTTTCCCGTTGGGTCGCTCACGCTCGCGGGTGTCTGGTAGGGCCCTTTGAGTTCGTAGGGGCGGGTGTTGAGGAGCGGGGCATCGGCGCCGCGGGTGTCCAGCCCGTACACGCGGATGTCGCGGAAGGTCCCCGCGCGTTCCATCAGCGTGCGCACTTCGGTGGCCAGCCGCTGCCACAGGACCATGGAGATGCCGTCGTCCACCAGCAGGGTGAGGGAGAGCCAGCGCGTTCTGACGGGGCGGGTGACGGTTTCGGGCAGTCCGGTGTCGGCCATGGCCGACACGGTCCGTACGACGTCCAGTTCGTGGTGCCGATGGTCGGGGAACCGCTGTCGCAGGGGGCGCAGCGCCTTGCCCAGCCGCAGCTCCCGCGCGTCGAGGAGCCGGCTGTCGGGCGCCCGGACGGCGAGTGCTCTGCGAGGTGCCGAGTTGCGCTCCTCGGCCGTGTCCGGCTGTGTCGCCGCGCGCAGCGGGAGTCCGGGCGTGGAGTCCCCCGGCGGCTCGGGGTCCGTCCCGTCGGCGGGCGCGGCGGGCGTGGCGTCCGGCGCGGGGCGCGGGCTGTCGTCCGGGCCGCCGGGCCGCTGTTCCGTCGTGGCGGGCGTACGTGCCCGGACCAGGGGCGCGGCGTCCGGCGGAAGGTGTCCGGCGAGCCACAGGACGTCGAGAAGTTCCTCGTCGGCGAGGGGCACCCCGCTCCTGGCCAGTACGTCGCGCAGACGTCCTAGCATGCCCTCACACCGCTCCGCCGAGTTCGTGCAGGACGGCGTCGAGAAGGCGGCCCGCGTCGAGCGTGACGCCTCCCTTCCGCAGGAAGACGGCGTTGAGGAGCTGGTCGGTGGCGAGTTCGCCGGGAGCCCGGCGGCTGAGGAACGTCTCCAGCAGTTCGTCCACCTCGTGCAGGGCGTCGTCCCCGAGATGGGCGGCCACGATGTCCCGCAGCCGCCGCTCGTCGGGTTCGGGCAGGTCGAGCCGGACGCAGCGCCTCAGGAAGGCGGGAGGGAAGTCGCGTTCGCCGTTGCTGGTGATGACGACGACGGGGAACTCGCGGCAGCGGATCCGGCCGCGCACGACGGGCTCGGGGTGGTCGGGGTCGTCGGTCTGCACCAGGACCGGCGGGTGGCTGTCCGGCAGCCGGGCGAGCTCCGGGATCGTGAACTCGCCCTCCTCGAAGACGGTGAGCAGGTCGTTGGGGAGATCGACGTCGCCCTTGTCCAGTTCGTCGATGAGCAGGATCCGGGGGCGTTCGCGCGGGACGAGGGCGTTGCCCAGGGGGCCGAGGCGGACATACCGGCCGATGTCCGGTTCCGGCCCGTCGGAGTCGCGGTTGGCCTCGCGCAGCCGGCCCACCGCGTCGTACTCGTACTGGGCGTCCCGCAGGGCGGAGCGGCTGTTGACCGGCCAGTGCAGCACCCGGCCGAGGGTCAGCTCGTGCGCGATGGCGTGGGCGAGGGACGACTTGCCGGTGCCCGGGTGACCGGTCACCAGCAGCGGGCGGCGCAGATGCAGTGCGGCGTTGACGATCTCTGCCTCGTCGGCGCCGATGAGATACGGCCGCGGCCGGGCGGTCCGCTCGCCCGCCGACGGCTCCTGCGGGTCGAACCGGCGCCATGGCGGGGCCTCGGGGAACGCGATCTCGCGGGCGGTGCCGTTGCCTCGGAACAGCCGCCAGTCGGTGGCGGGCCCGGGTTCGGTGGTCGTCATGAGACGTGGACTCCTTTCCGGGGATCGCTCAGTCGCAGCGACTCCGGCCTCGGGTGGCTGGTTTCTTCCTCCCACACCAGAGCGGGGCGGGCCGTCGTGGTCGCCGTCGGTTCGAGGGCCTCGGCCCGGAACTTGTAGACGCGCTCGGGAAGTTCGGCCAGCAGGCCGAGGGGGTCGAGCGGCCACAGCTTCGTGGCGTCCTCGTACCCCTCGGCCTCGCGGTCCCACAGGATCACGGGCACACCGAGCGCGAGGCAGACTCCGAGCAGCGGTACGCGCTGCTCGCGAGGTCCGTGGATGACCACCTGGGTGGTGTCGCGGTGGGTTGACTTCAGCACCCCGGCGAGCTGTCGGTCGGTCGCGCATTTCTGATCGGTGACCAGCGGCGTCGAGTTGCCGCTCTGCCATCTGCGCCTCTGATCACGGTCGCGGCCCGGCACGAGCGCGCTCATGTCGGGGCAGCTCAGGGTCATCCGGTACTCCGCGCCGATCGGCCGGTCGGGCACGAAGTCGTTGGGCGCCCCGGGATTCCACTCGTCGACGGCCAGTTGCAGCCCCTTGCGGTCGACCAGGACCGTCACCCACGGCACATGATCGCCCTGGCCGGGCTCGTCGGCCGCCGAATCGACCGCATCACGCAGGCATACGGCGATCTCCTCCGGCGTCTTCGGTACGGTCCGCGACTCGTGGAGCAGGGCGTGCCTACCGTCCTTGCGGGCGACGAGGATCCGGCAGACGTACCGCTCGTCGGAGGACGCCTGGTCCCCGGTCAGCTCCAGCACCACTCGCGTCACCGGCGACGGCTGCCGCGCCGCCCACCGGGCCGCGTCGGCGCGCCGCTCGTCCAGGGCGGTCGGGTGAATGCCCGTCCGGCCGGCCACCCGGGTGGACCACTCGCGCAACTCCGCCGCCTGCTCGCCCCCCACGGCCGCCGCGACGTACTCGACCAGCCGCAGCAGGGCGGGGACCTGCGGTGTGCCCTCAGGCACCTGCGAACTGTCGGACAGCGACTCCAACTCCTCGATGAACTGCCCGAGTTCGTCGACCGGCAGATGGGTGCGGGAGAGGGTGTCGGAGAGGCATAGGTACCGCAGTGCTTCGCCCACGGCACGGGGCAGAAGCGTGGGGCGCTCCGTGCAGACGCCGCTGAGCACCCGCACCAGGTGTTCGTACTCCGCCAGGGAGAGCAGCGAACCGAGACCGGCGGCCCGCGCCCGCGTGAGCAGGGCGGTCAGCCGGGCCCGGGTGGCGTCCTCGGTGACCATCGGCGCCAGAGTGTCGCTGAGCGAGGCGAGCGCGCGCCGGTGCCCGGTGAACAGCGCCGTGACATCGGCGAGGGAGGGCGCGTAGTCGGCCGGGACCTGGTAGCCCAACTCCTGGGCGAGCGAACGTGCGTGGAAGGCGCACATCTTCGGGTCGCCGAGGAAGTGCCACAGCGACCGCTCAAGGTCCTGCTCGGCCGGTGTCCGGTCGGCGGTCGGCCGCTCCCTGGGCAACGACGCCCCGATGTCGACCAGTTGGGGCGGCCCGTCGGCGTACTCCCGTACAAGGGCGTCGAACTCGCCGTCCTGGACGAAGGCGTGTGCCGGGGAGGCGCGCAGTCGCCGGTTTCCGTAGGACTGGTTGTCCTCGATCACCACCCCGACGACATGGTCCGCGCAGAAGACCGCGGCGCCGGAGGCCCCTCCCCAGGCTTTCCGGCCGTCGGGCCGATGATCGGGTGCGGGCTCCTGGTCAAGGACGTAGCGGGCGCGGGAGCCAGAGGACAACAGGGGCAGCACACCGCGCAGATGCTCGACCTCGCGCTCCTCCTCGGCCGTGGCCAGCGGGAATCCGAGCCCCTCGTAACGCAGCGGCGCCTTGCCGACGGGGCGGCCCCACCGGACAGGGCTGTCCGGCACCTCCACCGTGTCGTCGGTGAGCAGGAGCGCGACGTCCAGGTCCCGCGGATGCTTCCAGAGGACGCGCGCCTTCGTGCGTACGGTGCCGCCGTCTCCGGGGTGCCCCACCCGTATCTGGATCCGCGGCCATTCGGCGCGGGTGTCGCGGTCCTCGATCACATGACGGGCGGTCAGGACCAGACGCGGGGCGATCAGATAGCCGGACCCGACACTTCGCCGCTGCTGTCCGGCGCCACCGAGAATCAGCGCCAGCCTGCGCGGATCCATCTCACTCCTCGTCCCAGGAGCCCGGTTCGCTGTCGCTGATCTCGGCGCCGGTGCCACCGGCGGCACGGTCCCGGACCGACAGCCGTAGCGTCAACTTGTGGGTGCGGACCGTGGAGTGCTCGCCGCCGACACCGACGGTCGCGACGCCGAAGCTGAGCTTGCCGTCACCCGTGCCGGTGTTGCGAAGCTCCAACAGCAGCTCCAACTCCGCCTCTTCCACACCGAACGCGAACTGCTGCCCGGCGCCCATGTCCTGCGCCTGGTACAACTCCTGCCGCAACTCCTCGATGGCCGCGGCCAGACCGATACTCGCCATGCCGACTCCCCGTGCCGCCCCGTGTGCCCCGCGCCCATTTCAGGCGCTGATGACTCGTCACGTTACCGCTTCCGGGCGATGCTTCGACGGGCTTGGGGATAACCTCGAAACCCCGAGGGAGGGCAGAGGCATGCAGGAGGTCAAGGCCGCCCTGTGGGAGGCCGCGGACAAGCTGCGCGGCTCGGCCGACGCGGTCGAGTACAAGGAGCACGTCCTCGGCCTGATCTTTCTCAAGTACGTCTCCGACGCGTTCGAGGAGCACAGATCGGAGCGGATGGCTCGGCTCGTCGCGGAGGGGGGCGACGAGGACCGCTTTCCGTACATCCGGGAGCAGGAGGACTTCGCCGAGGCCGGCGCCATCTGGGTTCCCCCCACGGCCCGTTGGTCCCGGATCGCCGACCGCACCGAGACCGCGCATCTCGGGGAACTCATCGACGACGCCATGAACATGCTCAGCGCGGCGAACCCGGCGCTGGCGGGCTCCCTGCCGACGGTCTTCCGCCATGGCGCCGTCGACCAGCGGCGCTTGGCCGAGGTCGTGGACCTCATCGGCACGGTCCGTGTCGACCGCACGGGGGGCAGGGCGGCGCGGGACGTACTGGGCGAGATGTACGCGTACTTCCTCGACCACTTCGCGCGTGCGGAGGGAAAGCGGGGCGGCGACTCCTGGACGCCTCGGTCCGTCTGTCAGCTGGTGGTGGGGATCCTTGAGCCGCACCAGGGGCGTGTGTATGACCCGGCCTGCGGATCGGGCGGCATGCTCGTCGAGGCCGGCAAGTACGCCGAGGCCCATGGACGGAGCCTGGGCGACCTGGAGTTCTACGGCCAGGAGACCAACGAACGGACCTGGCGGCTGGCCAGGATGAATCTCGCCGTCCACGGCATGGGGAGCGGCGTCGGCGCTCGATGGGGCGACACACTCGCGGACGACAGACACCCGGCTCTCAAGGCCGACTTCGTCATGGCCCAACCCTCGTTTAACATCTCGAACTCGGTGTGGGACGAGACCGACCCCCGGTGGGAGTACGGTGTCCCGCCACGGTCCAACGCCAACTACGCGTGGCTCCAGCACGCGGTCTCCAAACTGAGTGAGCGGGGCACGGCCGGCATTGTCCTGGCCAACGGCTCGCTGTTCTCCCGGACACCCCGCGAGGCACGGATCAGGCGGGCGCTCGTGGAGGCCGATCTGGTGGCCGCCGTCGTGGCGCTGCCGGGGCAGTTGTTCCACTCCACGGCGATCCCCGCCTGCCTCTGGGTGCTGACGAAGGACAAACCCGCCGACCGCAGGGGCCGCACCCTCCTGGTCGACGCCCGCCGGATGGGCACCCTGGTCGGCCGTACGGAGCGCGTGCTGGGCGATGAGGATCTGGCGAAGATCACCCTCGCTTATCACACGTGGCGAGGCGGGCCCCGCGGACAAGCCGTCCCGGCGTACCAGGACGAACCCGGCTTCTGCCGCTCGGCCGACCTGGAGGCGGTGCGGGAACAGGAGTACGACCTGACGCCCGGTCGATACGTGCGTGCCGCCCAGGACCGGACAGGGACCCGGGCGCTGACGAAGGATCTCTACGGGGTGTTCCAGTAGCCCTTCAGCCAGCCTTTCGTCTAGTCCTTCATCAGCTCCGACACCTTGACGAAGCGGTATCCGCGCTCGCGCAGCTCCGGCACGATTCTGCGGACCGCCTCGTCCGTCACCGGGGCCGCGCTCGTCGTGCAGTGCATCACCACCAGTGAGCCGGGCCGTACCTCGGCAAGCACCTGCTCGGCCACCGCGTCCGCGTCCGTCGCGAAGGCGTCGCCGCTCACGACGTCCCACTGGACCGCCGTCAGGCCCGCCGGGGCCAGGGCCCGTAGCGTCGACTGGTCGTAACACCCGCCGGGGAAGCGGAAGTACGGCACCACCTGCCGTACCCCTGCCTTGCGGAACGCGTCGAAGGCGCGCTCCACGTCGGCGGCCATGTCCCGCTTGCCGAGGACCGGGAGCCCGTGGCAGTCGGCCGTGAAGGAGTGGTGGCTGTACGAGTGGTTCGCGACCTCGAACAGGGGGTCGGAGCCGATCTCCCTCGCCTGGAACGGATACTCCTCCGCCCACCGGCCGGTCATGAAGATCGTCGAGGGGACTTCCAGCCGGCGCAGCGAGGTGATCAGGGTCGGGTTGTCGAAGCGCTCGCCCTGCGCGGCCCGTGGCCCCTGATCGGCGGTCATGTCCGCGTCGAAGGTGAGCGCGACCGTCTTGGACGCCGTCCCGGCCCGGGTCCGGCGCCCGGGGTCGGCGCCGCGCAGGAAGACGGGCGTCACGGCCGGGTGCTCGGGGCCGGCGGGCTGCTGCGCCGTGGTCCTGGGGGAGGGGTTGGCCGTCAGGCGCGCGTCGGTGCCGGTTCCGCATCCGACGAGAACGGCCCCCAGCACGGCGACGGAGACGAGTCTCAGAACATTTGTAGGCATAAAGGGAAAATATATGACTAACTGTTCATCCTGCGGTTACGGCGCTCGAAGATTGCCGGAACGCGGCACTGCCCGCCCTGACGGACCGTGAGAAAATTTCCTCCCATTCAAGGGTTCTTGGGGGACCGGCGAGAGCCGGGGGAGGGACGACCCATGGATGTGTTCCTCGGTCTCGGTATCGCGGGTGTGGTCCTGCTGGCGGCGGCGCTGATCTTCGACGGCATCTTCGAAGGTCTGTTCGGCGGAGTGCTCGACGGGCTGTTCGCGGGGCTGCTGTCACTGCCCGTCGTGGCGGGATTCGTCGCGATGCTGGGCTTCGGCGGCGCGATCGTGCTCGGTACGACGGACCTCGGCGTCGGTCCCGCCGTCGCCGTGGGCGCCGGCGCCGGTGCCGTCACCGGCTGGCTGGCCTGGAGACTCGGCCGGGTGCTGATGCGCGATCAGACCGACGCCACGCCACGGGGGGCGGACCTCGTCGGTTCGGCGGGCTCCGTGGTCACGGCCATTCCCGTCGACGGCTACGGCGAGGTGATGCTCCGGGTGGCCGGCCAGCCGGTGAAGTTCGCCGCCAGGAGCGCGGTGCCCCTGGCACGGGGCGCCGAGGTCTGGGTGGAGTCGACGCTCTCGTCCACCTCGGTCGGCGTCCGCCCCGTCGAGCGCTGATCCCCGCCGCCGACCCATCGGCACATCGAGCGGCCGAACCGTCGAACCGCCGCGCGGCGACCGGTGTCCCACAGGTGCGGCGTCCACAACTCGTACGTCAACAGGGGGCAAACCAATGAGTCCAGTGATCATCGCGGTGGCGGGAGTGGTCGTACTCCTCGTCCTGCTCGCTCTCGTCGTCATCACCCGCTACAAGGTCGCGGGCCCCAGCGAGGCCTTCATCATCACCGGCCGCCGGGGCAAGTCGTCCACGGACCCGGTCACCGGCCGGGTCAGCACCGACAACAGCGGCCAGAAGGTGGTGGTCGGTGGCGGCGTGTTCGTCGTCCCGTTCGTCCAGCAGAAGTTCACGCTCGACCTGTCCAGCCGGCACATCCCGGTCGCCGTACGCGGCGCGGTGACCCTGCGCGGTGTCAAGGCGCATCTGGAAGGCGTCGCGATCGTCAAGGTCGGTGGCAACGAGGACGCCATCCGCGCCGCCGCCCAGCGGTTCCTGCGGCAGCAGAAGGGCATCGTCGGCTTCACCCAGGAAGTGCTCTCCGGCGCGCTGCGCGCCATCGTCGGCCGGATGGCGGTGGAGGACATCATCCGCGACCGTGCCGCCTTCGCCGGCCAGGTCGCCGAGGAGGCCGAGGCCAGCCTGTCCGGGCAGGGCCTGATCCTGGACGCCTTCCAGATCCAGGACATCACCACCGAGGGCTCCTACCTGGAGGACCTGGGCCGGCCCGAGGCCGCCCGCGCCAAGCAGGAGGCGGACATCGCCGAGGCCATCGCCAAGCGGGCCTCGGAGCAGGCCAGGCTCAAGGCCGCCGAGGAGATCGCGGTGGCCGAGCGGACCTTCTATCTCAAGCAGGCCGAGATCAAGGTCGAGACCGAGGCGGCCAAGGCCAAGGCCAACGCGGCGGGTCCGCTCGCCGAGGCCGCGCGCCAGCAGGAGGTCCTCGGCGAGCAGGAGAAGGTGGCGCAGCGACAGGCGGCGCTGACGGACCGTCAACTGGACACCCAGGTACGCAAGCCGGCCGACGCGGCCCGCTACCAGGCCGAGCAGGAGGCCGAGGCCCGGCGGATCGCGCAGGTCAAGGAGGCCGAGGCGGACGCCGAGCGGTCGCGGCTCACCGGTGAGGGCGAGAAGCTGCGCCGTGCGGCGCTCGCGGAGGCCGTACGGATCGAGGGTGAGGCGGAGGCCGACGCCATCACGGCGCGCGGCAGCGCCGAGGCCGGGGCGATGCAGAAGAAGGCCGACGCGTTCGCCCAGTACGGCGACGCGGCCGTGCTCCAGATGCTCGTCGAGGTACTGCCCGCCGTCGTCGCCAAGGCGTCCGAGCCGCTGAGCGCCATCGACAAGCTGACGGTCATCTCCACGGACGGCGCGAGCCAGCTCTCGCGCACGGTGACCGACAACGTGGCACAGGGCATGGAACTGCTGACGTCCACCACCGGCGTCGACATCGGCGAGCTGCTCAAGGGCCTTTCCCGAAAGGCGAGTTCGGCGGAGCCGGTCAAGGCCGGGGCGAGGGCGGCCAAGCCGTCGGAGACGAGCAACAAGAAGATCGAGATCGGCGGCTGACGGGCCGTCGGTTCGCTCTGTACGAGGGGCCGGCCGGACCGTTGTCCGGCCGGCCCCTCGCATGTTGTCCACCCGGTCCGCTGAACACAACTCCCGTACCGCCCGTATCAAGGGGTCGGACTCCGTAATCCCCCACAGGAGGCGACGAGTTGAGTCACAGGCGAATTTCCAAGGGCAAGGCCGTACTCGCGGGAGCCGGGGCGGTGGGTGTCGCCGCGGCGGCCGTCCTGCTGCCGAACGCCAACGCGTCACAGTCCGGCACGGACGACGGCGCGGGCGGCGGCGCGGGGCAGAACCCGAGGACGGTCAGCGCCGCGTCGGCGCCCGACCTCGTCGCGCGGCTGTCCTCGCAGCTCGGCGAGGACTACGCGGGGGCGTACTACGACGCGCGGAAGAAGCAGGTCGTGGTGAACGTCGCGGACGGCGGCGGCAGCGGCGGCGACGAATCGGCCGAGCGGGTGCGCGAGTCCGGCGCCGTGGCCAGAAGCGTGCCGAACACCATGGGTGAACTCCGCTCCGCCGCAGGCACGTTGAGCCGGGACGCCACCATCCCCGGCACCGCGTGGGCCGTCGACCCCCGGACCAACCAGGTCCTCGTCACGGCCGACACCACGGTCACCGGCGAGCGCTGGGACACCCTGGAGTCGACCGTGCGCTCGCTGGGCGACGGCGTGGCCCGTATCCAGAAGTCGGCGGGCGAGTTCAAACCGTTCCTGGAGGGCGGCGACGCCATATTCGGCGGCGGCGCCCGCTGTTCGCTCGGCTTCAACGTCACCACGCAGGACGGCACACCCGGCTTCCTCACCGCCGGTCACTGCGGTGTGGCGGCCGAGCAGTGGTCGGAGGAGCAGAACGGCGCGCCCGTCGGCACGGTCCAGGCCGCGACGTTCCCCGGCGACGGGGACTTCGCGCTCCTCAACTACGACGACCCGGCCACCGAAGCGCCCAGCGAGGTGGACCTCGGTGACGGGCAGACCCTGCCGATCGGGCAGGCGGGCGAGGCGGCCGTGGGCCTGGAGGTCATCCGGATGGGCAGCACCACCGGGCTGGCGGACGGTTCGGTCACCGGGCTCGACGCGACCGTGAACTACGCGGAGGGCTCCGTCAGCGGTCTCATCCAGACCAACGTCTGCGCGGAGCCCGGCGACAGTGGCGGCCCGCTGTTCACGGCGGACGGCACGGCGATCGGCCTCACCTCGGGCGGCAGCGGTGACTGCACCTCGGGCGGCGAGACGTTCTTCCAGCCGGTGACGACGGCGCTGGCCGCGGTGGGCGCGGAGATCGGCGCGGGCGGCGCGGGAGCGGGCGGCGACGCGGGCGACGCCAGTGATGCGGGCGGCACCGGCACCGGCACCGACAATGGCATCGGCATCGGCACCGGCGACGACGGCGTGGAGGCCGGGCGCGACCACTGACCGTACCCAGGTGACAGGACCCGGGAGAGGACCGGGCGCCGGGGGGGGGGCCCCCCCCCCCCCCCGCCCCCCGGGGGCGCCCCCCCCCCCCCCCACGCCCCCGGGGAGCCACCGAACCGCCCCCCCCCCCGACGCCCCCAATGGTGGCCCCCCGGGTGAGGGTTTAAA
>NZ_JBIAHA010000022.1:22969-195886 GCF_042870175.1 Streptomyces sp. NPDC006643 | reverse complement strand
TATGTGCAGATGCGGCGGGCGCAGGGTGCGCCGATGGTGTCGGTGGCCTGGGGCGCGTGGGCAGGTGCCGGACTCGCCGACACCGAACTGATCCAGTCTCGTCATCGTCGCGCAGGTGTCGGGGCGATGGATCCGGCGGTGGCGGTCACGGCACTGGAACATGTCCTCGACGACGGCTACGTGGCGGTCGCCGACGTCGACTGGCGTCGGGTGGTGGAGTTGGGCGCCGGTGGTGGCGCGTGGCTGACAGATCTGCCTGAGGCGAAGGCCGTAGTCACCGATTCGGTCGACCAGGACTCGTCGTGGGTGAAGAGTCTTCGCGGTGCGCCGGCAGGCCGGAGGGCCACGATTGTGCTGGCGATGGTCCGCGAGCAGGCCGCCGCAGTGCTGGGTCACACCGGCGCGGGGAGGGTCGACTCGGGCGCCGCGTTCCGCTCGCTGGGCTTCGACTCGTTGACCGCGGTCGAGCTGCGAAATCGACTGGCAACGGTGACAGGACTGTCGTTGCCGGCCGGGTTGGTGTTCGACCACTCGACTCCGACCGCGCTCGCCGAACACCTCCTCGGCAAGCTTGTCCAAGATGCCCCCACCGAGGAACTGCCACTTCTCGCGCAGTTCGACGCACTGCAATCTCGGCTGGCCGCACTGGATTCCGACAGCGAACTGCGCACCACTCTCGTCGCCAGGATTCAAGGGCTCGCAGCGAGCCTGGAAAAGCCACGGGGGAATGGAACGTCGGCTCTCGCCGAAAAGCTCAACGTCGCCGATCGTGACGAAATCCTCGATTTCATCGAGAACGATCTCGGATTGTCGTAAGCAGATCTCGTAGGTTTCGTTTCACTCGGATTGGTGTTGTAGCTGCGATGGCAAATGACGAAAAGCTCCTTGGATATCTCCGTCGGCTCTCTGTGGATCTGCACGAGACACGCGAGCGTCTCCGCCAGGTCGAGGCAGGCGAACATGAACCCGTCGCGATCGTCGGGATCGGCTGCCGATTCCCCGGGAACGTGCGGAATTCTGATGACTTCTGGCGCATGCTCGCGGCAGGGGAGGACGGAGTCGTCGCGTTCCCGGAGGACCGCGGCTGGGATGTGGAGGTCGGCCGGACCGGTTCGGGCTACGCCCACGTCGGAGGATTCGTCGTCGACGCGACCGAGTTCGATGCGGGGTTCTTCGGGATTTCGCCGCGTGAGGCCGTGGCGATGGATCCGCAGCAGCGACTGGCACTTGAGACGGCATGGGAAGCGCTGGAACAGGCCGGGATCGCGCCTGATTCGTTGCGGGGCAGTGCGACGGGCGTGTATCTCGGCACCAATGGTCAGGACTACTCCGGGATAGCCGCCGATGCGCGGACCAGTGGCGAGGGACACCTGCTGACCGGCAACGCGGTGAGTGTGATGTCGGGCCGCGTCTCTTACACGCTGGGATTGGAAGGCCCTGCCGTAACCGTGGATACGGCGTGTTCCGCCTCGCTGGTAGCGGTGCATCTGGCCGCGCAGGCGTTGCGTTCTGGTGAGTGCTCGATGGCCCTGGCCGGCGGGGTCACGGTGCTTTCCACCCCTGGCGTGTTCGCCGAGTTCTCGCGACAGGGCGGGCTGGCTGCGGATGGGCGTTGCAAGCCGTTCGCTGATGCTGCGGACGGGACCGGTTGGGGTGAGGGCGCCGGAGTTCTGGTGCTGGAACGGTTGTCGGATGCTCGTCGGCGTGGGCATCGAGTGCTGGCGGTGCTGCGTGGCAGTGCGGTGAATCAGGACGGCGCGTCGAACGGCCTCACCGCACCGAACGGACCGGCTCAACAGCGAGTGATTCGGGCAGCGTTGGCGAATGCACGCCTGTCGCCGGTTGAAGTTGATGTGGTGGAGGCTCACGGCACCGGCACGAAGCTGGGTGATCCGATCGAGGCAGAGGCACTGCTGGCGACGTACGGCCAGGATCGCTCGGCCGATCGGCCGTTGTGGCTGGGGTCGGTGAAATCCAACCTTGGGCACACTCAGGCGGCGGCCGGGGTGGCCGGGATTATCAAGATGGTTCTGGCGATGCGGCACGGTGTATTGCCGCGTACGTTGCATGTCGACGCGCCGTCGTCGCATGTGGACTGGTCGGCTGGCACGGTGGAGTTGTTGACCGAGTCGGTGCCGTGGGAGACGGGTGGTCGTCCGCGTCGGGCGGGTGTGTCCTCGTTCGGTATTTCCGGGACGAACGCCCACCTGATTCTTGAGGAACCCGAGCCAGAAGCGGTGGCATCGACCCAGCCGGCTAGGATTCCGGGCGGTCTGGTGCCGTGGTTGGTGTCGGCCAAGTCGCAGAAAGCACTGCGAGAGCAGGCGAGCCGGCTGACCCACTGGGCGACTGAGCAGCCGGACATCCGATCTGAGTCTGCCGCTCGCGCGCTCGCCACGAGCCGGACGGTGTTCGACCACCGTGCGGTGATCCTGGGTCGTGACCGCGAGACTCTGCTGGGGGGAGTACGCGCGCTGGCCGAAGAGCGCCCAGGCGCGGGTGTGCTGACGGGGGCGCCGGGGTCTGGTCGGTTGACGGTGGTGTTTTCGGGTCAGGGGAGTCAGCGCCTTGGCATGGGAGCTGGGCTGGCTGCCGAATTCCCGGTGTTTGCTGAGGCGTTCGATGAGGTGTGTACGGAGTTGGACCGGCATCTGCCACGTCCGTTGCGGGATGTGATCAGCGGCGACTCGGGCCTGTTGGACGAGACGTTGTATACGCAGGCGGGTTTGTTTGCGGTGCAGGTGGCGTTGTTCCGGTTGGTGTCTTCGTGGGGTGTGGTGCCGGAGTGGGTTGCTGGTCATTCGATTGGTGAGTTGGCGGCTGCTCATGTGGCGGGTGTGTGGGATCTGGCGGATGCGGCTGCGGTGGTTGCGGCTCGGGGTCGGTTGATGCAGGAGCTGCCGTCGGGTGGCGCGATGGTGGCGCTGTCGGCGAGCGAGGCCGAGGCGCTTGAGCTGATCGGTGAGCAGGCCAATGTGGGCCTGGCGGCGGTCAACGGGCCTGCCTCGACGGTAATTTCCGGCGCTGAGGACGCTGTGGAGGAGTTGGCACAGCGGTGGCGTGACCAAGGCGGTAAGGCTCGGCGGCTGCGGGTCAGCCACGCATTCCACTCCCCGCTGATGGAACCCATGCTGGCGCGGTTTGAGCAGACGCTGAATCAGGTTTCGTGGCATGAGCCGGAGATACCCGTGGTGTCCGGTGTGCCGGATGCGGATGTGACTGATCCGGGGTACTGGGTGAGGCATGTCCGGGAGACGGTGCGTTTTCACGACACGGTTCTGAAGCTGCGGGATGAGGGGGCGGGTGTCTTCCTGGAGGCGGGCCCGGCCGGCACGTTGAGTTCGATGGCCGGGGCGGACGGTGGGGTGTGGCTGCCGTTGCTGCGTGAAGGCCGTGACGAGGCGGAGACGGCGGTGACCGCGCTGGCGGGGGCTCATGTTCATGGGGCCGCCGTGGACTGGACGGCGTTGCTGGACGTTCGCGGTTCGGGCCCGGTGTCGTTGCCGACGTATGCGTTTCAGGGGGAGCGTTTCTGGCCTGCGGTGACGCGTCGGGTGGGGGATGTGCGGGGGTTGGGCCTGGGTGAGTCGGGTCATGGGCTGTTGGGTGCGGTGGTGGCCCTGGCGGGTGGTGATGCGGTGGTGCTGACGGGGCGGTTGTCGTTGTCGGCGTATCCGTGGCTGGCTGATCACGCGGTACTGGGGTCGGTGCTGCTGCCGGGGACGGCGTTCGTGGATCTGGCGGTGCATGCCGGTGACCGGGCAGGGTGTCCGGTGGTGGAGGAACTCACCTTGCAGGCGCCGATGTTGCTGCCTGGGCAGGGTGGTGTGCAGGTTCAGGTACGTGTCGCCGAGCCCGGTGGAGACGGTCGCCGGTCGGTCGGGATCTTCTCCCGTATCGATGATGACGACGAGTGGACCTTGCACGCCGACGGTGTGCTCGGGGTGAAGGACATAGTCGCTCCGGTGTGGTCCGGCGTGTGGCCTCCGCCTGATGCGCGCCGGATGCCTGTGGACGGTGAGTATGCGCGCCTGGCCGAGGAGGGCTACGGGTACGGCCCGGTCTTCCAGGGCGTACGAGCGGTGTGGCAGGCGGGTAACGAGGTCTTCGCGGAGGTGGCACTGCCCGAGGGCATCGACGTGGATGGCTTCGGCGTACACCCGGCCCTGCTGGACGCAGCCTTGCACCCGATCGGCTTGACCGGCCTGATCCAGTCCGACGAGAGCGAGAGCGAGGGCGAGGTCCGGATGCCCTTCGCCTGGAGCGGCGCGCGACTGCACGCCACGGGCGCGTCGGTGCTGCGCGTGCGGTTGTCCCGGCGTGAGGACGGAGGCGTCGCGGTCGCCGCATTCGACCCGGCCGGGCAGCCGGTGTTCAGCGCCGATGCGTTGACGCTGCGGCCGGTGACCACCGACCCGTCTGCCGCCGGGGCACGGGACACGGCTCGGTCGCTGTTCGGGGTGGACTGGCTCCCGCTGGCCGATCCCGGTGCCGTAATGGAGGTGGACTGGGCCTGGCACGGTGAGGTCGCGGACGAACTGCCCGCGGTCGTGGCGGCCCGAGTGGATGCCGGCGCCGGCCTGGAGGCCGTTCATGAGGTGACGGGCACTGTGCTGGGGTGGTTGCAGGAGTGGCTGGCCGACCCTGCCACCGAGAACTCCCAACTGCTACTGCTCACCCAGGGGGCCGTGGACGGGAGCGACGTGGCTGCCGCCGCGGTGAGCGGTCTGGTGCGCTCGGCGCAGTCGGAGCACCCTGGGCGTTTCCTCCTCCTGGACCACGACGCCCAGTCCGACATCCAGCTCGACACTGTTCTGCCTGCGGTGGTGGGTAGCGGGGAGCCGGAGTTGGCGGTGCGGTCGGGTGTGTTGTCCGCGCGGCGTCTGGTGCGGCTTTCTGGTGGTCCTGCCGTGCCGACGGGACTGGACTCGCGCGGCACGGTGGTGATCACTGGTGGTACCGGTGGTCTGGGTGCGTTGTTGGCGCGGCATCTGGTGCATGCTCATGGGGTCGGTCATCTGTTGCTGTTGTCGCGGCGGGGGATGGCTGCTCCGGGGGCTGCCGAGCTGGCTGCGGAGCTGGGTCCACGGGCGTCGATCGTGGCGTGTGATGTGTCTGACCGGCATGCGTTGGCGGCGGCACTGGGCACCGTACCTGCCGAGCATCCGGTGTCGGGTGTGGTGCATGCGGCCGGTGTTCTCGACGACGCGACGATCGAGTCGCTGACTCCGGAGCGGCTGGCGGTGGTGCTGCGGGCGAAGGTGGATGCGGCGTGGCATTTGCACGAGCTGACCCGTGCCGACGATCTGGGACTGTTCGTGGTGTATTCCTCGGCGGCGGCCACGCTCGGTTCGGCCGGGCAGGGGAGTTACGCGGCGGCCAATGCCGCGTTGGACGCGCTGATGCAGCAGCGGCGGTCGGCCGGACTTGCCGGGCAGTCGATGGCGTGGGGGCTGTGGGAGAAGCGCTCGGGAATGACCGGGTCGCTGGACGAGACCGATCTGAGTCGGCTGAACCGAGCGGGAGTTCAGGCTCTGTCCGACGCGCAGGGACTGGCGCTGTTCGACGCCTCCGTACGCCTTGATCGGCCCGTGGTCGTGGCGGCGCGGCTGGACCTGGCCGGCATGCGCGCCGCAGGTACCGCCGGACCGTTGCTACGAGCATTGACCGGAGGAGCCACAGGGCGGCGTGCCGCCGCCACCGCGTCGGCCGGCGAGGGTGAGCTGGCTACCCGCCTGTCGGCGCTGCCGGTGGAGGAGCGCCTCGGCGCGGTGCTGGAACTGGTACGTGCCCAGGCCGCGACCGTCCTCGGCCACGCCACCGTCGGGGGGATTGAGGCGGACGCAGCTTTCCGCGACCTGGGATTCGACTCGCTGACGGCGGTGGAACTGCGTAACCGGCTCTCCGCAGTGACCGGGCTGCGCCTGTCGGCGACGCTGGTGTTCGACTACCCGAATCCACGGCTGCTCGCCGAATTCGTACTGTCCGGAGTGCTGGACGAGCGACCGGAGGTGGTTTCCGGAGTCGGGGGAATGGCCACAGCCACGGCGGACGAGCAGATTGCGATTGTTGGGATGGGGTGTCGTTTTCCGGGTGGGGTTGATTCTCCGGAGGCGTTGTGGGAAATGCTGGCATCCGGTGGTGAGGGGGTGGCGGAGTTCCCTGCTGATCGGGGTTGGGATGTGGAGGGGCTTTACGACCCGGATCGGTTGCGTTCTGGTACGAGTTACACCAAGCACGGTGGTTTCTTGTTGGGTGCGGCGAATTTCGACGCGGGGTTCTTCGGTATCTCGCCGCGTGAGGCGGTGGGGATGGATCCGCAGCAGCGGATCGTTCTGGAAACGGCGTGGGAAGCGCTGGAGCGGGCGGGAATTGTGCCCGATTCGCTGCGTGGCTCGGACACCGGTGTGTACGTCGGCCTGATGTACCACGATTACATGACCCAGGCGGCTTTGAATCCGGCCGACAGCGACGGGTTCAGCGGTACAGGCAATTCGGGGAGTGTGGCGTCGGGCCGGATCGCTTACACACTGGGCCTGGAGGGTCCGGCGGTGACCGTGGATACGGCGTGTTCGTCGTCGTTGGTGACAGTCCATCTGGCTGCGCAGGCGTTGCGCTCGGGTGAGTGCTCGATGGCGCTCGCCGGCGGTGTGACCGTGATGGCGACCCCGGGCGTGTTCACGGAGTTCTCGCGACAGGGAGGGCTGGCTGCGGACGGCCGTTGCAAGCCCTTCGCCGACGCGGCGGACGGTACCAGTTGGGGTGAGGGCGCCGGGGTTCTGGTTCTTGAGCGGTTGTCGGATGCTCGGCGGCACGGGCATCAGGTGTTGGCGGTGCTGCGCGGGAGTGCGGTGAATCAGGACGGGGCATCGAATGGTCTGACCGCGCCGAATGGCCCTTCCCAACAGCGAGTCATTCGGGCGGCGTTGGCCAACGCCCAGTTGTCCTCCGCCGACGTGGATGTGGTCGAGGCGCACGGCACCGGTACGAAGCTGGGTGACCCGATCGAGGCGCAGGCGTTGCTGGCGACCTATGGTCAGGATCGGCCGGCTGATCGGCCGCTGCGGTTGGGGTCGGTGAAGTCGAACATCGGGCACACTCAGGCGGCGGCCGGGGTGGCCGGGATCATGAAGATGGTGCTGTCGATGCGGCACGGTGTGCTGCCGCGTACGTTGCATGTCGATGCCCCGTCGTCTCATGTGGACTGGTCGGCTGGCGCGGTGGAGTTGTTGACCGAGTCGGTGCCGTGGGAGACCGACGGTCGTCCGCGCCGGGCGGGTGTGTCCTCGTTCGGCATCTCCGGGACGAACGCCCATGTGATTCTCGAAGAGCCGGAACGTGTACCGGCTGTGGAGCTGGCGGCGGTTGCTGGCGGGGCGGTGCCGTGGTTGCTTTCGGGGAAGTCGGCGGAGGCGCTTGAGGAGCAGGCTGTTCGGCTGGCCGACTGGACCGCCGAGTACCCGGAGATGGATTCGGTCGCGGTGGGGCGGTCGTTGCTTGCGTCGCGTTCGGTGTTTGAGCATCGGGCGGTGGTGGTGGCGGAGGATGTGGCGGGGTTTGTTGCTGGTCTTCGGGATGTGGAGTCGTCGTCTGCGGTGGTTCGTGGCGTGGCGACGCAGGATGCTATGGGACCGGTGTTTGTGTTCCCGGGGCAGGGTGCGCAGTGGGTCGGTATGGGCCTGGAGCTGTGGGACTCCGAGCCGGTGTTCGCCCAGTGGATGGAGCGGTGCGGGGCGGCGTTGGAGCCGTTGGTGGACTGGTCGTTGCGGGATGCTCTTGCTGATCCGGTGTTGTTGGGGCGGGTTGATGTGGTGCAGCCGGTGTCGTGGGCTGTGATGGTGTCGCTGGCCGGGCTGTGGGCTTCTGCGGGTGTGGTTCCGTCGGTCGTGGTGGGTCACTCGCAGGGTGAGATTGCCGCCGCGACGGTGGCGGGTGGTCTGTCGTTGGAGGACGGCGCACGTGTAGTGGTGCTACGCAGCCGGGCGATCGTGGCATTGGCGGGCTCGGGTGGGATGGTGTCGGTTCCGGCGCCGCTCGGTCAGGTCGAGGAGTGGATCGCCCCGTGGGAGGGGCTGTCGGTGGCGGCGGTCAACGGGCCCGCCCAGGTGGTGGTCTCGGGGTCCGCATCTGCGTGCGACGAGTTCGTGGCCCGGTATGCCGGTGAGAATGTGCGGCGGATCGCGGTCGACTACGCGTCCCACTCGGCTCAAGTGGAGTCCATTGAGGACCAGTTGGCAGAGGACCTGGCCGGCCTCATGCCGGTCAGTGGTGGGGTGCCGTTGTATTCGACGGTGGACGGAGCGGTTGTCGATACGGCAGGGCTGGACGCCGCGTACTGGTATCGGAATCTGCGTCAGCGGGTGCGTTTCGCGGAGGTCGTCGAGTCACTGGTGGAGGCCGGGCATCGTACGTTCGTCGAAGTCAGCGCCCACCCCGTCCTCTCCATGGCCGTCGAGCAGGCCGGCGAGGATCTGACCGTCACGGGCACGTTGCGCCGGGACGACGGCGGCCGGGGGCGGTGGCTGCGCTCACTCGCAAGCCTGCACGTCACGGGCGTGGCGGTGGACTGGACTTCACAGTTGGGTGATGCGGGGCCTGTGACGGATCTGCCGACGTATGCCTTCCAGCGGGAGCGGTTCTGGCCCTCGGCCGCCGGGGCGAAGCCGGGGGATATGCGGGCGCTGGGCCAGGGCGAGGCCGGGCATCGACTGCTGGGTGCGGCGGTGGCGCTGGCTGGCGGAGACGGTCTTGTGCTGACGGGGCGGTTGTCGTTGGCCGCGTATCCGTGGCTGGCTGATCACGCGGTGCTGGGATCGGTCCTCCTGCCGGGTACGGCTCTGCTGGACCTCGCGATGCATGCAGGTGATCGTTCCGGGTGTCCGGTGGTGGAAGAGCTGACTCTTCAGGCTCCGCTGATGCTGCCTGAAGAGGGTGGAGTGCAGGTTCAGGTCCGGGTTGCCGAGCCAAGTGAGGACGGTCGCCGGACAGTCGGAATCTACTCCCGTCACGGTGATGAGGACGAGTGGGTCCAGCACGCAGACGGCGTCCTGGGCACCCAGGCAACTCCCGCGCCGGTGTGGGCCGGTGTCTGGCCTCCGGCGGATGCGGTGTCGGTGCCGGTGGATGGTGCTTACGAGCGTCTGGCTGACGAGGGTTATGGGTATGGGCCGGTGTTCCGGGGTGTCCGTGGGGTGTGGCGGTCCGGTGCTGAGGTGTTCGCGGAGGTAGTGCTGCCTGAGCGGACTGATGTGGATGGTTTTGGTGTTCATCCGGCGCTGCTGGACGCGGCCCTGCATCCGATCGGCTTGACCGCTCTTGCCGACGGGGCCGGCGATGGCGGTGTGCGCCTGCCGTTTGCGTGGAGTGGTGTGCGGTTGTTCGCCACTGGTGCGGAGGCGGTGCGGGTTCGGTTGTCCCATCGGGAGGATGGTGGGGTCGCGGTCGCTGTATTCGACCCGGCCGGGCAGCCGGTGTTCAGTGCCGAGTCGTTGACGTTGCGTCCGATGGCTGTTGATCCCGTCGCGTCGGCGGTGGGGGAGGCGGCCCGGTCGTTGTTCGGGGTCGACTGGGAACCGCTCACCGAGCCAACCACCGGCGCGGTGGAGTGGGCCTGGCAAGGCCACACCGGAGACAGGCTCCCCGCTGTGGTCGTGGCTCAGGTCCCGGCCGGCACCGGTGACAGCCCGCATTCCGTGCATACGGTCACCGGGACGGTGCTCGACTGGTTGCAGCAGTGGCTGGCCGACCCCGCCACCGAAGACTCGAAACTCCTGCTCCTCACCCGGGGTGCTACGGATGGCAGTGATCTGGCTGCCGCTGCGGTGACCGGCCTGGTGCGTTCCGCACAGTCCGAACACCCCGGACGCTTCGTCCTCCTCGACATCGAACCGGACACCAGCCTCGATACCGTGCTGCCCACGGTGATCGGCAGCGAGGAACCCGAACTGGCTGTGCGTGTGGGTGTGTTGTGTGTGCGGCGGTTGGTGCGCGCCGCTGGGGGGTTGGTTGTGCCGGGTCGGGGGCGGGGGGACTGGCGGCTGGATGTGGTTGAGCGGGGCAGTCTGGATGATCTGGCGGTGGTGGGGAGTCCGTCTGCTGTGGGGGCGTTGGCGCCTGGTGAGATACGGGTGGGTGTGCGGGCGGCTGGGTTGAACTTCCGGGATGTGATGGTGGGGTTGGGTCTGTATCCGGATGAGGGTGCGGTGATGGGTGGTGAGGCTGCTGGTGTGGTGGTGGAGGTGGGTGAGGGTGTGCCGGGGTTGGTGGTGGGTGATCGGGTGTTCGGTGTGTTTGCGGGTGCGTTGGGTCCGTTGGCGGTGACGGATCATCGGTTGGTGGTGAGGGTGCCGGAGGGGTGGTCGTTCACCCGGGCGGCGTCGGTGCCGATTGTGTTTCTGACGGCGTTTTATGCGTTGCGGGATTTGGCGGGGGTGCGGGGTGGTGAGCGGATTGTGGTTCATGCCGCGGCGGGTGGGGTGGGTATGGCGGCGGTGCAGTTGGCCCGGTTGTGGGGGTTGGAGGTGTATGGGACGGCGAGTGTCGGGAAGTGGCCGGTGCTGCGTGGGATGGGTTTTGACGAGGCGCATCTGGCGTCCTCGCGGGATCTGGAGTTCCGTGACAGGTTCCGTGCTGCGACGGGGGGTCGTGGTGTGGATGTGGTGCTGAACTCTCTGGCCGGGGAGTTCGTGGACGCTTCGCTCGATCTGCTCGTCGAGGGCGGCCGGTTCATCGAGATGGGCAAGACCGATGTACGGAACGGGTCGGAGATCGCGGCCCTGCACGGCGGCACGGTTTACCAGGCTTTCGACCTGATGGAGGCGGGGCCGGAGCGGATTGGTCAGATGCTGGCCGAGATCGTGGAGCTGTTCGATTCGGGGGCGTTGGAGCCGCTGCCGGTGACGGTGTTCGAGACGGCCGCGGCGGTGGAGGGTCTGCGTCATCTCCAGGCCGGGCGGAACGTGGGCAAGGTCGTCCTGCGGCTGCCGGCGAATCTGGACCCGTCGGGAACTGTGGTGATTACCGGTGGCACCGGCGGGCTGGCTGCGACGCTCGCCCGCCACCTGGTCAGCAGCCATGGCGTGGAGCACCTGCTGCTGCTGTCCCGCCGGGGGACAGACGCTCCCGGCGCGGACGAACTCAGCGCCGAGCTGGGCAAGTTGGGCGCCCAGGTGTCGATCAGGTCCTGTGACGTGTCCGATCGCGACGCACTCGCCGAGATACTGGACGCGATACCGGCAGAGTTTCCTGTGTCGGGTGTGGTGCACGCGGCCGGAGTGCTCGATGACGCGACCATCGAGTCACTCACCCCGGACCGTCTGGCCGTGGTGCTGCGCGCCAAGGTGGACGCGGCGTGGCATCTGCACGAGCTGACCCGCGACAAGGACCTGAGCCTGTTCGTGGTGTATTCCTCGGCGGCGGCCACGCTCGGCTCGGCCGGGCAGGGAAGTTACGCTGCGGCCAATGCCACGTTGGACGCGCTGATGCAGCAGCGGCGGTCGGCCGGTCTGACCGGGCAGTCGTTGGCGTGGGGGCTGTGGGAGCAGACCTCGGGAATGACCGGGTCGCTGGACGAGGCGGATCTCGCCCGGCTGGCCCGGACCGGGGTCCGGGCGCTCTCCGACGAGCAGGGCCTGGCCCTGTTCGACGCGGCCACGCGCCTCGACCGGTCGCTCGTCGTGGCGGCCCGGTTGGACGTGGCCGGTATGCAGGCGGCGGGAAGCGCCGGGCCGCTGTTGCACGGCCTGGTCAGAGGTCCGGTACGTCGGGCCGCCGCCACCATCCCGGCCGGTGAGGGCGAGCTGGCCGCCCGGCTGGCCGCGATGCCGGTCGAGCACCGTCAGACGGCGGTGCTGGAGTTGGTACGTGCCCAGGCGGCGACCGTACTGGGGCACGCCACTGGCGACGCGGTCGACGCGGAGACGGCCTTCCGAGACCTCGGCTTCGACTCGCTGACGGCGGTGGAACTGCGTAACCGCCTCACCGCCGCGACCGGACTACGACTGCCCGCCACCCTCGTCTTCGACTACCCCAGCCCCACCGAGCTGGCCCGCCAGCTGCGGATCCGGCTCACACCTGAGGAGAAGAGCCTCGCGGACTCCCTGCTCGCCGACGTGGACCGGATCGAACGAGCCATCCCCGCACTGGCGGAGGGAGACGGTGACGGTTCTGAGCGGCTGGTGGGCCGACTGCGAGAACTCGTCCGCAGGTTCGAATCCCGCCCGGCGGAGAACGCGTTGCCCTCGATGGTCGATGCCACCGAGGCCTCCGACGACGAACTGTTCGACGTTCTCGACAAGATCGCGATCTCCGAGGGAAGGCAGGGGCACACGTCATGAGCAACGAAGAGCGGCTGCGGACGTATCTGCGGCAAGCCACGACGAGCCTGCTGGAGACCCAGAACCGCTTGCAGGAGTTGCAGACCCGCGTGAGCGAGCCCATCGCCGTCGTCTCGATGGCCTGCCGGTTCCCGGCCGGGGCGGACAGTCCCGAGAAGCTGTGGGATCTGGTCGCCGAGGGCCGCGACACGATGGATCCGTGGCCGGCGGACCGGGGCTGGGACGCCGATCCGGACCAGGCGAGCTACGCCCGCGTAGGCGGGTTCGTGGCCGATGCCACGCGATTCGACGCGGGCTTCTTCGGGATTTCGCCGCGCGAGGCGGTGGCGATGGAACCACAGCAGCGGCTGATACTTGAGACCGCGTGGGAAGCGCTGGAACGGGCCGGTATCGCACCGGACTCGCTGCGCGGCAGCTCGACCGGCGTGTACGTGGGAGCAGGCGGATCGGAGTACGGGTCGCTCCTCGAATCCGGGTCCGACGAGGTCGACGGGCATGTGCTGACCGGCAACGCCGTGAGTGTGGCTTCCGGGCGGGTGTCGTACACGCTGGGTCTGGAGGGCCCGGCGGTGACCGTGGACACGGCGTGTTCGTCTTCACTGGTGGCGGTGCATCTCGCTGCCCAGGCGTTGCGGTCGGGTGAGTGCTCGATGGCCCTGGCCGGTGGGGTCACGGTGCTTTCCACTCCCGGGATCTACGCGGAGTTCTCCCGACAGGGCGGGCTGGCCGCCGATGGTCGTTGCAAGCCGTTCGCTGACGCTGCGGACGGGACCGGTTGGGGCGAGGGCGCCGGGATCCTCGTACTGGAACGACTGTCCGACGCGCGGCGGAACGGTCACCAGGTGCTGGCGGTGCTGCGTGGCAGTGCGGTGAATCAGGACGGCGCGTCGAATGGATTGACAGCGCCGAACGGCCCTTCCCAACAGCGTGTGATTCGGGCGGCGTTGGCGAGTGCGCGGCTGTCCTCCGCCGATGTGGATGTGGTCGAGGCGCACGGCACCGGTACGAAGCTGGGTGACCCGATCGAGGCGCAGGCGTTGCTGGCCACGTACGGTCAGGATCGGCCGGCTGACCGACCACTGCGGCTCGGGTCGGTGAAGTCGAACATCGGTCACACCCAGGCCGCCGCCGGTGTTGCCGGCATCATCAAGATGGTTCTGGCGATGCGGCACGGTGTGCTGCCGCAGACGTTGCACGTCGACGCCCCCTCGACTCATGTGGACTGGTCGGCGGGTGCGGTGGAGTTGTTGACCGAGTCGGTGCCTTGGGAGACGGACGGTCGTCCGCGCCGGGCGGGTGTGTCGTCATTCGGCATCTCCGGGACGAACGCGCACGTGATCCTCGAAGAACCTGAAACGGCGCTGGCCACGGAGCCCCAAGAAGTCTCCGACGGTGTGGTGCCGTGGTTGGTGTCGGCGAAGTCGCCGCAGGCGCTGCGCGAGCAGGCCGACAGGTTGAGCCAATGGGCTGATGACCGGCCAGAGGCGGATCCCAGGGCGGTGGCTCGGGCACTGGCTACGGGCCGTTCGGTGTTCGAGCATCGGGCGGTGGTGCTGGGCGGAGACCTTCAGGCGCTGGCATACAACGTCGGCGCACTGGCCGGGGATCGGCCGAACGCCGGTGTGGTGACTGGCCTGGCGGGTTCGGGTCGGTTGGCGGTGGTGTTCTCCGGTCAGGGGAGTCAGCGCCTTGGCATGGGCGCGGAGTTGTCGGCTGGGTTTCCGGTGTTTGCTGAGGCGTTTGATGAGGTGTGTGGGGAGTTGGACCGGCATTTGCCGTGTCCGTTGCGGGATGTGATCAGTGGTGAGCCGGGTCCGGGTCTGTTGGATGAGACTCTGTTTACGCAGGCTGGGTTGTTTGCGGTGCAGGTGGCGTTGTTCCGGTTGGTGTCGTCGTGGGGTGTGGTTCCGGAGTGGGTGGCTGGTCATTCGATCGGTGAGTTGAGTGCCGCGTATGTGGCGGGTGTGTGGGATCTGGCGGATGCGGCTGCGGTGGTTGCGGCGCGGGGTCGGTTGATGCAGGAGTTGCCGTCGGGCGGTGCGATGGTGGCGCTCACGGCGACTGAGGCCGAGGCGCTGGAGTTGATCGGTGAGCGGACCACCGTCGGTCTGGCGGCGGTCAACGGGCCTGCCTCGACGGTGATTTCCGGTGCTGAGGACGCTATGGAGGAGTTGGCTCAGCGGTGGCGTGATCAGGGTGGTAAGGCGCGGCGTCTGCGGGTGAGCCACGCTTTCCACTCCCCGTTGATGGAGCCGATGCTTGATCCGTTTGCGCGTGTGCTGGAGCAGGTCTCGTGGAACAAGCCGCAGATTCCGGTGGTGTCGGGTACTCCCGAAGCCGACGTGACGGATCCCGCCTACTGGGTGCGGCATGTCCGGGACACGGTGCGCTACCACGACGTAGTCCTGAAGCTGCGTGAACACGGCGCCGATCTGTTCCTGGAAGCCGGTCCCTCGGGGGCGTTGAGCGCGATGGCCACGGCGGACACCGGTGGCGTATGGCTGCCCGCCATGCGGGCCGACCGCGACGAACCGGAAACCCTGCTGACCGCAGTGGCCGGCGCGTACACCCACGGCGCCCACGTGAACTGGAATGCCCTCCTCGGAACCCGACCGGGCAACCCCGTCTCGTCGTCACTGCCCACGTACGCCTTCCAGCGCGACCGGTACTGGCCCGCGAAATCACGCCCGTCCGCCGACGCCGCTGACGCCGCCGACGTTGTCGACGGTGTCGAGGCGGAGTTCTGGCAGGCGGTGGAGCGTTCGGACGGTGCGGCGCTGGCGAGCACCCTGCGGGTGGACGAGCGCGAGGTGACTTCGGTCCTTCCCGCCCTGACCGCCTGGCGCCGGGGCAAGCTCGACAGGCAGACCGTCGACACCTGGCGGTATCGAGTCGAATGGGCCCCGCTGAAGGGGGCACGGCCTTCCGGGCTGAGCGGTTCGTGGCTGGTGATGCACCATCCGGACGTGGCCGAATGGGCCGGCCAGGTGGCCGGGATGCTGGCCGGTCAGGGCGCGCGACCTGTTCCGGTGGCCGTGGCGGGCGATCGCGGCACGGTGGCCGAAGCCGTACGGGACGCGTTGTCCGAAGCGGAACTGGCCGGTGTTCTGTTCCTCCCCGGTGATGCGCCGGTGAATGAACTGCTGGCGGTGGTACAGGGATTCGCGGACTCGGGAGCGTCGCACCGGCTGTGGGTGCTGACGCGTGGCGCGGCCGGACCCGAGACCCCCGCCGATCTCGACGCGGCTGCGGCGTGGGGCCTCGGCCGCGTGGCCGCGCTGGAGTACCCGGCGAACTGGGGTGGGCTGATCGATCTTCCCCTCACCGACCCGGACGAGTTGATCTGGCGACGCTGCTGTGCGGTGCTGGCCGGATGGGACGGCGAGGACCAGGTAGCCGTACGTACGAGTGGTGTGTACGGGCGTCGCCTGGTACCCGCCCTCACCACCACACGATCCGGACACAGTTGGTCACCTTCGGGCACTGTCCTGGTCACCGGCGGCACGGGTGGTCTCGGCGGTCACGTGGCGCGCTGGCTGGCCGCTCAGGATGTCGAACACATCGTGCTCACCTCACGGCGCGGTGACCGGGCCCCGGGCGCAGCCGAGCTGGTGGAGGACCTCAGCGGCGGGGGACGGGTACGCGTCACCGTTCTGGGGGTCGACGTGGCCGATCGGGACGCGCTGGCCGCTGCTCTGGCCGGGGTGGGACGTATCGATGCGGTGGTCCACGCCGCCGGCGTCGGTGAGCTGGCTCCGATCGCGGAGACCGATCCGGCGGCCGTGGCACGCGCCCTCGCGGCGAAGGTGACCGGCACGCTGAACCTGCACCAACTGCTCGTACAGGATGCCGAACGTCCGCTGGACGCGTTCGTGCTGTTCGCTTCCGGGGCCGGCGTGTGGGGTGGCGCCGGACAGGGACTGTACGCGGCGGCGAACGCGTTCCTGGACGCGTATGCCGTTCAGCAGCGAGCCGCCGGGCATGCGGTGACGAGCGTGTCCTGGGGTGTGTGGGCCGGCGCGGGGATGGCCGGCTCCGACGGGAGCAGGGCGATGCGGCGGCGCGGAGTCCGGCCGATGGATCCGCGGCGCGCCCTGTGGGCGCTGGTCGAGGCCGTGGGCCAGGGCGAGACCTGTGTGACCGTGACCGACATGGACTGGCCGCGGTTCGCGTCCGCGTTCACGTCGGTGCGCCCGAGTCCCTTGCTGGCGGAGCTTCCGCGAGTACGGGCCGACGCGGATTCCGTGCCGGTCACGGATGGCGGTCTGGCCGCCCGGCTGCGGGCGATGCCCGGGATACAGCGCCGGCAGAGTCTCGAAGAGATGGTGCTGGCCCATGCGGCTGCCGTGCTGGGCCACGACAGTGCCGAAGGACTGGGGGCCGGTCAGGCGTTCCGCGAGCTGGGTTTTGATTCGGTGACCGCGGTGGAGCTGCGTAACCAGCTCACGGAACTGACCGGCACCCCGCTCCCCTCGACGTTGGTGTTCGACTATCCGACGGCGGCGACGCTGACGGACTTCCTGCTGACGGAACTGCTCGGCGTCGAGACCGAGGCGCCGACACCGGTCTCGGCGTCCGTGGCCCCGGCCAACGCGCCGGCCGGGGCCACGGAGACCGAACAGGTCGCGATCGTGGGAATCGGCTGCCGATTCCCCGGCGGCGTGAGCAGCCCGGACGACTTCTGGCGGATGCTCGCCGCAGGTGAGGACGCCCTTGTTCCTTTCCCGGCGGACCGTGGCTGGGAAGGCGTACACCACGACGGGTACGCGGCCGTCGGCGGGTTCGTTGCCGAGGCTCCGGACTTCGACGCGGCCTTCTTCGGGATCTCGCCGCGTGAGGCTGTGGCCATGGATCCGCAGCAGCGGTTGGTGCTGGAGACGGCGTGGGAGGCGTTGGAGCGGGCCGGTATCGACCCACTGGGACGGCGGGGCTCCGACACGGGTGTCTACGTCGGTGTCGGGGGCTCGGAGTACGGCTCGGTGCTCGCGTCCCGTTCGGACGACGTCGGCGGGCACCTGCTCACCG
The DNA here is from genome assembly GCF_042870175.1 of Streptomyces sp. NPDC006643. Classification (NCBI taxonomy): domain Bacteria; kingdom Bacillati; phylum Actinomycetota; class Actinomycetes; order Kitasatosporales; family Streptomycetaceae; genus Streptomyces; species Streptomyces sp. NPDC006643. The sequence continues at coordinate 178,526 of NZ_JBIAHA010000022.1, read as the reverse complement.
GCAGCGCGGCGAGTGTGACTTCCGGACGGGTGTCGTACGCGCTGGGCTTGGAGGGCCCGGCGGTCTCGGTGGATACGGCGTGTTCTTCGTCGTTGGTGGCGGTGCATCTGGCTGCGCAGGCGTTGCGGTCGGGTGAGTGCTCGATGGCCTTGGCTGGTGGTGTGACCGTGATGTCCACGCCCGGCGTATTCGCGGAGTTTTCGCGGCAGGGTGGGCTGGCTGTGGACGGTCGTTGCAAGCCGTTCGCGGATGCGGCTGATGGCACTGGGTGGGGTGAGGGTGCGGGGGTTCTGGTTCTTGAGCGGTTGTCGGACGCGCGGCGGCACGGGCATCAGGTGTTGGCAGTGTTGCGTGGGAGTGCGGTGAATCAGGACGGTGCGTCGAATGGTTTGACCGCGCCGAACGGTCCGTCTCAACAGCGCGTGATTCGGGCGGCGTTGGCGAGTGCTCGGCTGTCTTCGGCCGATGTTGATGTGGTCGAGGCGCACGGTACTGGTACGACGCTGGGTGACCCGATCGAGGCGCAGGCGCTGCTCGCTACGTACGGTCAGGATCGGCCGGCTGACCGGCCGTTGTGGCTGGGTTCGGTGAAGTCGAACATCGGGCACACCCAGGCCGCCGCCGGAGTGGCCGGGATCATCAAGATGGTTCTGGCGATGCAGCATCGCGTGTTGCCGCAGACGCTGCACGTGAACGGCCCGTCGTCGCATGTGGACTGGTCGGCGGGCGCTGTGGAGTTGTTGACCGAGTCGGTGCCTTGGGAGACGGACGGTCGTCCGCGCCGGGCGGGTGTGTCGTCATTCGGCATCTCCGGGACGAACGCCCACGTGATCCTCGAAGAACCTGAATCCGAGCCCGAACTGGTGTCGGCGACGGTGCCTGAAGTCCCCGGTGGAGTGGTGCCCTGGCTGGTGTCGGCGAGGTCGGCGCGGGCTCTGCGGGAGCAGGCCGCCGGCTTGAGCGGCTGGGTCGCCGAACGGCCGGAGACAGACCCGGTACTGGTCGGGCGGGCGCTGACCACGACTCGGTCGGTGTTCGAGCACCGGGCCGTGGTGCTCGGCCGGGACCGGCGGACCCTCGCTGAGGGGGTCGAGACGCTGGCGAAGGGGCAAGCTGGATCCGGTGTGGTGACTGGCTCTCCTGGTTCGGGCCGGTTGGCGGTGGTGTTCTCCGGTCAGGGGAGTCAACGGCTCGGTATGGGTGCGGAGTTGGCGGCTGGGTTTCCGGTGTTCGCGGAGGCGTTTGATGAGGTGTGTGCGGAGTTGGACCGGCATTTGCCGCGGCCGTTGCGGGACGTGATCGGCGGCGAGTCGGATCTGTTGGACGAGACTTTGTATACGCAGGCGGGGTTGTTTGCGGTGCAGGTGGCATTGTTCCGTCTGACTTCGTCGTGGGGTGTGGTTCCGGAGTGGGTGGCTGGTCATTCGATCGGTGAGTTGACTGCCGCGTATGTGGCGGGTGTGTGGGATCTGGCGGATGCGGCTGCGGTGGTTGCGGCGCGGGGTCGGTTGATGCACGAGTTGCCGTCCGGCGGTGCGATGGTGGCGCTCACGGCGACTGAGGCCGAGGCGCTGGAGTTGATCGGTGAGCGGACCACCGTCGGTCTGGCGGCGGTCAACGGGCCTTCCTCGACGGTGATGTCCGGTGCTGAGGACGTTGTGGAGGATCTGGCTCACCGTTGGCGTGACCAGGGTGGTAAGGCGCGGCGCCTGCGGGTCAGCCACGCTTTCCACTCCCCGTTGATGGAGCCGATGCTTGATCCGTTCGCGCGGGTGCTGGAGCAGGTCTCGTGGAACAAGCCGCAGATTCCGGTGGTGTCGGGTGCTCCCGAAGCCGACGTGACGGATCCCGCCTACTGGGTGCGGCATGTCCGGGACACGGTGCGCTATCACGACACGGTGCTCAAACTGCGTGAACACGGTGCCGACTTGTTCCTGGAAGCCGGTCCGTCAGGGGCGTTGAGCGCGATGGCCACGGCGGACACCGGTGGCGTATGGCTGCCCACGATGCGGGCCGACCGCGATGAACCGGAAACCCTGCTGACCGCAGTGGCCGGGGCGTACACCCACGGCGCCATCATGAACTGGAATGCCCTCCTCGGCACCGGGAGTACGGGCGTGGGGCCCGCGACGGATCTGCCGACGTATGCGTTTCAGCGGGAGCGGTTCTGGCCCTCACTGACTCAGCGGGCCGGGGATGTACTGGCCCTGGGGCAGGGTGAGTCCGGGCATCCGCTGCTTGGCGCCGTTGTGACGCTTGCCGGTGAGGACAAGGTGCTCCTGACGGGCCGGTTGTCGTTGTCGGCGTATCCGTGGCTGGCTGATCACGCCGTGCTCGGATCGGTGCTCCTGCCCGGGACGGCGTTCGTGGACCTCGCGATGCATGCGGGTGATCGTGCCGGGTGTCCGGTGGTGGAGGAGTTGACTCTTCAGGCTCCGCTGGTGCTGCCTGAAGAGGGTGGAGTGCGGGTTCAGGTCCGAGTTGGCGAGACAGGTGGGGATGGTCGCCGGTCGGTGGGGATCTTCTCTTGTGCGGATGGTGAGGAGGAGTGGGTTCAGCACGCCGATGGTGTGCTGGGGACGCTCACCACGACAGCCGCCTCACCGTGGGTCGGTGCCTGGCCTCCGTCGGATGCGGTGGCGGTGCCGGTGGCGGGTGCTTACGAGCGTATGGCTGGGGACGGTTACGGCTACGGGCCGGTCTTCCAGGGCGTACGAGCCGTATGGCGGTCCGGTGCTGAGGTGTTCGCGGAGGTGGCTCTGCCTGAGCGGACCGATGTGGACGGCTTCGGGGTGCATCCCGCGCTGCTGGACGCGGCGTTGCATCCCCTGGGATTGGCGGCCTCGTACGAGAGCGGAGCAGCGGAGGGGGTGGCCCTGCCGTTTGCGTGGAGTGGTGTGCGGTTGTTTGCCACGGGTGCGGAGGCGGTGCGGGTGCGGTTGTCCCATCGGGAGGACGGTGGGGTCGCGGTCGCCGTATTCGACCCGGCCGGGCAGCCGGTGTTGAGTGCCGAGTCGTTGACGTTGCGTCCGATGGCTGTTGATCCTGTCGCGTCGGTGGTGGGGGAGGCGGCCCGGTCGTTGTTCGGGGTCGACTGGGAACCGCTCACCGAGCCGACCACCGGCGCGGTGGAGTGGGCCTGGCACGGCCGCACCGGGGACAGGCTCCCCTCGGTGGTTGTCGCCCGTGTCCCGGCCGGCGCCGGTGACAGCCCGCATTCCGTGCATACGGTCACCGGGACGGTGCTCGCCTTGTTGCAGCAGTGGCTGGCCGACCCCGCCACCGAAGACTCCAAGCTCCTGCTCCTGACACGGGGCGCGACGGATGGCAGTGATCTGGCCGCCGCCGCGGTGACCGGCCTGGTGCGTTCCGCACAGTCCGAACACCCAGGACGCTTCATCCTCCTCGACATCGAACCGGACACCAGCCTCGATACCGTGCTGCCCACGGTGATCGGCAGCGATGAACCCGAACTCGCCCTGCGGGCAGACCAGTTGTACGTACGGCGTCTCGTCCGCGTCGCCGGGCCTCCGGCAGTCGGGCCGCCTGTCCCCGATCCGGACGGCACGGTGGTGGTCACCGGCGGGACCGGCGGTCTGGGTGCGTCGCTGGCCCGCCATCTGGTCACCGACCACGGCGTGCGGCACCTGCTGCTGCTGTCCAGGCGGGGGCCGGATGCGCCTGGGGCAGACGAACTCGCCCTGGAGCTGGCTGAGTTGGATGCTCAGGTCTCGGTTCAGGCGTGCGATGTGTCCGACCGTGACGCGTTGGCCGCAGCGCTGGACACGGTGCCGGCGGAGCACCCGTTGTCGGGTGTGGTGCATGCCGCCGGGGTGCTGGACGACGCGACGGTGGAGTCCCTGACCTCTGAGCGGTTGTCCGCCGTACTGCGGGCGAAAGTGGATTCGGCATGGCACCTGCACGACCTGACCCGGGATCGGCCGCTGAGCCTGTTCGTGGTGTATTCCTCGGCGGCGGCCACGCTGGGCTCTCCGGGCCAGGGGAACTACGCGGCGGCCAACGCGGCGCTGGACGCCCTGATGCTGCGGCGCGGTTCGGCCGGACTGGCGGGCCAGTCACTCGCCTGGGGTCTGTGGCAGCAGCGCTCCGGGATGTCCGGCGGGCTGGGCGAGGCCGATCTGTCGCGGCTGGCGCGTGCCGGGGTGCGGGTGCTCTCCGACGAGCAGGGACTGGGGTTGTTCGACGCGGCGGTGCGCCTGGACCGGCCGCTGGTCGTGGCGGCACGGCTGGATGTGGCAGCCGTACGAGCCGCCGGCGCCGTCTCGCCCTTGCTGCGTCAACTGGCCGGCGGCCCACCGCGCCGCGCCACCGCCACCGCGGCTTCCGCCGACGGAGGCGAACTGGCCTCCCGGCTGGCCGCGTTGCCGGTGGAGGAGCACCACGCGACAGTGCTGGAGCTGGTACGTACTCAAGCGGCCACTGTCCTCGGGCACGCCTCGGCGGACGGGGTCGACGCCGACGCGACCTTCCGGGACCTCGGCTTCGACTCGCTGACAGCTGTCGAACTGCGTAACCGGCTCATCGCCGAGACCGGGTTGCGGCTCCCGGCGACGCTGGTCTTCGATCATCAGGACGCCGCCGCCCTGGCCGCGTACGTCTTGGACGAACTCGCCACCGGGAGCGCCGCCGAGACCCTTTCCACGGAAGCGGTCCGGCTGTCGGACCTCGCCGAGATGTACATGCGTGCCGAGGCCGGGGGCAGGGTGGATGTCTTTCTGGATTCGATGGACAGCCTCGCGACGTTCCGGCCGACCTTCGGTGTCGACACCGCCGCCGCGGCGATCCCGCCGCCCAAGCGCGTCGCCACCGGTGACGGGAAGCCGAAGCTGTACCTGTTCCCGCCGTTCATGGCCCCGGACGAACTGGCGTACGTACGGCTGGCGTGGGCCTTCCAGGGCAGCCGCGAGGTGTCGCTGCTGAAGCTGCCCGGCTTCCACGCGGGTGAGGCACTGCCACAGGACCTGGAGACGATGGCCACCGCCCTGGCCGAGGCGATCCTCCGGGACAGTCCGGCGGGAGCGGAATTCGCGGTGGGAGGGGCCTCCAGCGGCGGAATGATCGCGCACTGGGTCGCCGCCGAGCTGGTGCGCAGGGGAGTGGCCCCGGTGGGCATCACCCTCTTCGACACCGTCTCGCAGGCGGACCTCCCCCACTTCGAAGAGGACTCGAACGCGCTGCTGGCGGCACTGTTCGAGAACATTCGGCAGGCCGGCGACAACGGCGACGACAGCTGGATCTCGGCCATGGCCCACTACAAGTCCTTTCCGTGGTGGTCTCCTGACCACCTGGATATTCCGACGCTCCAGATCCGGGCGACGGAACGGATGGGCGCGCCGGTGGCCCACGAGGAGTGGATGTTCACCTGGAACAACTCGTCGTCGGTCACCTTGGCGGACGTGCCGGGAAACCATCTGACGATCCTGGACAAGTTCGCGACGGTGACCGCGCGGGTGGTCAACGACTGGCTCGGTCAACCGGCCGGGGAGCGCCCTCCGTTCCTCGACTACCGCGGAGCCGTATAGCACGACAGATACAGCGCAACGCCAAAGAGCGCTTTGCGAACAATCCTCCACAAATGGCCGATGCCAACCCGCCGCCCAGGCATGCCCCCGGCGGGCGGCCCCCACCTGCCCCCCACCCCGCGAACAGAGGTCCCCATGCGCACCTTCCTGTTGTTCGGCCTGGCCGGTCTGCTGGCCCAGCTTGTCGACGGCACCCTGGGCATGGCCTTCGGGGTGACCGCGACGACCACGCTGCTGGCTGTCGGCACCGCCCCGGCAGCCGCCTCGGCCGCCGTGCACCTCGCCGAGGTGGGCACCACGCTCGCCTCGGGCCTGTCCCACTGGAGGTTCGGCAACATCGACTGGAGAACCGTCGGCATCCTGGCCGCACCGGGCGCGGTCGGCGCGGTGCTCGGCGCGTACGTGCTGACCTCGCTGTCCACCGAGAACGCCGCCGTGTGGATCACCTCCATACTGCTGCTGCTCGGCCTGTACGTGCTGATCCGGTTCTCCTTCCTCAAGCTCCGCAGGATGATCACCGACCAGCGCCCCGGCGCCCGGTTCCTGGCGCCGCTCGGCCTGGTGGCCGGATTCGTCGACGCCACCGGTGGCGGCGGCTGGGGGCCGGTGGCCACCACCACGCTGCTGTCCTCGGGCCGGCTGGAGCCGCGCAAGGTGGTCGGCTCGGTGGACACGTCGGAGTTCATCGTCGCGCTGGCCGCCAGCATCGGCTTCCTGTTCACCCTGTCGCGGGAGGACGACCTCAACTACACCGTGGTCCTCGGCCTGATGATCGGCGGCGTCATCGCCGCCCCGCCGGCGGCCTGGCTCGTCCGGCACATGCCGCCTCGGCTGCTCGGCGCCCTGGCCGGCGGGCTGATCGTCCTCACCAACGCCCGCACCCTGCTGGGTGAGTTCGAGGCCTCGGACCGGGCGAGCACGCTCACGTACACCGCCGTCGTCGCGCTCTGGGCGGCCGGGGTGCTCGCCGCGATCCGTTCGGTGCGCGAGGAGCGGCGGCAAGAACTCGCGGCGCATGACAGACAGTTCGCCCTATCAGCAGCGGAGGAGCACAAACCATGACGACGAGCAGTTATCGGCTCTCCCATCTGCGGACGCTCGAAGCCGAATCGGCGCACGTCTTCCGAGAGGTCGCGGCCACCTTCGAACGGCCTGTGCTGCTGTTCTCCGGTGGCAAGGACTCGGTGGTCATGCTGCATCTGGCACTGCGCGCCTTCTGGCCGGCGCCGCTGCCGTTCCCGGTGCTGCATGTGGACACCGGCCACAACTTCCCCGAGGTGCTGGACTTCCGCGACCGCGCGGTGGCCCGGCACGGCGTACGGCTGGAGGTCGCCTCCGTCCAGGACGACATCGACGCCGGGCGGGTGGCCGACGAACCCAGCCGGAACCGGCTCCAGACCACCACACTGCTGCGGGCGATCACCGAGCACCGTTTCGACGCCGTGTTCGGCGGCGCCCGCCGCGACGAGGAGAAGGCCCGCGCGAAGGAACGCGTGTTCAGCTTCCGTGACGAGTTCGGTCAGTGGGATCCGCGCAATCAGCGGCCGGAACTCTGGCAGTTGTACAACGGCAGACACCGCCGCGGTGAGCACATCCGGGTCTTCCCGCTGTCCAACTGGACCGAGCTGGACATCTGGCAGTTCGTGCTCGACGAGGAGGTCGATCTGCCCTCGCTCTACTACGCGCACCGGCGCCAGGTCTTCCAGCGCGACGGCATGGTCCTCGCGGTCAATCCGTATCTGACGCCCGGCTCCGGTGAGCGGCCGTACGAGGCCACGGTGCGGTTCCGCACCATCGGCGACGCGACCTGCACCGGCTGTGTGGAGTCCGCCGCCGCCACACCGCAGGACGTCGTCGCCGAGGTCGCCGCCAGCCGGATCACCGAGCGCGGCGCCACCCGCGCGGACGACCGGATCTCCGAAGCGGGCATGGAAGACCGGAAAAGGGAGGGCTACTTCTGATGGAGATCGACCTACTGCGGATCGCCACGGCGGGCAGTGTGGACGACGGCAAGTCCACACTCATCGGCCGGCTGCTCTACGATTCGAAATCGCTCTTCTCCGACCAACTGGCCGCGGTGGAACGCGCCAGCCGGGACCGCGGGGAGCCGTATCCGAATCTCGCCCTGCTCACCGACGGCCTGCGCGCGGAGCGCGAACAGGGCATCACCATCGACGTGGCGCACCGCTACTTCGCCACGCCGAGGCGGCGGTTCATCATCGCCGATACCCCGGGCCACCTTCAGTACACCCGCAACATGGTCACCGGGGCGTCCACCGCCGACCTCGCGCTGATCCTGGTCGACGCGGCCAAGGGCGTGCTGGAGCAGTCCCGTCGGCACGCGCTCCTCGCCTCCCTGCTCGGCATCCCGCATCTGGTCCTGTGCGTGAACAAGATGGATCTGGTGGGGTTCTCGCAGGAGCGGTTCGACGAGATCCGCGCCGAATTCGCCTCGTTCGCCGCCAAGTTGGAGGTGCGTGACCTGAGCTTCGTGCCGATGTCCGCGCTCACCGGCGACAATGTGGTGCACCGCGGCGACGCGATGCCGTGGTACGAGGGCACGTCGCTGCTGCATCACCTGGAGGACGTGCACGTCGCGTCGGACCGCAATCTGATCGACGCGCGTCTGCCGGTGCAGTACGTGATCCGTACGCCGGGGGAGTCGGGCTACTTCCGCGGCTACGCGGGCACCGTCGCGGGCGGGGTGTTCAAACCGGGTGACGAGGTGCTGGTGCTGCCGTCCCGGGTGCGTACCACGATCGCGGCCGTCTCCGGCCCCGGCGGCGTGCCGCTCGCCGAGGCCTTCCCGCCACAGGCGGTCACGGTGCAGCTCGACGGGGAGCACGACATCGGCCGGGGCGATCTGATCTGCCGCCCGCGCAACCAGCCGCGGGCGGTCCGGGAGTTCGACGCGATGGTGTGCTGGCTGACCGAGCACAGCGAACTGGCCGAGGGCGGCAGCTATCTCCTGCGGCACACCACGCGCACCACCCGGGCGATGGTGGATTCGGTGGACTACCGGCTCGACATCAACTCGCTGCACCGTGACGAGGCCGCGAAGTCGCTGGCGCTCAACGAGATCGGGCGGGTGACCCTGCGCACGCGGGAGCCGCTGTTCGTCGACGAGTACCGCCGTAACCGGGTCACCGGCAGTTTCATCCTGGTCGACGAGCGGACCAACAACACCGTCGCCGCCGGGACGGTGCTGGCGCAGTCGGCCCGGCCGGAGGTGGTCTGGCACGCCACCGCCGTGGGCCGGGGCGAGCGGATCTCGCGGGGGGCCACGATCTGGCTGACCGGACTGCCCGGGGCCGGGAAATCCAGTGTGGCGGTGGAGATCGAGCGGCTGCTGATCGACGCCGGGCGCCCGGCCTATCTGCTGGACGGGGACAATCTGCGGCACGGGGTGAACGCCGGGCTGGGATTCGGCGCGGCCGACCGTACGGAGAGCGTACGGCGCGCGGGCGAGGTGGCCAGGCTGTTCGCCGACGCCGGACTGGTCGCGGTGGCCTCGCTGGTCAGCCCGTACGCCGAGGACCGGGCCAGGGTACGGGCGGCGCACGAACTCGCCGGGCTGCCGTTCCTGGAGGTCTTCCTCGACACCCCGCGGGCGGTCTGCGAGTCCCGGGACCCGAAGGGGCTGTACGAGAAGGCCCGCGCGGGCGGGATCACCGGGTTCACCGGGGTCGACGATCCGTACGAGGCGCCCGGGTCGCCGGAGTTGGTGCTGCGGCCCGAGGACGGTGACCCCACCGCGATGGCCGTCCTTGTGCTGAACCGCCTCGTGAGGCGATGAACAGTCGCGGGCTTTCCCTACTGAATTAATAGGGAAAGCCCGCTTCTCGTTTCGTGTGTGATGTCCCCGACGCAGACTTTGTGGCGTAGCGGAATTGCTGTTCCGGATGCTAAGTTGATTTTACTCGGGCTTGACCGGGGTGAATCGGCCCATACCCGGTTCCGCGATATCGGCACCGGTACGGGCTTTGACTCGTGGGAGGCTGTGGTGGATTATTCGGCGAGTGGGTGTTTGGCCCATTTAGGTAGATTTCCCGGCTTTTCCCGGAGGCGGAACGAAGATTCCGTTCTCTCGCGCCTCGCGGCGGCCGGTGAGTGCCCTGCCCAGCGGTCCCCGGATCGGCCCGAGTCGGATGAAGCGGTTATTTCGACCGTGGCTCCCCCTGTGGGAAACATGCATACTCCAGGAATGTCGTGAAGCACCTCATGGCATTCCCCGGACGAGTGTGCCGGCGCCTGGCCGCGCGGTACCGGGCGCCAAGGCGGCGGGTGGTGAGGCCCTGCCCGAACGGGCCTCTGAAGTGGGTGTTGGTGACCCGAAGCGGGCGTGCGGCGGGCCCGTGTTCCCCGCGGAAGTGCACGGGACATCCCCGCCGGGCTTTTGACGCCGATGGTCGGCCGGGTGCGGATCGTGTGACGTGCCGCCGCCGTCCTGCCGCCGAATTCACCCGAGTTCACGCTTTCTTTCGCCGGTTGAAGAATTCCCGGGACGAAGCTCATTATCATTTGACAAGTAAAAGGTGCGTTAAGGTTTCGGTTCGGCGTCGTTGCGGCGGGCCGCGAATTTCTCCCGAGTCCGTCGCGTGCCGTGCGCGCGGCGGGCACGCCGCATACTCCACGGCGCTCATCGTGTACAGAGGAAAGCAATCAGACATTCCGCTCGGTCCGGATTTTACGGACTCGAATTTTCCCACTCTTGACCCGACCCGGCAATTCCCGTCCGGACGTACAGCGGGCGTGAACATTCAGTGAGGCAGATGAACGGCGGGCGAAATGATGTTTCGGCCGAACGGACCGGCGGCCGGGAGCGCCCGCGTCGAGGTGGCCATCCGCCGCCCCCTCAGGGACTGACGACAGCAGATGTACACCGCCGGACAGGGGAGACATTGTGGAGCCTCGGACTCTAGAGAAGCTCACGGAACCGGCGACACCGCGGGGGCGCGCGGCCGGCCGGGCACTGCACGGCCGTACGGAACAGGTGCACCGCATCGAGCGGCTGATCCACGCGACGGCCGAGGAGCACCGGGGACATCTGGTGGTCCTGGAGTCCGGCGTGGGCACCGGCAAGACCAGACTGCTGTCCGAGGCGAAGACCCTGGCCGAGCGGAGCGGGTACTCGGTCCTCGACGGCGTACCGAAGTCGCTCACCATGGTCGGCACCCGCCAGGGCCGGCAGGACACCGACCGGATCAGCTGGCTGGCCGCCCAGGTCGACGCGCAGATCGACGGCGAGCTGCGCCGTGGTCCGGTGCTGATGGTGCTCGACGACGCGCAGTGGACGGATCCGGCGGTGCTGCGGGCGCTCGACGGCCTCATGTCGAAGCTGGACTCCTCACCGGTGCTGTGGCTGTTCGCGCTGCGCGCCGAGCCGGGTGAGACGGCCAACAGCCTGGTGCTGCGGAGCATGGCTCGGGCCCACCGGGCGGACTGGCTTGGGCCGTTGGGCCCGCTGTCCGGCGACGCCGTCGTCGGCCTCGTCGGAGATCTCTTCGACGCCGTTCCCGACCACGACCTGGTGGAGTTGTGCGAGAGTGTCGGCGGCAGCCCGCAGGCGATCGTGGACCTGGTGCACGAACTGCGCGAGGAACGCTGGGTGGAGATCAGCGACGGGGCCGCGTCCCTGGTCTCGGGGCCGATGACCTCGGGCGTCGCGGCGGCCGTCGCGGAGGATCCGGTCGGCCGGCTGCCACCACCCCTGCTGCGGTCGGTACGCGGGCGACTGGGCGAACTCTCCGAGCGGGCGCAGAACATGCTCCAGGTCGCGGCGGTGCTCGGCAGCCGATTCACCCCGCACGACCTCGCGGAGATGCTCGGCGAGCTTCCCGTCCAACTGCTGGGGCCACTCCAGGAGGCGATGGGCGCGGGGCTGCTCAGCAGCGACAGCGAAGGCTTCGCCTTCCACCGCGAACCGGTGTGGTGCGCGGTGCTGGGAACGGTCCCGGCGCCGCTGCGGTCGATGCTGCACCGGCAGGCCGCCACCATGCTGCTCGCCAGGGGTGAGCCGACCACGGACGTGGCGGTGCATCTGGTGCACTGCACCGACGCCGGTGACGCCGAGGCGGTCGCCACCATCGGTGAGGTCGCGCGGCGGCTGCTGCCGTCCTCGCCCAACTCGGCCGCGGCGCTGGCCGCGCGGGGCCTGCGGATCACCAGGCCCGGCGAGCCCGGCCATTTCGCGCTGGGGACCACGGCCACCGCGGGGCTGGTCCGGCAGGGCAAGCTCACCCAGGCCACCGAGCTGGCCGAGAACCTGCTCCAGAAGGCCGGGCCCGCCCAGGGGGAGTCCGTTCGCCCCTTGCGTACCTGGCTCGCCATGGCGCTGATGCTGCGCGGCGACGCCTCCGCCGCCCGGCAGGTCTCCCAGGAGCCCTTCTCCGAAGCGGCCCCCGCCGGCGACCCGGGCCCCGAACTGCTCGTGCTGAACACGCTGTCGCACGACAACCAGGCCGCGCGGGTCGCCCTGGCCGACCGGGTCCTCGCGGTCGACGACGCGTACGACGTCGAGGTGCGCGTGGCGGCGTTGAACGTACGCGCGATGGCGAAGTGGCACGAGGCCCGGATCGACGAGGCGCTCGTCTGCGTGGACGACGCGGTGGAGCTGCGCGAGCGGCTCACCGAGACCTGTCAGAGCGATCCCCTGTGGACCAAGGCCTGGATGCTGACCAGGCTCCACCGGCTGGACGAGGCGCTGGCCGCCGTCGACGCCTCCTGCCGCACCATCGACGAGGACGGTACGGGCGTACTCACCCCGGTCCCGCTCGCCCTGCGCGCGATGATCTTCTTCGTCAGGGGCGACATCCCCGCGGCCGAGTCGGAGGCGGCGGCGGGACTCGCGGCGTCGAAGCGGGCGGAGATGCCGCTCTACGACCCCCCGCTCCGCGCGGTGCTGATCTTCTGCGCGTTGCGGCGCGGCGATCTGGCGGCAGCGGCGGACGGGCTGCGGCGGCTGGACGAGTCGATCCCCGCCGAACTGGCCCACCGGTGGTCGACGATGCGGCGGCTGCTGACCGGGCTGGTGTCCTCGGCGAAGGTGGGCGTGCACGCGGCGGTCGAGGAGATCCGCGAGCTGGCTCAGAATCCGTCCCTGCGCAAGGAGTTGGTGCTGGAGGCACCCATGGGCACCGCCTGGTCGGTACGTACCGCGCTGGCGGCCGACCAGCGGGTTTTCGCCGAGCGGATCGTGGCGACGGCCGAGGAGATCGCCTCGGTCAACGAGCGGCACGGCCCGGTGGTGGCGGCGGCGAGGCACGGCCGGGCGCTGCTGGACTGCGATCTCGGCGCGCTCGCCGGGATCGGTGAGCTGTACGGCGATCCGTGGACGGTGGCCTCGGTCACCGAGGACCTCGGCTCCCTTCTGCGTGAGACCGACCGCGAAGGAGCCGTGAAGCAACTGAACCGCGCGATGGAGATCTACGAGGAGGTGGGCGCGGAATGGGACTCGGCGCGGGTCCGGCGCAAGCTGCGGCGGCTGGGCGTACGGCGCCGGCACTGGAGTCCCGAGACGCGGCCCGAGACGGGCTGGGACAGTCTCACCAGCACCGAGGCCAAAGTCGCCCGGCTCGTCGCACAGGGACTGACGAACCGTCAGGTGGCGAGCGAGCTGTTCATCTCCCCGCACACCGTGGGCTTCCACCTGCGCCAGATCTACCGCAAGCTCGCCATCCAGTCCCGGGTGGACCTGGCACGTATCGTTCCCTGACGGGGCGCGGCGTGCCGTGCCCTCTGCCCCCCGGCCTTGTGCCCTCCTGGTCCGGCGCCCCCGGCCGGTTGAACCGGCCAACTCCCATTCTGTGGTCACCGGGTGGCAACACCGGCCCAGGTGCCGGTCCGCCGCCGGGCGGGAGGGCGAGTTTGCCGGGCCGGTGATACCAGGGCTTGGGGTTACTCCGTGATGGGCGACGGGAGAAGCGCGGACTCTATGTTCGTTTCATGACTCTCTCAAGGGGGCTGTTATGAGTTCCGTGTCCGCGGAGAAAACCTTCTATCGAGTCCCGATGACACCTGATGCCATGCGTGAGACGATGTCATGTTTCGCCACCGGTGTGATCGTGCTGAGCGTCGGCGGTGAACACATTCACGGGATGACGGCGAACGCCTTCAGTTCGGTGTCCCTGGAACCGCCGAAGGCCCTGTGCTGTGTTTCGCACAGCGCGGTGATGCACAAGGCGATCATCGCGGCGCGGCGTTTCGGGATATCGATCCTCGGTGCCGAACAGGAATCCCTGGCACGGCATTTCGCCAACAAGAAGCGACCGCTGGGGCCCGAGCAGTTCGAGGGAATCGACTGGGAACCGGGCCCCTCCACGGGGGTGCCCCTCCTGCGTGGCGCGCTCGCCTGGCTGGAGTGCGACCTCTCGGAGTTCCACGACTCGGGCGACCACTCCATATTCATCGGCGACGTGGTGAACGCCTTCAGCTCCGGCGGCACCGCCGGACTCCTCTTCTTCAACGGCGGCTTCCAGCCGATCAACGAGCCCACGGTGTGACGGGGCCGTCATGAGTACGGACATGGCCGGCGAGGCCGGGCCGGGACCGTGGGACGCCGTCATGGGAGGCGGGTTCGTCGCCGCGCTCAACGAGGGACTGGCCCGGTTCGCCGCCCCGTACCGGTCGGCGGCGTCCGGCCGCCGCGACACCGAACACTCGCGGTCCGCTGCCACCCACGAAGAACCTTCCGACGCGCTCCAGGACCCGTTCGTGGCAGCGGTGATGACCGCGTACACCTCGCGCCTGGACACCGCGCTCAGCACCGGAGAGCGCGCCGACCCTCGACTGCGCCTCGCCCTGCTGCGCCACGGACGGCGCCTTCTCACCGACGTGTCAGCGCCCGGCCCGGACCGCGGTGCCCTCGCCGCCGAGCGCGGTGAGGGTGCGCATGGCCGTCAACTCACGGCAGGGCAGGAGGCCTTGGTGCTCGGGCTGCTCATGGAGTGCGCCGCGCTGGTGGTGCTGTCCGGGGAGGGCGTCGAATCCGCGGGCCGCCGCCCCGCCGATCTCATCCGTGACCTGGGGCGCACGCGGCGAGGACCCGCGGGAGAACTCTTCCGCGGCTAGTCCCCTGTGCCGCGACGATCCGTCGGACAGGCACGCGCGTCCCGCACCGACCACGGCGTCGGGCGGGACGCCGCCGTCTGGGTACCCCGGTTCGTTCGTGCGTACGGGCGGCGAGCCGGGCGAGCGGGTGCGGAGTGTGTCATGTCCTGGGACCCGCTTTGAGTGGGATTTGAGTGGCCATTAAGCCGCCAAGTGCGTGATGGGACCGACCGATGGTCGGTTGGCGACGCCGGACAGCCTTTCGGTATCCGAATTGACACGTATTGCGGTCTGCGGTCGCTGTGCTGAACAAGCCCGGAGGAGCCCTTCTTGACCGGTGCCCGCACCGGGCCATCTACAATATTTCCAGGGGGAGTTCAGTCCGTATGCGGTCGTCGATCCGTCAGGCGGCGATCACACGGGGAGAAGACGTCCAGGACGAACGCCACTACGCCCAGCCCGGACCAGGCGCGGACGTACGTCGGCATGGGGGGTGATCCGGCGAGCGCCAAAGGTGGCGTCCGAGCTGGCATGGACCTCCACAGCGATGGGCGCGGGCTTCTCATCGCAGAGCCGACGACGGGCTGACTTCGGCCGCTCCGCGCGGGTGAAGTACGTCGACGGCGACAGGTTCGGAATTCTCATGAGCCCGCTCCAACTCGGCGTGCCTCTTGGCGGGACCCAGTGGCGCCGGGCTCACTGGTGGATACCTGGGGCTTTCGCGACGTGCATGACTTCAACTGATCGGTCCGTTTGTCTGTCCTGATGCTCGTCGTACTCATCGGAGTGCCCTTATGGCCAAGCAGTACCGTGCTGTTCGTACTCGTCAGGAACTGATCCGTTCGGCTGCCGAGGTGTTCGACGACGTCGGATTCGCCGATTCCTCGATCAGCGCGATCAGTTCGCGAGCAGGGGTGAGTACAGGGGCCTTGCATTTTCATTTCGGCAACAAGCAGGCTCTGGGAAGTGCTGTTGAACTGGCCGCGGCCCAGACGCTCTTACGCATCACGGGTCACGTTCCCCTGCGTGATCCGGCACCGTTGCAGCATCTGGTCGACACCTCCCACACGCTCGCCGGATATCTGCTGGGCGACCGGGTGCTGAGAGCGGGGTTCCGGCTCGGTTCCGATCCCGCGTGGCGCGGTGGAGGCGATCTGTGGGAGCAGTGGCAGGACTGGGTGCAGCTGATGCTCGTCGTGGCCAGGGAGCAGGGCGGCCTGTCGCCGGAGATCGACGTCGAGGATGTCGTGTACGCCGTCACCGGGGCTCTGGCCGGTTTCGAGGTCCGGGCCCGGCGTGATCCCGAGTGGGGCGCGGGTGAAGTCATCACCCGCTTCTGGCGGTTGATGCTTCCGCGGCTGGCCGGTGAACGGGTCATGGACACTCTGGTACCCGGCGGAACCCGCGGTGATGTCTGTCCGCTGGAGGAGGGCTGGGGGGTGGCCTGATCCGGGGGGTGTCCGGGGGCGTGAGGCTCGTAGGGGAGGTGCTGTGTTGTCCGTTTGACGGGGGGTGTGGGTGGGGCAGGTGGTGTTGAGGTGTTTTCGACGCGAGTCCGCTTGATCTGGATGTGTCTGTCGTGATGCTCGGGAGGATGTTGTCGTGGGTGAGGGTTTACTTTCCGGCAAGGCCGTTCTTGTTACCGGCGCGAGCAGTGGGATCGGTGCCGCCGCGGCGAGGGTGTTCTCGGCGGAGGGGGCGTCCGTGGTCGTGGTGGCGCGCCGTGAGGATCGCTTGAAGGCTCTGGTGGATGAGTTGGTGGCGGGAGGAGCGGAGGCGGCGTGTGTTGTCGCCGATGTACGGGACGCCGCCGAGGCGCGACGTGCGGTGGCGGTGGCGGTGGAGAAATTCGGGCGGCTGGACGGGGCGTTCAACAACGCGGGGGTGGGTGGTGACCGAACGCCGTTGCATTTGATGTCGGACGATGTGTACGACGATTTGATGGACAGCAACGTACGTAGCGTGTGGAATTGTTTGCGTCCGGAAATCGCCGCGATGCTGGAGGGCGGCGGCGGGGCTGTTGTGAACAACAGCAGTGTGGGCGGACTGGTCGCCATACCGACGGCTGCTCCCTATGTGGCGTCGAAGCACGCGGTGGTGGGATTGACGAGGGCCGCGGCGGACGAGTACGCGAGTCAGGGGATCCGGGTGAACGCGGTGGCCCCTGGGACCACGCGTACGGAGATTACCGAGGACTGGTTCGGGCGCAATCCGGGTCTGGAGAAGATGGTGCATTCGATGACGCCGCAGGGGCGGACGGCGGAGCCGACGGAGATCGCGGCTGCCGCCGCCTGGCTGTTGAGTGACCGGTGCCCGTTCCTGACCGGTGTCGTGGTGCCGGTGGACGGGGGCTTTGTCAATCAGTGAGCCGGTTCCGGCTGAGCCGAGGGGGTGGTGCCCGGCGAGGGCGGCGCCCCCTCGGCTCTTTTCGCGAGGACGCGGTGAAGGTGCTAGCGGGGCGGTCCGTTGAGCTTCACATGGAATGCGGGTGCGTTGTTCTGGGACCCGGTCACATGGATGGTGGTGTGGTCGGAGTCCCCGGTGGTGACCACTTCGGCGTTCAGCCAGCAGGGTGCGTCGAATTCCACGTATCGCTCGTAGGTGATACGGGCGCGGGTGGTCTCGGGGGCGCCGGCGGGGGTGAGCAGGGCGTGGGCGGCCTGTTGCGCGGCTTCCAGGAGCGCGAGGCCCGGCACATGGTCCACGGGATGGTCGAACAGCAGCGTGTGGGCAGGCTCGTTGCGCAGTCGCCAGCGCCCGGGGCGGTTGCCGGGGGAGAGGGAGACCTCGATGGCGTCGGCGCGGCCGACGGCTTCGTGCGGAACGGGTAACGGCACGGCCCAGGAAGCCCAGTCGAAGGTGGCGTGGCCGCCCCGTATCCGGCGGTAGGCGCCGGGGGATATCGAGCTGAAGTCGGACTCGGCCGTGGCGACGGTGACCCCGTCGCGGTGAATGCGGAAGTTGATGCGTAACGCGTTGGGCTGGCGGCTGTGGCCTTTTGTGACGGTGATGTCGACGTCAAGGATTTGCGGGCCGCCGTCGAGCGCGGTGGGAATGACGTCGAAATCCAGTCTGTTCAGCAGTGTTTGATGGGATGTGGGTACGCCGTATTCGGCGTGGGCGGTGAACAGAGCGGTCTGTCGTAATGTCTGGGCGAGTATTCGGGTGTCGTAACGGCCGGGTCCGCCGACCGACGGCCACTGGACGGTCAGGGTGAATCTGTCGGCGCCGTTGCGACGCGCGTCTTTTATGAGAATGGAATCGGCGTGGCTGAGGTGTGTGAACTCGCCTAATTTGGCGGGTGTCAGCGGGAGTCGGGTGCAGGAGTCTTCTTCTGTGAAACTGGCGAGCTTAGTCAAGGTTCCCCCCTTGGTGCGGTTGGGATGTGGTCTGCGCGCACCGCTCTGCTAAAATACCGACTCTCCGTTCTTTTTCAAGTGCGGGTCAAAGAGAGTTCAAACTCCGGTAAAACGGTCGGGGAGGGTTGATGGCACGGCAGGAGCGCGGGGTGCGGACTCGTAGAGCCATCCTGGAGGCGATGGCGAGCCTGATCGACGAGGTGGGGTACGGCGCGGCGACCATCACGATGCTGGTGGAGCGCACCGGGCTGACCCGCGGGGCCCTGTACTTCCACTTCGCGTCCAAGGAGGAGATGGCGCGCGGCGTACTCGCGGAGGCGCTCACCAGCGAGGGGGTGCGCGAGCAGAATCTCAAGCTCCAGGAGTGGGTGGACGTCGGCATGGTGCTGGCCTACCGGCTGCCCAGAGAACCGCTGATGAGCGCCGCGATCACGCTGTCCATCGACACCAAGGTCCGCAGGATTCTCGGTACCCGGTGGCCGGACTGGGTGGATCTCGGGCGCGGTCTGCTTGACGAGGCCGGGCGGCGTGGGGAGTTGCTGCCGCACGCCGATCCGCACACCGCGTCGAGGCTGTTCGTCGGGGCGTGGACGGGCGTGCAGGTGGTGCGCGAGACACTGCCCGGGTCGCCCGAACTGGTGGAGGAGATCTCGGCGTTGTACCAGCTGATCCTCCCCAACCTCGCGACCGCCGGCGTGCTGGCGCGCCTCGACACCTCGCCCCACCGGGCGGAGCAGCTCGCCCGGTCGATCCCCGACGCCCGGGCCGAGTCGGTGTATGTTCCCGCTCTGTAACTGACAAACCGTTCTGTTTTTTCAGGGCGCCGACGCGACGGTGTGCGCCGCGGGCGCGTTCACGGCGCTTCCTTCCGGAAGCGCTGTTTCTTTTTCTTCGTTTACCTCCTCTTTCGAGCGAGTTGTGCATGGCAATGAGCTTGTGCGGAAGACCGAATGGCTGTTTTTCTTTGGCGTGCGCAGTGATGCGTCGTCTGAGGAGACACGGGGGATAGCGTGCGGAGAGATGCGGATAAACCGGCGGTGCCGAAGGTTTCCGGGGGGCTGATCGCCGACGTCGGGGCGCATCTGTTCTCGACCCTGAAGCGGACCGAACAACGGGCGTGGGCCGAGGAATACGTGGGCGCGCTGCTCACCGCCTCCGGCCGCAAGACGCTGCGGACGGTCGCGGCCCAGATAGACGGCGGAGCTTCCCGGCAGAGCGTGCACCACTTCATCAGTTCCTCTCCATGGGAATGGCTGCCGATCCGCCGCGCTCTGGCCCGGTACGCGCACCGGACGCTGAATCCACGGGCGTGGGTCATCAGACCCACAGCCATCCTCAAGGCGGGGCCGCACTCCGTGGGCGTCGACGAGCAGTACGTCCCACATCTGGGTCAGACCGTCAACGCCCAGCAGGCGCTGGGTTCCTGGATGGTCTGCGAGGGGGTCGCGGTGCCGGTGGACTGGCATCTGCTGCTCCCACCGCGCTGGGCCGACGCGTCCCTGCGAGGGCGCGCCAGCATTCCGGACGAGACGATTCCGCGGACGCTCGACGACGGAGTGTACGAGGCGGCCCGCAGCGCCTGCGGACTGACCGCCGAGATGAGCGGCCCCGTCGTGGTCGACGTGGCGGGCGTGGACGCGGTCGCGGTCGCCCAACGGCTCGCCTCCGCCGGATTCACCTTCCTGGTCAGGGCCGACGCCCAGGCGCTGCTCAGGGTGGACCGGGGCGTGCTGCCCCGGTACAGCGCCGCGGAGCACACGGCGGCCCAACTCGTCCAGTCCACAAGCCGGTTACGGCGCCAGGTGGCCTCACCCGAGGGCGCGCCCACCGCGCTGGTGACGATCCCGGTACTGGCCCCCCAGGAGAGCGGTCGCAGACTGCTGCTGCTCGGCGAGTGGCAGTCGGGCGGGCAGGGCGCGTACGACCTCTGGCTGACGAACGCGTCGGCCGACTCCTGGCGCCCGTTGCTCGGGCTCGCCCGCCTGCCGCGCACCGTGGACGATTCCGCCCGGCTCGCGGACCGGGTGGGCATACGAGACTTCGCCGGCCGCTCCTTCCTCGGCTGGCACCACCACATCACGCTGGCCTCCGTCGCCCATCTGGTGGCCGTGCTCCACGAGTGCGGAGCCAGGCGGCACCGGATGCCGGGGAGGCGTTGAGGTGCCGTGCTGCCGGACCAGGGATTTGGCCGGCGTTTGTGCGGGCGTTGACCACCGGTGGGCAGGATCGGGGCGGACCCGTGGACGGGTGTGGCGAACGGCTGAGGCGGGGGATCCGAAGTGGGTGGCGAGTGGCTTCGTGCGTTTGCGTCCTCCGACAGAGACCACTCCGCGGACCCGGGCCGTGTCACCCTGGTGTGCTTCCCGCACGCGGGCGGAGCGGCCAGCTCCTACGCGCCGCTGTCGCGGGAGCTCGCGAACGACGTCGATGTCCTCGGCGTGCAGTACCCCGGCCGCCAGGACCGCAGACGGGAGACGCCCCTCGCGGGGATCGGGCAGCTCGCGGACGCCCTCGCCGCCGAAGTACGACGCGAACTGCGGGGCACGTACGCGTTCTTCGGACACAGCATGGGGGCCGTCCTCGCCTACGAGACCGCCCGGCGCCTCAGGGAAAGCGGGTCGACGGCTCCCGTCAGGCTGTTCCTGTCGGCCAGAGGAGCGCCGACGCCCGAACCCGGCAGACACGACCGGCTGTCCACGGACGCCGATGTGCTGGCGGCGGTCCGCAGGCTCGGCGGCACCACCCCGGCCGTCCTGGACGACCCGGAACTACGGGAGATGGTCATGCCCGCGCTGCGCGCCGACTACCGCGCGCTCGGGAGCTACACATGGCGGGGCGGGCAGCCGCTCGACATCCCGTTCAGTGTGCTGGTCGGCGACAGCGACCCGGTGGTGACCGTGGCTCAGGCGTTCGCCTGGCGGGAGCACACCACCGCCGCCACCACCGTCACCGTCTTCCACGGCGGGCACTTCTACCTGGACGGCCATCTGCCCGCGGTCGCCAAGACCGTGACCGACGCGCTGGCCGACGCCTCCCCGTCGCCGGCGCCGTCCCTCCTCGCTCCGTAGGACGACGGCCGACCACCGTGCGTCCACGACCGGAGATCCGCGCCGCCGCCCCCCGCGCGGACCGGCACCGCGTGCCGACGGCACCTCCGCCGTACGCCGCCACGACGCGGACGGACGCGCACGAGCGGCCGCTCGTGCCCCGAGCCGACGCCCCCGGCGGGGGGGGGGGGGGGCCCCCCCCCCCCCCCCCCCCCCGGGGGGGGGGGGGGGGGGGGGGGGGGGGGGGGGGGCCCTGGACCGTGCGGCCTTGACACCCCGTCTTGCCGGGTGGCTGGCCTGCCGGGCAGCGTGTTGCGGGTCCCCGCCCCCCTCCCGCGGGTTGGGAGGGGGACGCGCAGGGGGCGTGGTCGGACACTCAGGCTGACTTGTGCCGCGTGGACAACGTGGGTCGTCGGGTCCAACGAACCGTGCACGCGGCGTAAGTCACGCCGTCCGGCCATGACCCCGGAGCGGCACCCGGACACCGGCCGCAACCCACCCAGCCCGTCCGGCGCTTGAGGACGAAACCGACCCGCAGGCGCGGACCCCGGCACCGGTCAACCAACCAACACCCGCCTCCTCGGCAACGCCGACATCAGCAGGAAGATGGCCACCAGCACCCCCGCCACCCACCACAGCGCGTTCTGGAAACCCTCCGTGAACGCCGTCGTCACCGCGGCGCGCGACGTCGCCGGGTGGTCGTCGACCACGCCGAAGAAGACCACCGAGACCAGGCCGAGTCCCAGCGCGGTCCCCATCTGCTGCACCGTGTTGATCAGGCCGGACGCCGAACCCGCGTGCTCGCGCGGGACGTCGGAGAGCACCGCGTCCGTCAGGGGCGCCACGATCAGGCCCATCCCCAGGCCCATCACGACCAGCGGCGGCACCATCTGCCAGGTGGTGATGTCCGCGCCGTACCGCCCGGCCTCCCAGAGGTAGAGCAGTACGCCCGCCGCCATCGTCAGCGCGCCGGTCTGGAGGACCTTGCGGCCGAAGCGCGGGACCAGCTTCTGCACCGAGAGACCCGCGGCCGTGGAGACGGCGAGCGAGAACGGCAGCCCGGTCAGGCCGGCGTGCAGCGGGCTCCAGCCGAGGCCGATCTGCATGTACAGCGTCCAGACCAGGAAGAAGATGCCGAGGCTGATGCCGAACGTGAGCTGTACGGCGATACCGGCGGCGAAGCTCTTCACCTTGAACAGGGACAGTTCCACCAGGGGCGACCCGTCCTTGCGGGTCTTCGCCCTCTCGTACGCCACGAACACCGCGAACACCACGACGCTGCCCGCCATGCACAGGAACCCCCACAGCGGCCAGTCCAGCTCGCGGCCCCGGGTGAGCGGGTAGATCAGCATCAGCAGCGCGCCGGTCACCAGGACGACGCCGACCATGTCGAGCCGCAGGGCCTTGGGCGCCTTGGACTCGGTGATGAACCTGCGGCCCAGGATCACACCGGCGATACCGACGGGCAGGTTGATCAGGAAGATCGGGCGCCATTCGAGGCCGAAGAGGTTCCACTGGGTGAGCAGCGCGCCCAGCAGGGGCCCGGAGACGGCGCCGAGGCCGACGATCGCGCCGAACATCCCGAAGACCTTGCCGCGTTCGTGCGCCGGGAAGGTGACATGGATGATCGCGAGTACCTGGGGCACCATCAGCGCGGCCATCGCGCCTTGGAGGAGCCGGGAGGCTACGAGCATCTCGGGATTCACCGCGAAGCCGCAGAGCGCGGAGGCGAGGGTGAAGCCGGTGATGCCGAGGAGGAAGAGCCGCTTGCGGCCGTAGATGTCGCCGAGCCTGCCGCCGGTGATCAGGCCCGCCGCGAAGGCCAGCGCGTATCCGGCGGTGATCCACTGGATGGAGCCGAAGCTCGCGGAAAGATCCCGTTCGATGCTGGGGATGGCGATGTTGACGATGGTGACGTCGACCAGGTCCATGAAGGCCGCGGTCATGACCACCGCCAGCGCCAGCCAGCGCCGGCGATCGGCGGGTGCCGGGGGGACGGCGGGAGTGGGGTCCGGTATGGCGACCGGAGCAGTCGCTGGAGAAGTCATGGGAGGAAGTTATTCACCATGTAGGCCAGATCATGTCCTAGATGGCTGCCACCCTGAAGCGCATGACGGACACTCCGGCACGACTCCTGAATCTGCTGTCACTTCTCCAGACCCCGCGCGAGTGGCCGGGCAGCGAGCTGGCCGAGCGTCTTGAGGTCAGCGCGCGGACGATCCGCCGGGACATCGACCGGCTGCGTGACCTCGGTTATCCGGTCGAGGCCAGCAAGGGCGCGGTCGGCGGGTACCGGCTCGTCGCGGGCGCCGCGATGCCGCCGCTGCTGCTGGACGACGAGGAGGCCGTGGCCATCGCGGTGGGGCTGCGGGCCGGTGCGGGGCATGCCATCGACGGTGTCGAGGAGGCGTCCGTACGGGCGTTGGCGAAGCTGGAGCAGGTGCTGCCGTCGCGGCTGCGGCGCCGGGTCTCCACACTCCAGGCCGCGACGGTGCCGCTGCTCGTGCGGGGGGACGCGGCGAGCGTGGATCCGCGGACGCTGACGGCCATCGCCGCCGCGATCACCGGGACGGAGCGGTTGCGGTTCGGCTACCGCGCCGGGGACGGCGCGCGGACCAAGCGGCAGGTGGAGCCGTACCGTCTGGTGTCGACGGCCAGGCGCTGGTATCTCGTCGCGTACGACCTGGGGCGGGAGGACTGGCGTACGTTCCGGCTGGACCGGGTCGGTGAGCCGTTTCCGACGGGGGCCCGCTTCACGCCGCGCGAGCTGCCGACGGGTGACGCGGCCGAGTTCCTGAGCGGTTCGATGGCGCGCGCGCAGCCGCGGATCGAGCTGGACGTGGTTTTCGCGGCGCCCGCCGAGTTCGTGGCTGGGCGGCTGCCGCCCTCGCTCGGGGTGCCGGAGCCGACCGGCCCGGACAGTTGCCGGCTGCGGGCGAGCGCGGCCGACTCGCCGGAGTGGGTGGCGCTGCGACTGGCCCTGGTGGACTGCGAGTTCACGGTGCGCGGGCCGGCGTCGCTGGTCGAGCACATCGGTGAGTTGGGGGGCCGGCTGACGCGGGCGGCGGGTACGGGTGAGGTGTGAGTACGTGAGGAGTCCCGGCACCGGGGGGGGGCGGGTGCCGGGACTCCGTTCAGCGAGGGGGTCGATCCCCCTGGTCA
Organism: Streptomyces sp. NPDC006643; assembly: GCF_042870175.1. Lineage (NCBI taxonomy): Bacteria > Bacillati > Actinomycetota > Actinomycetes > Kitasatosporales > Streptomycetaceae > Streptomyces > Streptomyces sp. NPDC006643. The sequence continues at coordinate 154,367 of NZ_JBIAHA010000022.1, read as the reverse complement.
AGGGCGTTACGCCGCGGATTCGAAGCCCACGTCGTGCGCCATCTTCTTCAGTTCGAGAAGGGCGTGCTTCTCGATCTGCCTGATCCGCTCACGGGTCAGGCCGTGCTGCTTGCCCACCTCGGTGAGCGTCCGCTCCCGGCCGTCGTCGATGCCGTACCGCATCTTGATGATGGAGGCCGTGCGGTGGTCGAGCCTGCCGATCAGGTCCTCCAGCTCCTCGCTGCGGAGCAGCGTGAGGACGGACTGCTCGGGCGAGATCGCCGAGGTGTCCTCCAGCAGATCGCCGAACTGGGTGTCGCCGTCGTCGTCCACCGACATGTTCAGCGAGACCGGGTCACGGGCCCAGTCCAGGACGTCGGTGACACGCGCGGCGTTGGAGCCCAGCTCCGCGGCGACCTCGGTGGGGTCGGGGTCGCGCCCGTGCTCACGGTTGAACTCGCGCTGCACCCTGCGGATACGGCCGAGCTCCTCCACGAGGTGGACGGGCAGCCTGATCGTGCGTGACTGGTCCGCGATGGACCGGGTGATGGCCTGGCGGATCCACCAGGTCGCGTAGGTGGAGAACTTGAATCCCTTGGCGTAGTCGAACTTCTCGACCGCGCGCACCAGGCCGGCGTTGCCTTCCTGGATCAGGTCGAGCAGGGGCAGTCCACTGCGCGGGTAGCGCCGGGCCACGGCGACGACGAGACGGAGATTCGAGCGTATGAAGACGTCCTTCGCGCGCTCACCGGCGGCGACGAGGGCTTCCAGCTCCTCGCGCTGGGCGCCGGCGCCCTCGCTCTCCACGACTCCGTCAAGAATCTGCTGCGCGTACACGCCCGCTTCGATGGTCTGGGACAGCTCGACCTCCTTGGCGGCGTCGAGCAGCGGCGTACGCGCGATCTCGTCGAGGTACATGCCGACCAGGTCGCGGTCGGCGATCTCGCCGCCTACGGCGCGAACACTGCTTGCCCCTTTCGAACCACCGGTGGCGGTACGACGGGCGACGGCACGGGTTGCCATGCGAGCTCCCTTACTGAGTCGGTCGCGACACCCTCCCGGGTGCCCTGCATCCGTTGGAAACAACGACTGGAATCCGGACAGAATTCCCATGGCGTGCGTTCATTTTTGTGATCATGCAGTACCCTGTGCCGCCACCGGGGTGGCGCGCGTGCTGCCGAGCGGGGTGGAAGCGCAGGTCAGAACCGGATTCGAGGCTGCTCCGGTGGCTGTTTCGTGCATTTATCGACCCTTTACGCCTGAGACGCCCGTCACTCCGACGGCGTCACCCCGTACTCCGTGCAACACCGCCGTAGGCCGTCCTCCTACCCGGAAGACGGCCTCGGTCTCAGAAAGGTTGCTCAGCGGCCGTGCGGGGTGCCGCCCAGCAGGCGCTCCACGGCCGCCTGCGCGTTGACGCGGCCCGAGCCGTAGGTCACGACGGTGTTGGCCGCCAGGGCGTCCACGGCGTGCGGCCAGCCGGTCAGGACGACGACCGTGTCCGGGCGGCGGGCGATCAGTTCACGCAGCAGCGCGGTCTCGGCGGCGTCCCGGTGCGGCTCCCTGGCGATGACGACCAGGGGGCGGCCCGCCGAGCCCCGGAGAGCGGTGTCCGCGCGGGCGGCGGTCGGGCCCTCGGGCGGTACGCCGGTGGCGGTCAGACCGGGCACGGCCTCCGTGAGGAGGCGGACGAGATGCGGCGAGCGGCTGCCGGACGCGTGGTTGACCCGCTGTCGCAGGTCGATCACGTACGGCGCCGAGGTGAGCGCCACGTTGCCGCGTACCCGCAGTGCGGTGCGGGCGACGGCGAGTGGCAGCGCGTCCTCCTTGGGAGGCGGCGGGGTGGCGCGGGCCGCGGCGATCCACCCGGCCAGTTCGCGGGCCCGGCGGCCGGCGTCGGTGAGCCGGTCCTCGGGCAGTTCGCCGGTGGCCAGCGCGTCGAGGAGCGCGTCGCGCGCGGTGGCGTAGGAGAGCGCGGCGGCCTCGGCGCTCGCCGGGTTGCCCAGGCACAGCAGGTCGGCGCCGCCGAGCACCGCCTGGACGCAGGCGGGCCCGAAGCCGGGGTCGGCGAGGACGGCGCCCATGTCGAGCGCGTCGGTGACGACGGCGCCGGTGAAGCCCAGCTCCTCCCGGGCCAGCCGGGTGGCCTCGGGGTTGAGCGAGGCCGGGGCGTCGCCGAAGGGGCGGGCCTTGATGTGCCCGGTCATCAGACAGCGGCTGCCCGCGTCGATCGCGGCGGTGAACGGCAGGAGGTCGCGCCGCCGCAGCAGGTCGAGGTCGGCGTCGAGCTGGGGCACCCGCAGGTGGGAGTCGACGGCCGTGTCGCCGTGGCCGGGGAAGTGCTTGGCGCAGGCGGCGACTCCGGCGGACTGGAGGCCGGTGACGTACGCGGCGGAGTGCCGGGCCACCAGGGCGGCGTCCGAGCCGAAGGCGCGTATGCCGATCACCGGGTTGTCCGGGTCGGCGTTGACGTCGGCGTCGGGCGCGAGGTTCAGGCCGATGCCGGCCGCGCGCAGGTCGTGGCCGATGGCGCGGGCGACGCGTTCGGTGACGTCGGTGTCGTCGACCTCGCCGAGCGCGCCGTTGCCGGGGTAGGAGGAGCCGGTCGTCGCCTCCAGGCGGGTGACGTCGCCGCCCTCCTCGTCGCTCGCCACGATCAGGTCGGCGCGGCGGGCGTACAGGGTGGCCGAGAGGGCGGCGGCGGTCGTCGGGTCGGGCACGTTGTGCGCGAAGTACACGACGCCCGCCAGCCCGGCGTCGACGGCGTCGAGCAGCCACGGGGGCGGCTCGGTGCCGTGGAAGCCGGGCAGCAGGACGGAGTTGACGAGCCGCAGCGGCCCGTCGGCGGGATCCGGGGGTGTCATCCCTTGACCGCCCCGGCGGCGAGTCCGGACGCCAGGCGGCGCTGCACGATGATGAAGAAGACCAGCACCGGCAGTGTGATGAGGGTGGAGCCGGCCATGACCGGGCCCCAGGACGTGGAGTTCTCGCCGAAGAACTGGAACAGGCCCACGGCGGCGGTGTACTTGGACCCGTCCTTCATGAAGGTGTACGCGAAGACGAACTCGTTCCACGCGGTGATGAACGCGAACACGCTGGTGGCGACGAGTCCCGGCGCGACCAGCGGCAGCAGGACGGACCAGAACATCCGGGGCCAGGAGCAGCCGTCCAGATACGCCGCCTCCTCGACCTCCTTGGGCACCGTCGCGACGAAGCCGCGCAGGGTCCAGATCGCGAACGGCAGCGACAGCGCGATGTAGACGACGGTCAGTCCGATGAGGCTGTTCAGCAGTTCGTAGTCCCGCATCTGTAGGAAGAGGGGGATGACGAGCGCCTCCAGCGGCACCATCTGCACGATCAGCACCATGATCAGCACCGAGGTGCGGAACCGGAACCGGAAGCGCGCGACGGCCACGGCGGCGAACAGCGCCAGCAGCCCGGAGACCAGGATGGTGCCGAGCCCGACGATCATCGAGTTGATCAGGAACTGACCGAAGTTGCCGCGGTCGAAGATGTAGGTGAAGTGCTCCCAGCTGATCCCGCTGGGCAGGACGTCGGCGCCCCGGGTGATCGCGTTCGGGTCGAGCGCGGTGCTGACCATCCAGTACACCGGGAACAGCGTGAAGACGAGCAGCGCGAACACCGCGGCAGCGAGCCCGATCCGCCCGGCGGTCGTCGTGCGGGTCACAGCTCGTCACTCTCCTTGAAGAGGGTTCGGATGTAGACGATCGTGATCAGCAGCAGGAGCAGCGTGAGGAGTACGGCGGTGGCCGCTCCGGCGCCGTAGTCGTTCAGGGCGAACGCCTGCTGGTAGGACCACACGCCCAGGTTGAGGACCTCTTCGTTGCTGCCCGCGCCGCCCGGCATCAGATAGATCTGGGTGAAGACCTTGAAGTCCCAGATGGTCGACAGGATGGTGACGACCAGGAAGATCGGCTTGATGGTGGGCACGGTGATCTTCCAGAACCGCTGCCAGGCGTTGGCGCCGTCGATCATCCCCGCCTCGTACAGCTCCTTGGGGATGGTCAGCAGCCCCGCGAGCACCGTGATGGCGACGAACGGGAAGCCGTGGTGCACCACGTTGAGGGTGGCGATGGCGTAGAAGGACAGCCGCTCGGTGAACCAGTTCGTGGTCTCGGGGTCGATCAGCCCGAGCGAGCCGGCGAGCTGGCTCATCATGCCGTCGCCCGCCGAGAACAGCCACACCCAGACATAGGTGCCGGTGACGGCGGGCATCGCCCAGGCCGCCATGATCGCGGTGGAGCAGATGACCCGCCAGGTGGTGCCGAGCCGCTGGAGCAGCAGGGCGGCGAGGGTGCCGAGCGCGACCGTCAGGGCGACGCAGGCGACCGCGAAGAAGACGGTGTTGGGCAGGACCGTGCGCCACAGGGCGCTGTCGCTGAGCAGGTCCTTGTAGTGGTCGAGGCCGGTGAACACACCGACGCCGCCGCCGAACTTCACCTCGTAGTCCTGGACGGACAGGATGCCGACCTTGACCAGCGGCCACAGGAGCAGCCCCGCCAGCACCACGAGGGAGGGCAGGAGCAGCAGCCAGGGGCGGGCGGTGCGACCGAGCTGCTTGCGGCGCAGCGTCGGGCTCGGGCGCGGGCCGCGTGGCCGCGACGACTTCATGGGGGAAGTCGTCGCGGCCACGTGGTCGTCGTGCGCCGAGTCTTCGATGACTGACTCAGGAGGCAAAGATCTTGTCCATCTCCTCGGCGGCCTGGTCCGCGGCCTCCTGCACGGTCTGCTTGTCCGTCAGGATCGACTGGATCATCTTCGTGACGACCTGCGTGGCCTGGATCTGGCCGTACGCGGGGGTCTTGGGCACGGTCGCGCCGGCCTCGGTCATCTGCTTGGCGAACGGCGCGACGAGCGGGTCCGCCTTCGCCTGGACCTCCTTGAGGAGGGAGTTCTGACCGGGGAAGTAGTTCGTCTGCTCGGCCCACTTGGTGGCGAACTCGCCGGTGGTGACGAGCTTGACGTACTCCCAGGCCAGGTCCTGGTTCTCGCCCTTGAAGGTGGAGAGGTACGAGCCGCCGAGGAAGGACTTGCTCATACCGCCGGTCTCACCGGGGATGGGAGCGGCGGCGAGCTTGCCCTCAAGGTCGGGGGCGGCCTCGACGAACGACTTGGGTGTCCAGTTGCCGGAGAGGGTCATGGCGATCTTCCCCTTCTGGAAGTCGGTCGCCACCTCCTTCTCGGTCCAGGTGGTGACCTTCGCCGGGGACAGCTTGTCCTTCTTCGCGAGGTCGGTGTAGTACGTGATGCCCTTGACCGACTCCGGGGAGTTGATGCCGGACTTCCACTTGCCGCCCTCCTCGACGGCCAGTTCACCGCCGGCGCCCCAGACGAAGGGGGTCGCGAACATCTCCGCGCCGCCCGCGACCGGGAAGGAGATCATCTCCGGCTCCTTCTCCTTCAGGACCAGCGCGGTGTCGCGCAGTTCCTTCCAGGTGGTCGGGGCCTTGAGGTTGTGCTTCTCGAAGATGTCCTTGCGGTAGAGGAGGCCGCGGACACCGGCGTACCAGGGCATGCCGTACTGCTTGCCGTCCAGGGTGCCCGCGTCGGCCAGGCCCTCGACCAGGTCGTCGCCCAGGCCGGACTCCTTCACCTTGTCGGTCACGTCCACGAGGCCGCCGGTCTCGGCGAACTGCGGGATCCAGGTGGTGCCGACCTCGGCGACGTCGGGGACCTGGCTCGGTCCGCCCTCGATCGCGGTGGTGAACTTCTTCTGCGCGGTGGCCCACTGCTGGTACTCGACCTTGACGGTGGCGCCGGTCTTCTTCTTGAAGGCCGCGGCGACCTCGTTGAAGAAGGGCCGGGGGTTCGGGTTGGTCCCCTCCATGATCCACACGGTCAGGGTCTTCCCCTTGCCCGACGTTTCGCCGCCGTCCCCGCCCGAGTCCCCGCTGCCGCAGGCAGAGAGTCCGAGCGCCATGGTGACGACAAGGGCCCCGATGACATGTTTCCGCATGGCCGCTCCCTAACAGGATGTCTAGACCACAGGAAGGTACGGAGGCCGGAATGCCCGGTCAAGTGCCCTAGGCCAGGGGATGTCGAACCGTTGCCTATCTGAACCCGTCTGCCATTGGCCCGACCACTGACGGGGTACGCGGTGCGTGCGCGCGGAGTACGGGAGCGCAGGTCAGCCGAGCTGGACCGACCGTTTGGCCAGGCCCATCCAGAAACCGTCGATGACGTTCCGTACGGAGTCCAGCTCGTCCTCGGCGGCGCCGAGCGTCACGAACAGCGGCGCGAAGTGCTCGGTACGCGGATGGGCGAGCGCCCCGGCCGGGGACTTGTGCGTGAAGTCGAGCAGCGCGTCGACGTCCCGCGCGAGCAGCGCCTCACGGCCCCAGTCGTCGAACTCGGCGGACCAGGCCGGGACTCCGGGCCCGGTGTGCCGCAGCGCGGCCAGGTTGTGGGTGAAGAATCCGCTGCCGACGATGAGGACCCCTTCGTCGCGCAGCGGGGCCAGCTTGCGGCCGATCGCGAGGAGTTGGCGGGGGTCGAGCGTCGGCATGGAGAGCTGGAGGACGGGGATGTCGGCGGCGGGGAACATCTCGACGAGCGGGACGTACGCCCCGTGGTCGAGCCCCCGGTCGGGGACGCGCTGGACGGGGGCGCCGGGGCCGCGCACCAGCTTCTCGACGGAGTCGGCGAGGGCGGGGGCGCCGGGGGCGTCGTACCGCACCTGGTAGTAGTGCTCGGGGAAGCCCCAGAAGTCGTAGACCAGCGGCCGGGTCTCGGTGGCGCCGAGGGCGAGCGGCGCCTCCTCCCAGTGGGCTGAGACGATCAGGATCGCCCGGGGGCGCGGCAGGTCGGCGGACCAGGCGGCGAGCTGTCCGGGCCAGTGAGGGTCGTCGGCGAGGGGCGGGGCGCCGTGGGAGAGGTAGAGGGCGGGCATGCGCTCCGCTGTGCTGGTCATGGCGTCTCCCTGCCGGTGATGGCGGTCCGCGTTCGGCTCGCGTCGATCTACTTGAACCTTAAAGCACTTATCGGTTCGGACCTTACTTCCATCTAGTTCAACTTTCAAGGAGCACGTAGGGTGGGGAGCATGGACAGTGACGGGCAGCCACGCTGGCTCAGCGCCGAGGAGCAGGGTGTCTGGCAGGCGTATCTCCAGGCCACCACGTTGCTGGAGGATCATCTCGACCGCCAGTTGCAGCGCGACGCGGGCATGCCGCACATCTACTACGCGCTGCTCGTCCATCTGGCCCGCGCCCCGCACCGTCAGCTGCGCATGACCCAGCTGGCCAAGAACGCCAAGATCACCCGGTCCCGGCTCTCGCACGCGATAGCCCGGCTGGAGAAGAACGGCTGGGTGCGCCGCGAGGACTGCCCCTCCGACAAGCGCGGGCAGAACGCGATCCTGACGGACGAGGGCGACGCCGTACTGGCACGGTCGGCGCCCGGTCATGTCGCCGCCGTACGGCAGGCGATCTTCGACCGGCTCGGCCCGGATCAGGTGACGCAGCTCGGGGAGATCATGCGCGTGCTGGCGGAGGGGCTTCAGCCGGACGGTTCGGACGCGGATCTGCCCTGGCGCCGCTGACCCGGCACCGCGGCACCCGAACACCCGAACACCCGAACACCCGAACACGGGACCACGACACCGCGCCACCGGAACAGGCACCACGGCACCACGACGCCCGAACACGACACCGCCCCAGTGCCGCTGCGGAAGCAGCGGCACCGGGGCGGTGGTGGAGCGGGGTGAGCCGGTCGCGTCAGTGCATGACCACCGGCACCGGCGCGTCCTCGGCCGAGGCGTCCGCGCCCGTACCCGCGCCCTTGGCCACCTGGGTGCTCCCCGGCCGGCCGGTGTTGATGAAGGTGAAGGCGATACCGGCCGCGACGACCAGGATCCCGACCGCCCACCAGATGGCGCTCGCGTAGCCGTGCACCATCGCCTGGAGCTCCAGCAGCTTCGCGTCGCTCGCACCCGCCGCGTTCGCCGCGACGTACGCGGTGGTGGCGGAGGCGGCCACGGTGTTCAGCAGCGCCGTACCGATGGCGCCGCCGACCTGCTGCGAGGTGTTGACCATCGCCGAGGCGACACCCGCGTCACGCGGCTCGATGCCGTGCGTCGCCAGGGACATGGCCGGCATGAACGCCGTACCCATGCCCAGACCGAGCAGCAGCAGCGCCGGCAGGATCAGCCCCGGGTACGAGGTGCCGAGCGACAGCTGCGTCAGCAGCAGCATGCCGGTCGCGCCGACCAGGAAGCCCGGCCCCATCAGCAGCCGCGGCGGCACCCGGGTCATCAGCCGGGCGCCGATCTGGGTGGAGCCCGTGATCATGCCGACGATCATCGGCAGGAACGCGAAGCCGGTCTGGACCGGCGAGTAGCCCTTCACGACCTGGAGGTAGTAGGTCAGGAAGAGGAACAGACCGAACATGCCGATGATGGCCAGGCCCAGCGAGAGATAGACACCGCCGCGGTTGCGCTCCATCAGCACGCGCAGCGGCAGCAGCGGGGACTTCACCCGTGCCTCCACCGCGACGAACGTGGCGAGCAGGACGACCGAGGCGACGAACATGCCGATGGTGGTCGGGTCGGACCAGCCCTCGGACTCGGCGCGGGTGAAGCCGTACACCAGCGCGACCAGGCCGAGCGTGGACAGGATGACGCCGGGGATGTCGAGCGGGTTGCGGTTACGGCCGCCCGCGGGCTCCCGGATCACGAAGTAGGCGCCGACGGCGGCCACGATCGCGAACGGGATGTTGACGAAGAACGTCCAGCGCCAGTCCAGGTACTCGGTGAGGAATCCGCCGAGGATCAGACCGACCGCGCCACCGCCACCGGCGATGGCACCGAAGATGCCGAACGCCTTGGCGCGCTCCTTGGGATCGCCGAACGTCACGGCGAGCAGGGAGAGCGCGGCGGGCGCGAGCAGCGCGCCGAACGCGCCCTGGAGGGCGCGGGAGCCGAGCAGCATCGCCTCGCTGGTCGCGGCGCCGCCGACGGCGGACGCGGCGGCGAAGCCGAGCAGGCCGACGACAAAGGTGCGCTTACGTCCCCACAGGTCGGCGATGCGTCCGCCGAAGAGCAGCAGACCGCCGAAGGCGAGCGCGTACGCCGTGATGACCCACTGGCGGTTGCCGTCGGATATGCCCAGGTCCTGCTGGGCGGAGGGCAGCGCGATATTCACGATCGTCGCGTCGAGCACGACCATCAGCTGGGCCAGGGCGATGAAGACCAGGGCTTTCCAGCGCTTGGGATCAGGGCCCGACTCGGGGACCTGGGGGTCCGGGAGCCGGGTCTCGGCTGTTTTTGACATGGGTGAGGCCGCCTATGCGTACGAAGAGTTCATAACGGGCACGGGGACGCACTGGTCGGCCCTGCGTACCGGCTACGGGTCAGTGGTGAGGAAGGGGCGGCCGGCTCGGTCGAGGCCGGCGGCGCCGCGTAGTGATGTGCGTGGTGGTCTTAAGTCGGGGTCGTACGTGGTGCTTCGCGTGGTGGACAGAAGTTCTTGGTCCGGGGGCGCGGCACAGGTCGTCATCGACCGTGGCGCAGATCCTCCAGAGTCGCCGCCGCACCCGGCAGCTCGGAGCGCGCGGGCGCCTCCAGGCCGTCGAGGAACAGCTGTAGATGCCGGTGCGTGAAGCGGTCGATGTTCAGACAGCCGGTACCGGGCAGCGGACGGGTGAGCTGGGAGAGCGCGACCATCAGGTCACCGACCGCGACGTCGGTGCGCAGCCTGCCTGTCGCGCGCGCCTTCTCCATGAGGCCTTCGACGGCCGCTTCGAGGCGTTCGCGTTCCGCGTGCAGGTGGGGAAGGTCCCCGTTGAAGCTGCCGGAGAGGAGCGGGCACAGGGCGCCGATCCGCTCGTCGGCCGCCGCGTGGACGAACCGGCTGAGCGCCACGAACGCGTCGGCCTCCTCGACCGCCGCACGCTCCGCCTGGTCCGCGGTGCGCGCCATGACGGAGTGCACCACCTCCAGGATGAGCGCGGAACGGTCGGGGAAGTGGCGGTAGAGCGTGGCGTTGCCGACTCCGGCGCGCCGGGCGATCTCGTCGAGCGGCACGTCGGGGCCCGACTCCACGAGGATCTCGCGGGCCGCCGCCACGATGCGCTCCCTGTTGCGCAGTGCGTCCGCACGCGGACGCGGAACGCGGCGCGTGTCGGCTTCGGCAGCGGTGGTCACGACGGGCCCTTCCCTCGGTTCACACAAGTGGGGAACGCGTCCCCGGTTTCCTTGACACGGGTGCAAACGGGGAAGCCGTCCCCGGTTATTTCACCGGCCCGTGTGAACTGGGTCACTCCCGAGGAAAACCCCACGATCGGCGCACCCAGCGAGCGCCGACACGCCGCCCGGCGCAGGGTGATCGAACGGAGAGCAGTCAGCACGGACGACTGCCGCTGACCCGGAGGCGGCCGATGAGGCACACCCGTCGGATACGCGGAACCGCAGGTCGCGGCAGCCATGCCAGACCCCGCAGGGTCGGCGCGCTCGCCGCACTCGCCGCACTGACCCTCGCCGCACTCACCACCGCCAGCGCGACGCTCCCGCTGCCCACCCGGGCCTCCGCCGGACCGGTCGCCACCTCGCACGACGCGACGCTCGTCCCGTGCCGTATCGCCACCGCCACCGGCGTCCAGATGTCCGAGGGTGTGCCCACCCCCGCCGGCTACTCCCGCTCGACCGGCACCGTCCGCGCGCTCAACCTGATGGTCGACTTCTCGGACGCGCCCGGCCCCGGCAGCGCCGCCGACCGGCTCGCCGAGTTCTTCCCGCAGACCTCGCAGTGGTTCCGCACCAGCTCCTACGGACGGCTCGACTACCGGCCCGAGGCCCCGCTGAAGGACTGGCTGCGGATGCCGCTGCCGTTCGAGGAGTACGGGATAGAGCGCGGCGCCCCCTACGAACCGGGCTACCGGCGCCTCGTCCAGGACATCGTGACGGCGGCCGACCCCGAGGTGGACTTCCGCAGTTACGACCTGGTCAACATTCTCGTCACCCCCAACGCCGGCCCCTCGGCCCTCGACACCGTCCTGTCCGTGACGTTCTCCGGCAACGGCGAGGCCCCCAGGGCGGACGGCGTCCCGCTGGCCAACACGTCCTTCGTCTACAGCAGACAGGACGACGGCTCGGGGTCGTACTCCCGCACCGGCTACCGGGTCCTGCCGCACGAGAACGGCCATGTCTTCGGCCTCCCCGACCTCTACACGATGGACGGCGGTGGCACGGTCGGGCACTGGGACATCATGTCCGAGGACTGGGGGGCCAACAACGACCTGCTGGGCTGGCACAAGTGGAAGCTGGGCTGGCTCGACAACGCGCAGATCAGCTGCGCGTCGACCCCCGGCGTGAGCGAGCACGACCTCACCCCGCTCGCCGAACAGGGCGGCCACAAGCTCGCGTTCGTGCCGCTCTCCGAGGAGTCCGGTTACGCGGTCGAGGTCCGCACCCGCGCGGGCAACGACGAGGCCGTCTGCAAACCCGGCGTGCTGATCTACCGGGTCGAGTCCGACGTCGACACCGGGCGCGGCCCGGTGACCGTCTCCGACAGCGAGGAGCGCAGCGGCGGGTGTACGCGGCGGCCCAACGTGCACGCGGAGCTGTCGGACGCGCCGTACGGGCCCGGCGAGACATTCCGGGACCGGGACGGCGGCGTCAGCGTCGCGGTGCTCGGCAAGCGCGGGGACGGCGGCTACCGGGTCCGGATCACCCGCTCCTGAACCAGCCGTCCGGCGTGAACGCCTCGGCCGTGGCCCGCTCGTCGCCCCAGTAGGCGTACGGGAGCGACTGACCGCGCAGCCACAGCTCACCGCTCTCGGCCGACACCCGTGACTCCATGGCGGGCGTGGCCCGGGGAGCCGCCGCCGGCTCCCCCGGTCCGTCCACGACCAGCGCGCCGCCCGCCGCCATCGCCCCGTACACCGCGCGCAGCGCGGCGGGACTCGAGAAGGGGCGGGGCAGCGGCAGGACGGGGGCCGGGCCGAGACCGGGCAGCTCACCGCGGTCGAGCGCGTCGGCGGCGGCGCGGAAGCGGGCGTCCATCGCGGCGCCCGCCTGCGCGAGCTGGGTGGCGACGGCGCCGCGCAGGGGCTGTGCCGGTGACGCGTAGACGATGGTGGCGTCGGACTCCGCCCGGATCTCGATGTCGGGCGGGGCCGCGTGCCGGTCGGGGACGGGCAGATCCGCCGACCCTCCGGAGCCCAGGACCACGACGCGCGCCCGCGCGCGCTCCGCCCACCCCGTGACGCGCGGCAGCCGTTCACCGTCCACGAGCAGCAGGCGCGGCGCGCAGTGGTCGAGTACGCGGCCCAGCTCGTCCCCGGTCCAGGCCGCGTCGAGCGGCACGGCGACCAGCCCCGCGAGCTGCGCGGCCCAGAAGGCGGTCTGCCACTCGGGCCGGTCGCCCAGCACGACGGCGGCCCGGTCGCCCGGCCGCAGACCGTACGTGTCCACGAAGAGGTTGGCCAGGGCGGTCGCGGCGGCGAAGAAGTCGCCGTAGTCGAGGAGGTGCGTCCCGTCGTCGCCGACGAGGAAGGGCCGGTCCCCGTACGCCCAGGTCGTCTCCACGAACTCCCGCAGGGTGCGCGGCCCGTCCGCGTACATGAGCGAGCCGTTCTCGGCGCGTACGACCTCGAAGGGCGCCCCGGGGGCGGTCAGGGCGGCGGTGTGCGGCAACGTACGTCTCGCTTTCTTCGTACTCTCAAGTGGAGCCGTGTCGAGCCGGGCCGGATCCATCGAGCGAGGAGCTCCAGTTGCACCACTTGTACGTCAAGGTCTGCGGTCTGCGGAAGCCGGACGAGGTCGAGGCCGCCGTGGCCGGCGGGGCGTCGGCCGTCGGGTTCATCCTGACGACGAGCCCCCGGCGGCTCTCCCCGGCCGACGCCCGCCCGCTGGCCGCGCTGGTGCCGCCCGGCGTCGCGAAGGTGGCGGTCTTCCGCGGCGAGCCGCTGGAGGAGGTGCGCCGGGCGGCGACCGCGGCGGGCGCGGACACGATCCAGCTGCACGGCGGGGAGCCGCCGGAGGCGTTCACCGCGCTGCGCGCGGACGGCTTCCGGCTGATCCGCGCCACGTCGCCGGAGTCGGGCGACCCGCTGACGGCGGGCGCGTACGGCGAGGACATGCTCATCATCGACTCGCCCCGGCCGGGCTCCGGCGAGCGGTGGTCGCCGGAGTCGCTGCCCGAGCAGCCGAAGGGGTCGTGGGTCCTGTCGGGCGGTCTGTCCCCGGACAACGTCGTGGACGCCGTCACGGCGCTGCGGCCGTGGGGCGTCGACGTGTCGAGCGGGGTGGAGAGCGGCCGGGGCGTCAAGGACGTCGGGCTGATCGAGAAGTTCCTGAACACAGCGCGCGGAATGCGTTCCTGAACACAGCGTGGGGGGCCGGGAGACGGGCATCCGGGACTAGGGCGTGACGGACACGCCCCATGAACGGATCCGCCCCGACCCGAAAGAGGTCCCTGCCTTGATCTCCACACGGCTGTTCTCCCCGCCGCCGGTCTCACCGCCCCCGTCCTGCCCGCCGACCCGATCCGTGACGGTCAGATCGGTGGCGGTGACGCGATGACCACCGAGAAGATCCAGCGCATACGACGGCGCCTGGAGCGGCTGATCGGTATCGCCATGACCGAGGGCAACGCGCTCGTCCCGCTGCGGAACGGCGACGAGATCTTCGCGGCCATGCTGGAGAGCATTCGCGGCGCCGAACACACCGTCGACATGATGACGTTCGTCTACTGGCGCGGCGACATCGCCCACGAGTTCGCGCAGGCGCTCAGCGAGCGGGCGCGCGCCGGGGTGCGGGTGCGGCTGCTGCTCGACGGCTTCGGCAGCCGGCTGATAGAGAAGGACCAGCTGGAGGCGATGGAGCGGGCCGGGGTGCGGGTGGCCTGGTTCCGCAAGCCGCTGTACCTCTCGCCCCTGAAGCAGAATCACCGCTGCCACCGCAAGGTCCTCGTCGTGGACGAGACGACCGCGTTCACCGGTGGGGTGGGCATCGCCGAGGAGTGGTGCGGCGACGCGCGGAACGAGCACGAGTGGCGCGACACGCACGTGAAGGTCCAGGGTGCCGCGGTGGACGGGATCGCCGCCGCGTTCACCCAGAACTGGGCGGAGTGCCAGGACGAGATGTTCGACGACGCCGACCGGTTCGCCACACAGGACACGCACGGCGACGCGATCGTGCAGGTGGTGCGCGGGTCGGCCAGCTTCGGCTGGCAGGACATGCAGACCCTGATCCGGGTCATGCTGGAGTCGGCTGAGGAGCGCGTACGGCTGGCGACGGCGTACTTCGCGCCGGACGAGTACTTCGTGGAGCTGCTGTGCGCGGCGTCCCGGCGCGGGGTCTCGGTGGAGATCCTGCTCCCGGGGCCGCACACGGACAAGCGGGTCTGTCTGCTGGCCGGCCAGCGGTACTACGAGGATCTGACGGCGTGCGGCGTGAAGATCTACCAGTACCAGCCGACGATGATGCACGCGAAGATCATCACCGTGGACTCGATCGCCTCGCTGATCGGGTCGACGAACTTCAACCGGCGCTCGATGGACCACGACGAGGAGGTCATGCTCGCCGTGCTGGACACCGACTTCACGGCCACTCTGGACGGGCACTTCGAGAAGGACCTGACGGTGAGCGAGCCGATCGCGCCGGGCCGCTGGAAGCGGCGCTCGCTGGTGCAGCGGGCCCGGGAGGCGTCCGTGGTCCCGATCCGCCGCTACCTCTGAGCCCGCCGCTGCCCCCGACCCCGCCGTTACCCCCGACCCCGCCACTGCCTCCGAACTCGCCGCGCCCGCCGCGCCCGCCGCGCCCGCCGCGCCCCGGACCTCCCGGAGGCGGCTCCCGCTGTTCCCGAGCCGCCCCCGCGGTCGGACGCGCTCTCAGACCGTGTGCTCCGCCGGATGGTCTCCGGGGCCGTGGGTGCGGCCGGCGAGCGGCGTCGGGGACAGATCGGTGCTCTCCTCGCCCGCTTCGAGCAGGGTGTCGGCCGGGCCCACGATGAGCGGGTCGGGCTCGCCGAGGAGCTCCTTGTCCTTCCGGTCGTAGTCCATCCGCCACAGCAGGCTGCGCATGGCCTCCAGCCGGCCCCGCTTCTTGTCGTTGTTCTTGACCACGGTCCAGGGCGCGTACGCGGTGTCCGTGGCCCGGAACATGTCGACCTTCGCGGCGGTGTACGCGTCCCACAGGTCGAGCGACGCGAGGTCGGTCGGCGAGAGCTTCCACTGCCGTACGGGGTCGATCTGGCGGATCGCGAAACGGGTGCGCTGCTCGTCGTGCGAGACCGAGAACCAGAACTTCACCAGCAGGATGCCGTCGTCGGTGATCATCTGCTCGAACTGCGGCGCCTGGCGCAGGAAGTGCTCGTACTCGTCCGGCGTGCAGAAGCCCATCACCCGCTCGACGCCGGCCCGGTTGTACCAGGAGCGGTCGAAGAAGACGATCTCCCCGGCGGCCGGCAGATGCGCCACGTACCGCTGGAAGTACCACTGCCCCGCTTCTCGCTCGGTGGGCTTCTCCAGGGCCACCACGCGGGCGCCACGCGGGTTGAGCCGCTCGGTGAACCGCTGGATGGTGCCGCCCTTGCCCGCGGCGTCCCGGCCCTCGCAGACCACCACGACGCGCTGGCCGGTGTCCTTGACCCAGCGCTGGAGTTTGAGCAGTTCGATCTGGAGGGTGCGCTTCGTCCGCTCGTACTCCTGGCGGCGCATCTTCTTGTCGTAGGGGTAGTTCTGCCGCCATGTCTGCACGGAGCGGCCGGACTTGTCGAGCAGGACGGGCTGTTCGGGGTTCCGGTCGTCGACGGTCAGCCCGTCGAGGAGGACGTCCGGCTCGGCGTCCCGGCCCTTGTCACCCGCCGGCATGGCGGCGCCCTCCCCGGTAGGCGCCGGGGTCGGGGACGGCGGAGCCGTCGAAGTCCGGCTCGTCCTCGATCGGGGGGAGTTCGACGGTGTAGTGCGCCTCCAGGAAGAGGTCGCTGTGCTGCGGACGCGAAACGGTCTCATCTGCGACGGGAAGAGGCGCGGTTCGGACGATACGACGCTGAGAGCTCTGCATCCAAGACCATCCAGGGAAAGGAGTCGTACGGGCGCGCGGCCCATTGCCGGCGACTTGCTCATCCTTACATAGGGCTCGAACCTGACAAGCGAGTTGACCGGCCGGGAGCGGACCGGCCGGTCGGCCGGTCACCCTCGTAGCGGCCCAGCACCCGGTCCACCAACTGGCCCGCCGCCCCCGTGTAGTGCGCCGGGTCCGACAGCTTGCGCAGTTCGCCGGCCGAGCGGCGGCCGGTCAGGGCCGGGGCCTCGGCCAGCACGTCCGCGAGATGGCGGCCGGTGGTCGCCGCCTCGGCGGAGACCTGGGCGAGCAGTGTCTTCGCCTCGGCCCGGCCGAGTTCCACGGAGAGCAGGGCCGCCAGGCGTTCGGAGACGACCAGGCCGCCGGTGAGACCGAGATTGGCCCGCATCCGGTCCTCGTCGACGGTCAGTCCCTCGGTCAGTTCGGCGGCGGTGTGCGCCGCGCCGCCCGCCAGGCGCAGACAGTCGCGCAGCGGCAGCCATTCGGCGTGCCAGGCGCCCGCGGGCCGCTCATCGTCGTGGACCGACACCTGCATGAGGGTGGAGACGAGGGAGGGCACCTGGTACGCGGCGGAGCGGATCAGCGCCGAGAGGGCGGGGTTGCGCTTGTGCGGCATGGCGGAGGACGTGCCCCGGCCCTCGGCGGCCGGTTCCGCGACCTCGCCCGTCTCGGTGCGGGACAACAGTTGGACGTCGGCCGCCAGTGAGCCGAGCGCGCCGGTGAGCAGGGCGAGCGCCGCGCCGAGATCGGCGAGGGGGGTACGGACGGTGTGCCAGGGCACGAGCGGTTCGGCGAGGCCCAGCTCGGCGGCGAGCGCGGCGGGCAGCTCCCGGATGTAGCGCCGGCCCTCGTCGTCGGCGGCGTCCGGCACATGCAGGAGCGCGTACTCCAGATAACCCGCCATCGTGCCCGCCGCGCCGCCGAGTTGGACCGGCAGGCCCTCGCCGCGCACCCGGCGCAGCCGGTCGCGTGCGTCGAGTACGCCCTGGAGCCAGCCGGCCGCCTTGAGCCCGAAGGTGGTCGGGACGGCGTGCTGGCCGAGGGTGCGGGCGGCCATGGGGGTGTCGCGGTGCCGGGCGGCGAGGCGGGCCAGCGCGCCGGCGGTGCGGTCCAGGTCGGCCAGGATCAGGTCCAGGGTGCGGGCGGCGACGAGCATGAGGCCGCTGTCGAGGATGTCCTGGCTGGTGGAGCCCTGGTGGACGCTGTGCGCGGCGTCGGCGTCCTCGGCGGCGACCAGTGCGGTGAGCCGTCGTACGAGGGGGACGACCGGGTTGGCGGCGCCGCGCGCCTGGACCGCCAGTTCGGCCAGGTCGAAGTGGCCGGCGCGGGCGGCCCGGCCGATGGCGCGGGCGGCGGACTCGGGTACGGCGCCGAGCCTGGCCTGGACCCGGGCCAGGGCCGCCTCGGTGTCGAGCATGGCCTGGAGGCAGGCGGCGTCGGTGGTGGCGGCCTCGGCCGGGGTGCCGGCCCGGACCGGGGAGAACAGCCCTGTGTCGGCGGCGGGCTGAGTGCTCGTCATATCTGATTCCTCGTCAGCTCGGGCTCACGGAAGGGCCGTTAGGTGGTGCGGGACTTCTGGTGGTCCGTGACCGGGGGCCGCGGCGGGCCCGTCGGCAGGGCCAGGACCGCCAGCGCGATGGCGTCGGAGTCCCCCAGTGTCACCGAGTTGACGCCGGGGCGGACCCCGGCGGCGGTCGCCCAGTGCACGGCTTCCGTCGGCACGCCGTACGCGAAGCGCCGGGGATGGGCGCGGCCCTCGATGTCCACGAGCCGGTACGGCCGGGGGGTGACGGCGAGGCCACCGGTCTCGTACGCGCCGAGGCGCGGGTCGGCTATCGCGTACGGGCGGCACTGCCCGGTGGCCAGCAGGTCCGTCAGCAGCGGGTCGGTCGTCCGACGCAGGTCGGGCTCGGGCAGCCGGGCCTCGACGAGGGTGGTGACGCGCGTCAGCGAGCCGGGCACGGCGGGCGCCTCGACGGTGAAGGCGCCGTCGGAGGGGTCGGTGCCGACGCGCATGCCGGGGCCGAGGACGGTGAGCACCCCGGCCTCGATGAGCGCGATCATCTGCTCGATCCGTATCGCGGGCGGGCCGATGGACAGGAAGGCGTTGAGCGGGGTGTACCAGCGCTCCAGGTCGTCGCGGTGGGAGCCGCCGGTGAGTCCGCCGTGGTCGACCACCAGCCGGATCTCGTTACGGAGGTCCCGCAGCACGTCGAGCGCGGCCTTGAGGGGACCGTCGACATTGCCGGCGGCGGATTCGGCGAGGTCCCGGCGCAGGATGCCGAGCAGCCAGTCCCGGTGGTCGGCCGGGCCCCGGAAGCCCTGGTCGGCGTGGGGCGTGGAGAGGTACTTCCAGTCCCAGTGGTCGTCGGGGCCGATGCCGTACGCGTCGAGCAGGTCGGACTCCTCGGCCGACCCCCAGGCCGGTCGCAGATACCGGGCGGCGAACCGGTCCGCCTCGGGCCCGCCCACGCGCCGGGCGAGCAGCGCCGTGTAGTAGACGGTCTCGACCTCCTTGGCGATGAGCGGCCACAGGTCGCGGCCGAAGTCGAGGCCGCCGCCGAGCCGGGCGGCGGTGCGCAGCCGGTCCAGTTCGGCCGGGGTGAGGACCTGGGGGATGTGCCGGCCGTGCGCGCCCTTCTGGTTGCGGCCTCGTGAGTGGTACGGGATGCCGCGCCGGGAGGCCGCGTACAGGCGCGGTTCGCGTCCCGAGGGGCCGTACACGAGCCGGTCGCCCTCGCGTGTGTAGGTGCCGCCCCGGCCGAGGGTGAAGAGCGTCAGATGGTCGAAGAAGTTCAGCCCGAGTCCGCGCAGGGCGACGGCCTCGCCGGGCCGGACGGCGGACAGGTCGGTGTCGGCGGGGTTGGCGGGCGGGACGTAGGTCAGGGCGTGGGCCCGTGCGAAGTCGGCGAGTTCGCGCTCGCCGGGGCCGCCGGTGACCGGGAGGTGGCCCTGGGCGAGGACGACCGCGTCGAGTCCACCGAGCCGGGTGCCGTCGGCGAGCAGCACCCCCTGCGGCCCGTCCGGGTCCCCCTCCAGCCGGACGGCCCGGGTCGGGTGGACGACGACGCGCACATGCGCGGGCGCGGTGCGCACGACGTGCCGGAAGACCCACTCCAGGTAGTGGCCGTAGAACGCGCGGGTCGGGTAGGAGTCCGGGGTGAGGTCGCGGGCCTCGGCGCGGACCTGGTCGTCGTACGCCTCCTCCGGCTCGTCGCCGAGCCGGGCCGCCCAGTCGTACAGGCTGGGGCCGGGGGCGAGTTCGCCCTCGATCTCGACGCTCTCGTCGGTGAACAGCGTGACCTGCGAGGCGACGGTGTTCATCAGCAGATGGTGGGACTGGTCGGTGCGCCACACGCCGCCGGCGCCGGGGCGGTGGGGGTCCACGATGTGCAGCACGAGGGTGGACCCGGGCGCCGGACGGCGGCGGGCGTTGACGCAGAGCCGTTCCAGGACCGAGAGGCCACGGGGTCCGCCGCCGACGACGCAGACCTCCAGCTGTCCGTCACTCACGTAAGTCTCCGTCTCCGTCGCTGTCTCCGTCTCCCGCCGGACATCTCCTGGGGCCCGTCAGAGCACTTCGACGGTGGGGCCGGTCTCCAGCCGGTGCCGGCAGTCCAGGACGAAGTCCGAGGCGCGGGGGATGAGTTCGTAGTCGAAGGAGTCGTGGTCGGTCAGCAGCACCACCGCGTCGGCCGCCGCCAGTTCCTCCTCGGAGAAGTCGCAGCGGGTCAGCTTGCTGTCCACGGTCACCGCCTCGACCACGTACGGGTCGGCGGCGCGCACGTCGGCGCCGAGTCCCAGCAGCAGCTCCGCCACGCGCAGCGCGGGCGACTCGCGCGCGTCGCCGGTGTTCGGCTTGTACGCGAGGCCGAGCAGCAGCACGCGGGAGCCGGCGAGCGGCCTGCGGCGGGCGTTGAAGGCGAGCAGCAGCCGCTGGACGACATGGTCGGGCATGTGTCCGTTGATGTGGTTGGCGAGTTCGACGAACTCGAAGCGGCGGCCAAGCGTGCGCCGGACCCGCCAGGACAGATACTCCGGGTCGACGGGCAGACAGTGCCCGCCGACGCCGGGTCCGGGGGTGAAGCGCATGAAGCCGAAGGGTTTGGACGCGGCGGCGTCCAGCGCCTCCCAGACGTCGACGCCGAGTTCGTGCGCGTACATCGCCATCTCGTTGACCAGGGCGATGTTGACATGCCTGAAGGTGTTCTCGATCAGCTTGGACAGCTCGGCGACCTCGGTGGTGCGCACGGGCACGGTGGTGCTGGTGATGGTGTCGTAGAAGGCCTGTACGGCGGTGAGCGACGCCGGGTCGATGCCGGACACCACCTTGGGCGTGTTCTCCAGGCGCCAGGTGGGGTTGCCGGGGTCGATGCGTTCAGGGCTGTAGCCGAGGTGGAAGTCGTCGCCCGCGGTCAGGCCCGAGCCCTCCTCCAGGAGCGGGACGAGCAGTTCGACGGTGGTGCCGGGGTACGTGGTGGACTCCAGCACCACGGTCGCGCCGGGGCGCAGCCGGCCGGCGAGGGTGTGGGCGGCCGACTCGATGTACGAGAGGTCGGGGGCGCCGTCGCGCAGCGGGGTGGGCACGGTGACGACGGCGATGTCGAAGCCGTCGAGGTCGGCCGGGTCGGTGCTGGGGAGGTAGGTGCCCTGGTCGAGCAGGACGGCGAGCTGTGCGTCGGGGATGTCCTCGACGTAGGACTCACCGCTGATGAGGCGCTTCACGCGGTCGGTGTCCACGTCGTAGCCGACCACTTGGTGGCCGGCCAGCGCGGCCCGGACTGCCAGCGGCAGGCCCACGTACCCCTGCCCGACAACGACGACCTTGCTTTTCACGGTTGCTCCCGTCGGAGGAAGTGGGTCAGTTGGTCAGAGGGGGGTCCGGACAGGGCCTGGGGGCCGTTGCCCCGGTCAGTCGAAGAAGGCGCAGACGGCGTCGGCCGTCCGCTCGACCTGACTGTCCGTCAGATTCAGATTCAGCGGCAGCGCGAGATGCCGCGCGCTCGCCAGCTCGGCGCCGGGGCGCCGCCCGTCCGCGCCCTGTCCCGCGTACGCCGCGAAGGCGGCCAGCCGGGGCAGCGGCACCGGGTAGTAGACGCGGCTGCCGATACCGTGCGCGGCGAGGTGCGTGGCGAGCGCGTCCCGGCAGATGGTCTGGACGGCGTAGACGTAGTGGCACTGGCCGTCGGCGCCCGTGGTGGGGGCGAGCAGACCGCGCCCGCGCAGCGCGGCGAAGCGCGCGTTGTAGTGCTCGGCGACGGCGGCGCGGCGGGCGACCATGGCGTCGGCGCGCTCCAGCCGGCCGAGCTGGAAGCCGGCCATGACCTCGTCGAAGCGGCTGTTGAAGCCGACTTCGTGGTGCACGAAGCGCTGCACACCGTCCTGGCCGTGGTTGCGCAACCGCCGCACCAGTGTGGCGAGTTCGGCGCTGTCGGAGAGGACGACCGCGCCCTCGCCCGGCATCCCGAACGGCTTGACCGGGAAGAACGAGTAGAGCCCGACGTCCCCCCACGTACCGGCCGCCCGGCCGTCCAGCATCGCGCCCTGGCCCACCGCCGCGTCCTCGACGACCGCGATCCCCCGGCGCCGTGCGAAGGACAGGATCGCGGGCATGTCGGCCATCGTCGTGAAGGTGTGGGCGGGGACGACGGCGCGGGTGCGGCCGGTCACCCGGCTCTCCGCGTCGACCGGGTCCAGGACCATCGTCACCGGGTCGACATCGGCGAAGACCGGCACCGCGCCGACGCCGAGCACCGTCGCGGCCAGCGGTTCGGCGCCGAAGGCGGGCACGATCACCTCGTCGCCGGGGACGACCCCGACGGCGCGCAGGGCGAGGGTGAGGGCGCCGGTCCCACTGGCGCAGGCGACGACGTCGCCCGCGCCCGTACGGTCGGCCAGCCGGCGCTCCAGTTCGGCGGTGCGGCGGCCCAGGATGAACTTCTGCTCGGGATCGGTACCGACCTCGTACAGCACCTCGCGCAGCAGCTCCCGCTCGGTGTCGGGGAGCCGGGTGTGCGCGTAGGGGACGACGTCGGAGGCCGCGACGGGGGCGGGAGGCGCGGTCCGGGCCTGGGCGGGCGATGTCTCGGTGGTCATGACGTACTCCCGGTGAAGAAGGAGCGGACGGCGTCGCACACCCGGCCGAGCTGCGCGAGCGTCAGCTCGGGGTAGAGCGGCAGCGCGACGGTGCGATGGCTCGCCGCCTCGGCGTGCGGGAAGTCGCCTTCCTGGTGGCCGAGATGGGCGAAGCAGGGCTGGAGGTGCAGCGGCAGCGGGTAGTACGTCTCGGTGCCGATGCCCGCGGCGGCGAGGTGCGAGACGAGGGCGTCGCGCCGGTCGGTCTCGATCAGATAGACGTAGAAAACGGGATCCACCGGCTCGCCGCGCTCCACGACCGTCGGCAGCCGGCGGACGCCGGGGATGCCGCGCAGCCGGCGGCTGTAGGCGTCGGCCAGCACCGCGCGGCGGCGGATGTCGTCGTCCAGCGTGGTGAGCTTGGTGAGCAGCGCGGCGGCCTGGAGTTCGTCCATCTTGCTGTTGGTGCCGGGCAGTTCGCCCTGCCGGGCGTACTCGGCGCGGGCCGTCGGGGCCGGCGGCGCGGCGGCGGGCGTCAGGGCCGGGCGGCCGTGGTCGCGCAGCCGCTGCACGGCCGCGGCGAGCGCGTCGTCGTCGGTCAGCACCATGCCCGCGTCGCCGAGCGCGCCCAGCGTCTTGGTGGGGAAGAACGACAGCACGCCGCCCGCCCCGATCAGTCCGGTGTGCCGGCCGTTCAGCCGCATCCCGATGCCCTCGGCGCTGTCCTCCAGGACGAGCAGCCCGTGGCGTTCGGCCACCGCCAGCACCGAGGTCATGTCGGCGGGCTGGCAGAACAGATGCACCGGCATGACGGCCTTGGTGCGCGGCGTCACCGCCGCCTCCAGCGCGGCCGGGTCGAGGTTGTAGGTGAGCGGGTCGACGTCCACGAAGACCGGGACCGCCCCGACGAGCGCCACCGAACTGGCCGACGCGAAGAAGCTGAAGGCCGGCACGATCACCTCGTCGCCGGGTCCGACCCCCGCCGCCCGCAGCAGCAGGACGAGCGCGTCGGTGCCGTTGCCGACGGCGATGGCGTGCCGGGCACCGGTGTAGGCGCGCAGGGCGGCTTCCAGCTCGGCGGTCCTGGGCCCGTTCGAATACGTCCCCGATTCGCAGACCTCGTCGAGATAGGCGCTCAGCCGGGGCCACAGCCGCTCGAAGGATTCCGCCTGCGTGAAGAACGGGACGGTGCTCGCCGGAACAGGCATCGCCTTGCTGTTCATTTCACTCCACTCGTCTCGGCGGTCAATCGGATCGGCGGATCTCAGGCGGATCGCACGGTGCGTCTCACGATGGATCTCAGTCGTTCGAACGTAGACGGACCGCCGACACACCTTCGATAGCAATCACCCGGCAATCCATTGGCAATTGCCGAGGGCGGCCCAGGCAAGCGCGTGCAGAACTCTGCCTATTACCTGCGTCGTTACTTATTGCCGGTCCGAAAAACCTTGACTTGCCTCTTCGTTGTGACCGACGGTGAAGCCCAATTCCACGGACCGACAGGAGTTTCCAGTCGTGACCGACAAGAAAGTGATCCTCGCCGAGCCACGCGGATTCTGTGCGGGGGTACGCCGGGCGATAGAAATCGTCGAGAAGGCATTGGAGGTCCATGGCGCTCCCGTCTATGTGCGAAAAGAAATCGTGCACAACCACTACGTGGTGGGAGTGCTGAAGCGGCGCGGCGCGGTCTTCGTGGACTCGGAGGCGGACGTACCGCCCGGCGCGGTCTGTGTGTTCTCCGCGCACGGCGTGTCCCCGGAGGTCCGCGAGAACGCGACCGCCCGCCGGCTCGACACCATCGACGCGACGTGCCCGCTGGTGTCGAAGGTCCACCAGGAGGCCCGGCGCTACGCCCGTGACGGCCGCACCCTGCTGCTGGTGGGCCACGCCGACCACGAGGAGGTCGAGGGCACGTACGGCGAGGCCCCGGACCGCACGGTGATCGTGGAGAGCGTCGAGGACGCGCACGCGCTCGACCTGCCGCGCGACACCCCGGTCGCGGTCCTGACCCAGACCACCCTCTCGATGGACGAGACCGCCGGCATCGTGGGCGCGCTGCACGAGCGCTTCGACGATCTGCGGAGCCCGGCCGACGGGGACATCTGCTACGCGAGCACCAACCGGCAGGTCGCGGTGAAGGAGATCGCCGCGCGCAGCGATCTCGTACTGGTCGTCGGTTCGCGCAACTCCAGCAACTCGGTACGGATGGTGGAGGTGGCCCTCCTGGAAGGGACCGCCGCCTATCTGGTGCCGGACGTCACGGAGTTGGACCCGGGCTGGCTGGAGGGGGTGCGGACGATCGGGGTCAGCGCCGGTGCCAGCGCGCCCGAGCTGCTGGTGGACCAACTGCTGGAGCGGCTGGACGAGTTGGGCTACCACGACGTGGAGCTGTCCGTCACCACCAAGGAGGACATCGTCTTCCAGCTGCCGTCGGGCCTCGCGCAGGCGCGGCCGTCCGCCTGACGGGGACCCGGGGATCGGGGGTCGGGGGCGTCCGCCCGGCCCGGGGGCGCGTCCGCCGACGGGTCCGTACGACGGCGGGAGCGGCCCGGGGCTACGCCGCCTGAAGCCGTACGCCGCCCGGAACCCCGGCCGGTCGGGCCCTGCGCCTGACAGGAACCGTACGCCGCTCGGAGCCGTAAACGCCCTTGCGCCTGTGCCGCCCGCCCCACGGACCAGATCGCCGACACGACAGGAGAAACGCCATGACCGTCTCACCGCCCGCACCGGCCGTCGGGCACCTCGGGGGCCTCGCCGCACAGTCCCGCGCGGCCGTCCTGGACCGTACCGAGAAACGGCTCGACGCCATGCTCGACGCGGAGCACTCCCGCTGGGCGGCGGTCGACGCGCGCGCCGCCGTCCCCGTCGACGCCGTCGGTGAACTGATCCGCGCGGGCGGCAAGCGGCTGCGCCCCGCGTTCTGCGCGGCCGGATTCCTCGCGGCGGGCGGTGAGTTGTCCGACTCGCGCATCGTCGACGCGGCGGCGGCCATCGAGATGCTGCACGCGTTCGCGCTGATCCACGACGACGTCCTGGACGACTCCGTCCTGCGCCGCGGCAAGCCCACCGTCCACGCCCGGCACATCGAGCAGCACCGGGAGCGCGGCTGGCAGGGCGACGCGCGCAGGTACGGCGAGGGGATCGCCGTGCTGGCGGGCGATCTGGCGTTCTCGTACGCGGGTCAGCTCATCCAGGACCTGCCCGCCGAGGCCCGGCTGGTCTGGGGCCGGCTCGTCAGCGAGATGATCATCGGCCAGCATCTGGACGTCACGGTCGCCGCCGAATCCCTCGCGGACCCGAAGCTGGCCCGGTACATCGCCAAGGCCAAGTCCGGCCACTACACCATCCACCGCCCGCTGGAACTCGGCGCGGCCATCGCCGGCGACTCCACGGCGGCAGCCGCGTTCGAGGCGTACGGCACGGCGGTGGGCGAGGCGTTCCAGCTGCGGGACGACCTCATCGACACCTACGGGGACACCGACGCCGTCGGCAAGCCGGTCGGACTCGACGCCGAGCAGCACAAGATGACGCTCCTGGTGAGCCTCGCCGCGCTGCGCGACGCCCGCGTCGGCGAGCTGGTCCGGGCCGCCGAGTGGGACGGCGCGGCCCTGGCGGAGGCGCTGAACAGCAACGGCGTGCGCGCCGAGGTCGAGCACCGTATCGACGAGCTGGTGGACCAGGCGCACCACGCGCTGTCGGCGGCCCCCATCAGCGAGGAGTGGAAGCGCGAACTCACCTCCATGGCCACCTCCGTGGCCTACCGCGACCACTGACCGGACAGCCCGTCCGTCCCCTCTCGCCAGTCGCCAGATCTCCTCAAGAGCGAAGGTCACGTCATGCTGAACACGTTCATCGTCGGCGGCGGGCGAGCCGGCCTCGGGCTGCACTGGCCGGTGCTGCGTAAGCTGCGCGCCCTGCCGGACGAAACCGGCCGGTGGTCACCGGACCCGCCCGTGGTCTGGGACGTCCAGGACATCCACGAACAGGCCCTGGCCGAGGGCCTGGTGCCGGCGGACTCACTGGCCCACGCCGCCAAGCTGGCGGACCCCGCCCGTACGGTCGTCCATCTGTGCACGCCACCGGTCGACCGGTTCGCCACGCTCCAGGAGCTGGCCGACCTCGGCTACACGCGCATCGTGGTGGAGAAGCCGATGGCCGTCGGTGTCGCCGGTCTGGAGGCCATCGACATGCTGGCGCGGGTGCGCGGTCTGCGGCTGCGGGTCGTGTCGCCGTGGCTGGCCAGCTCGCTCACCCATGAACTGGCGGAGCTGGTGCGGTACGGCGCGGTGGGTGAGCTGGGTGACCTGCGGTCGCTCTCCTTCACCCAGTTCAAGCCGCGCTGGACGCGCACCCTGCGCTCCAACAACCACACCACCGCCTTCGACGTGGAGCTGCCGCACTCGCTCGGGGTCGCGCTGCGGCTGGCGGGGGACGCGCGCATCGTGGACGCCGCGCTGACGGACATGCGGATCGGCGACACCGTCATCCCCAAGATGGGCAGCGCCCGGCTGACGCTCCAGCACCACAACGGCGTGACGACGGAGATAGCCTCCGACCTCACCTCGCCGATCCGTGAGCGCCGCATCGGGCTCCGGTTCGACACCGGTCATGTCGTCGGCCACTACCCGATCAGCGATGTCGACCACCATGCCAGCCTGACCGTCCACGACGGCGCGGGCGGCGGTGCGGCGAGCCCGCGGATCCTCTTCGACGACGCGCTGACCACCTATATCGACCACGCCTACCGGGACTACGAGGCGGGCGCGGACCGGGCCGGCGGCTCGGGCGCCGGCTCCGGCGTCGGTTCGGGCGGCTGGGACGACTACGCGATAGCCCGGCGGGTGGTCCAACTGCTCCAGGAGGCCCACCTGATGGCCGCCGCCCGGGAGGCGCGGGCCGGGTCGGACCCGGGGTCCGGCTCCGGGGCGGCCGACGGCTCGTCGGGCCCCCGGGCGCCGCTGACGGGCGTGTCGACGTCACCGCAGGGCGGCGGTGCGGACCATGAGTGACACCGGCACGACGGGGAGCGCCCCGACCGGCACCGGCCCGACGGGCGTCGACCCCACGGATGTCGACCCGACCGGCACCGCACCGACGGGGAGCGCCCCGACGGGCGTCGCCCCGACCGGTATCCGGCTGAGCGGTATCGGCGACGAGGCCGCCCCCGGTCTCGACCGTCAGATCGAGGCCGTGCGGCGGCTCGGCTGGGACAGCGTCGAGCTGCGCTCGGTCGACGGCGTCCCCCTCGCCGACCTCGACGGACCGGCCTTCGACCGGGTGGCGGGGCAGCTCGCCGACGCCGGTCTCGGGGTCAGCTGCGTCGACTCACGGATCGGCAACTGGGCCCGTACGGTCGTCTCCCCCTTCGCCGACGACCTGACCGAGCTGGACCGGCTCGCCGACCGCTGCGACCGCCTCGGCACCCGCCTCGTACGGATCATGTCGTACCCCAACGCCGGTCTGCCGGACGCCGATTGGGAGCGGGAGGTCCTCGACCGCACGCGCCGCCTCGCGGCCCGCGCCGAGGACGCGGGGCTGGTGCTGGTGCACGAGAACTGCGCCGGCTGGGCCGCCACCGACCCCGCGCGCATGCTCCGGCTGCTCGACGCCGCCGACAGCCCCGCGCTGCGGCTGCTCTTCGACGTCGGCAACGGCATCGCGTACGGCTACGAGGCGTACGACCTGCTGGCGGACATCGCGCCGTACGTCGCCCACGTCCATGTGAAGGACGGCACCGGCGACACGAGCGCCCAGTACTACTCGCTGCCCGGCGACGGGAACTGCCGGGTCGCGGACTCGCTGCGGGTGCTGTTCGCCCGGGGCTACTCCGGTGTCGTGTCGATCGAGCCGCACATCAACATCCGCCCCCACGAGGGGTGGTCGGACCCGTCCGGGGACTACGTGGACGAGTTCGTGGCGTACGGGCAGCGGCTCGAAAAGCTCCTCGGCGAGCTGGACCACCCGGCGGTGACCCGCCCATGACCTACACCGCCGCCCAGCAGCCCCGCCGGATCAACCCGTGCGCCGCCGCCGGGCTGACCGAGTCCGACCGGGAACTGCTCCTGCACCTGCTCGCCCTGCGTACGACCGGACCGCTGGAGACCGGCGGCGGCGAACCGGTGGAGCTGTGGGAGGCGCAGAGCGCGTACGCGGAGGCGGCCGGCCGGCTCGGCTTCCGCGTCGTCCACCACGCCCCCGCCGGACCCGACGCGCTCACCGGCGCCGACGTGCCCCGCGCGGTCGCCCAGGCCGCCGAGACCCAGCCCGGATTCCTGGACTGCCAGCCGAACATGGTGCTGCGGCTGGGACCCGAACTGCCGCGCGAGGCAACGGTGATGTTCAACGTGCACCTGGACACCGTCGCGGGCGGCGGCCCCGTCTCGTTCGGCGGTTCACGCTTCTACGGGCGTGGCTCCATCGACGCCAAGGGCCCCGCCGTCGGACTCCTCGCCGGGCTGCGCGGCGCCCTCGCCGCCTCCCCCGCGCTCGGCACCGAGGTGGGCGTGCTGATCCAGCTCGTCTCGGGCGAAGAGGGCGGCGCCATGGGCGTGTTCGGCACCAAACCGCTGGTCGAGCAGGGGTACGTGGGGCGGCTCAACGTGTTCTGCGAGCCGACCGGGCTGCGCGTACTGAGCAGGGCCACCGCCTCCATGACCGCCCGTCTGCGCGTCGACGGCCGCGACGGCATCGACGACGAGCCGGGCGCGGGCCACAACGCGACGGTGCTGCTGGGCTATCTCGCCCAGCACCTCGCCACGGAACTGCCGCCGTACGCGGTCGACGGACAGGTCTGCGTCGCCGGCATGAACACCGGCTCCATGCACAACAAGGTCTACGGCACGGGGCAGTTGCTGATCAATCTGTCGTACGGCTCCAAGGACACCGGGCGCAAGCTGGAAGCCGCGCTGGACGATGTGCTGCGCACCGGTGTGGAGCGGTTCCGCGAGCGCTTCGCCGACAGCCCGACCTTCGCCACCACCGCCCGCGACGCCGCGCGCGTGACCCATCTGGACTGGCTGAAGCGGGGGTTGCCCGCGCTCTACGCCGACGACGCCTGGGTCGGCGAGCTGCTGCTGGACCGGGCGGGGCTCGCCCCGTGGCCCGCCGAACTGCCCGCGTTCACCTGCGACGCGATCTGGCTGGCCGGCGTACCCGGAACCTCGACGGTGGTCTTCGGCCCCGGCGATCTCGGCGCCAACCAGGCCCACGCGGAAGGGGAGTTCGCCGATCTGGCGGACCTCGACCGGTACGCGCGGCACATCGGGCGCCTGCTCATCTCCTTCGCACGCAATCGGCTGGATCAGGGGAACTGACCTATGACGACGAGCACTTCCACCACGGCCTCCTCCGTACGGGTGGACCTCACCGAGCTGACGGAGTTCACCGCCGCCGTGTTCCGGCACCACGGCCTGCCCGCCGGGCGGGCCCTGACCGCCGCGCACGCCTTGGTCCACGGCGACCTGACCGGTATCACCTCGCACGGTCTGACCAACCTCACCCGCCTCTATCTGAAGCTGTTCGACGACGCCCGCTGCGACCCGGCCGCCGAGCCCGAGGTGCTGGCCGACCGGGGCGCCGCCGTCCTGCTCGACGCCCACCGCGCCCTCGGCCTCTGGTCTGCGAGCGAGGCCGTCGACCTGGCCGCCGAGCGCGCCGTCCAGTACGGCGTCGGGCTCGTCTCCGTCCGCGACGCCACCCATCTGGGCTGCGCCGGTGCCCACGCCAAGCGTGCGGCGGACCGGGGCATGATCTGCCTGCTCGTCTCCAACTGCGGCCAGCAGCGCATCATCCGGCCCCCCGGCGGGCAGGCGGCGCTGCTCGGCACGAACCCGCTCGCGTTCGCCGCTCCGGCGGGTCCGCGCCCCCCGCTCGTACTCGACATGAGCACCACCGTCGTCCCGACCGGCCGCGTGCGCGGCGCGGCGCGGGCCGGGCAGCCGATCCCGGAGGGCTGGCTGGAGGACCGGGACGGCCGGCCGGTGACCGATCCGCACGCGCTGGACCGGGGCGACGGCTATCTGAAGTGGCTGGGCGGCGATCCGGCCACCGGGGCGTTCAAGGGATACGGGCTCGGCCTGCTCGTCGAGGTCCTCGGCGCGCTGCTGCCGGGCGCCGGGCTCGGCCCGGCGACGGAAGCCTGGTCCGGCACGGGCAGCCCCAGCGGCCAGGACGACAACATCGGTTTCACCGTGCTGGTCGTCGCGCCCGCGGAGCTGCGTACGCCCGAGGACTTCGAGGCGCAGACGGCGGGGATGTTCGACGCGCTGGTCGGCTCCCCGGCGGTGGACGAGGACCGGCCGGTGCGCTACCCCGGCTGGTTCGAGGCGGAGCGCGCGACGGAGCACGGCAAGAGCGGCGTACCGCTGTCGCGGTCCCTGTTCGAGGAGCTGGTCGCGGTGGCGACGGAGCGGGGGCTCACGGCGCCGGCGGCGCTGCCGACGCCCAACTGACGTACGCGCGGCGTCATCCACGGCCCCGCGCCACCACCGCCCCCCGCGCCATTCGCCGTCCCGGCCCGTTCACCGTCCCGGCCCATTCACCGCCCAGCGTCATCAAGGAGGACACAGACATGAAACCCCTGCGGATAGGCGTGGTGGGGCTCGGGGTCATCTCCCGGTTCTACCTCGACGCCTTCCCCGGACTGCCCACGCTCGACCTGGTCGCGGTCTGCGACCTGCGCGAGGAGGCCCTGGCCCCGCACCGCGAGGCCGGCCTGCCCTGCTACCGGGACCACCGGCGGATGCTGGCCGAGGCCGGACTCGACGCGATCGTCGTGAACGTCCCCAACGACGCGCACGCGGCGGTCTGCCGGGACGCGCTGGAGGCGGGCGTCGCGGTCTGCGTGGAGAAGCCGCTCGCGCTGGACCTGGCCGAGGGCCGCGCGCTGACCGAACTGGCCGTGCACGGTGGGTCGGTGCTGTTCACCGCCTTCCACCGGCGCTACAACGACAACGTGCTCGGGCTGCTGCGTTCGCTGCCCGCCGACGCGTCGGCCGTCGAGTCGGTGACGGTCCGCTATCTGGAGAAGATCGAGGAGCACGTCGGCGCGGACCGCTGGTATCTCGACCCGGCGCGCTGCGGCGGCGGCTGCGTCGCCGACAACGGCCCCAACGCCTTCGACACGCTGCGGCTGTTCCTCGGCGAGCTGACCGTCGAGTCCGCCGAGGTCGTACGCGACGAGGAGGGCGTCGACCGGCAGGCGCGGGTGGCGCTGCGCTCCGCCGGCGGGGTGCCCGCCACGGTGGAGCTGGACTGGTCGTATCCGCACGGCGAGGCGAAGGACGTCACCGTACGGCTCAAGGACGGCACCGAGCACCACGCCGACATGCTCGCGGGACACGACGGGTTCAAAAGCTCCCTGAAGCATGAATACGTGGGCGTGCTGGGCGAGTTCGAGCGGGCGGTACGCGCCGGCACGGACGCCTCCCGCGCCGGGCTCGCGATGCTGGAGCTGGTCGACGCGACGTACGGCACGGAGCGGGCGGAGGCGGTCTGATGCCGAACAGAACGGCGAACAGGACGGCGTACGGTCCCGAGGTCCCCGCGCTGATCGAGCCCAGCCCGGAGAACGGCGACAAGCGCACGGTCAGGTCCGAGGTGGTCAAGGTGCTGCGCCACCGCCGTACGGACCGGGGGATGCGCCTGGAGGAGTTCGCGTCCCGCTGCGTACGCCAGGGCGAGCTGCACGAACTGGTCACCACCGACCATGTGGAGACCGAGGAGGGCGCTCGTATCGACCGGGTCGGCTTCCTGGGCTTCGTGGAGATCTCGGTGGCGGGAGTGCTGGACCGGGGCGACATCGTCCTCGTCGACGGGGAGCCCATCGGCACGCTCCTGGGCTTCGACGCCTGCCACTTCCCCAACCACTACAACGTACTGATCCACACCGCCTGGACGCTCACCGGCCCCGAGGCCGGACTGCGCCCCGGCTCGCAGGTGACCTTCCGGCCACCGCCGTCCACGGCCGGCGACCCGGGCACGGCCCGCCCGTGACAGCCCCGTACGACATGGAGGATTCGGTCATGCCACTACTCGACGAGATCGCGGCCCCTCGCGATCTCCGCGCCCTCACCGCGTCGCAGCTGGACCAACTGTCCGGCGAGATACGCGAGTTGATGATCGAAGCGGTGTGCCGCTCGGGCGGCCATCTCGGCCCCAACCTGGGCGTGGTGGAGCTGACCATCGCACTGCACCGGGTGTTCGACTCGCCGAGGGACACGCTGCTCTGGGACATCGGCCACCAGACGTACGTACAGAAGGTGCTGACCGGCCGGCGGGCCGGTTTCGGCGGGCTGCGGACGCGCGGCGGGCTGTCCGGCTACGCCTCGCGCGCCGAGTCCGAGCACGACGTGATCGAGAACTCGCACGCGTCGACGGCGCTCAGCTACGCGGACGGCCTCGCGCGCGCCCGCGAGCTGAGCGGCGACACGGACCGCGCGGTGGTCGCCGTGATCGGGGACGGGGCGCTGACCGGCGGCATGGCGTGGGAGGCGCTGAACAACCTGGGCGGCGCGCGGCAGCGCCCGGTGATCGTGGTGCTGAACGACAACGAGCGCTCGTACGCGCCGACGGTGGGCGGCCTGGCGGCGCATCTGGCGCGGCTGCGTGCGGGGGCGGGCTCGGGGGCGGGTTCCGGCTCCGGCTCGGCGAATGTCTTCGAGGAGTTCGGGTTCGGCTATCTCGGTCCGGTGGACGGGCATGACATCGCCGCCGTGGAGGAGGCGCTGGGCCGGGCACGCGCGCTGGGCGGCCCGGTGGTGGTGCATGTGGTGACGGAGAAGGGACGGGGCTGGGAGACGGCGGAGACGAACGAGCTGGACCGCTGCCACGTGGTCCGCGCGACACCGCCCCCTTCGCCTTCCCATGCCTCTGCCTCCCCTCCCTCGCCTCCCTCCTGGACTTCGGTGTTCTCGGACGAGATCGTCCGGATCGGATCGGAGCGCCCCGATGTCGTCGCGATCACGGCGGCGATGGCGGAACCGGTCGGACTGCTGCATTTCCAGGGGAAGTTCCCGGCGCGCACGATCGACGTGGGAATCGCCGAACAGCACGCGGCAGCCGCGGCGGCCGGCCTGGCACTGGGCGGGCTGCATCCGGTGCTGGCCATCTACGCGACGTTCGGCAACCGCATGATCGACCAGATGGTCACCGACATCGCCCTGCACTCGGCCCCGGTCACCCTGGTGCTGGACCGCGCGGGCATCACCGGCGACGACGGCGCCAGCCACAACGGCATGTGGGACCTGACGCTTTTCCAGGCCGTGCCCGGCATCCGTATCGCCGCGCCGCGCGACGGTACGCGACTGCGTGAACTGCTCCGCGAGGCGGTCGCCTGGGACCAGGGCCCGACGGTGCTGCGCTTCCCCAAGGGCACGACCGGCGCGGACATCCCCGCCATCGACACGACCGACGGCTTCGACGTGCTCCACAACGCGCCCGGCCGTGACGTACTGATCGTCTCGGTGGGCCCGATGGCCCGTCTCGCGCTCGACGTCGCGGGCCGGCTCGCGGACTCGGGTGTCGGGGCGACGGTGGTCGACCCGCGCTGGGTCGCACCGGTCAACCCCACGCTGGTGGAGGCCGCGGCGTACTTCAAGCACGTGATCACCATCGAGGACAGCGGGCGCGTGGGCGGCGTGGGCACGGCGTTCGCACAGGCCCTGGGAGACGCCGGGATCACCACGCCCGTACGCAACTTCGGGATCCCGCGCGAATTCCTGGACCACGGCTCACGGGCCCAGGTCCTCGCCCACTGCGGCCTCACCGCCGACGCCGTCACCACCGAGGTGCTGGCCCGGCTGACCCCGGAAAGGACACTCACTCCATGACCACCATCGCTTTGGGCATGCCCGACGTCCCGACGAAGCTCGCCGACCGGAGGGTCAGTCGACAGATCCAGGTCGGTTCGGTGGCTGTCGGTGGGGATGCGCCGGTGTCGGTGCAGTCGATGACGACGACGCGGACGTCGGACATCGGGGCGACGTTGCAGCAGATCGCGGAGCTGACGGCGTCGGGGTGCCAGATTGTGCGGGTGGCGTGTCCGACGCAGGACGACGCGGACGCGTTGGCGACGATCGCGCGGAAGTCGCAGATCCCGGTGATCGCGGACATTCATTTCCAGCCGAAGTATGTGTTCGCGGCGATCGATGCCGGGTGTGCGGCGGTGCGGGTGAATCCGGGGAACATCAAGCAGTTCGACGACAAGGTGAAGGAGATCGCGAAGGCGGCGTCGGCGGCGGGTACGCCGATCCGTATCGGGGTGAACGCCGGGTCGCTGGACGCGCGTCTGCTGAAGAAGTACGGCAAGGCCACCCCCGAAGCCCTGGTGGAGTCGGCGCTGTGGGAGGCGTCGCTGTTCGAGGAGCACGGTTTCCGGGACATCAAGATCTCGGTGAAGCACAACGATCCGGTGGTGATGGTCAACGCGTACCGTCAGCTGGCCGCGCGGAGTGATTATCCGCTGCATCTGGGGGTGACGGAGGCGGGTCCGGCGTTCCAGGGGACGATCAAGTCGGCGGTCGCGTTCGGTGCGCTGCTGAGTGAGGGGATCGGGGACACGATCCGGGTGTCTTTGTCGGCTCCTCCGGCGGAGGAGGTGAAGGTGGGGCTTCAGATTCTGGAGGCGCTGAATCTGAAGCAGCGGCGGCTGGAGATCGTGTCGTGTCCGTCGTGCGGGCGGGCGCAGGTGGATGTGTACAAGCTGGCGGATCAGGTGAGTGCGGGTCTGGACGGGCTTGAGGTTCCGTTGCGGGTGGCGGTGATGGGCTGTGTGGTCAACGGTCCGGGTGAGGCGCGCGAGGCGGACCTGGGGGTGGCGTCGGGCAACGGGAAGGGTCAGATCTTCGTCAAGGGCGAGGTCATCAAGACGGTGCCCGAGTCGAAGATCGTCGAGACCCTCATCGAAGAGGCGATGAAGATCGCCGAACAGATGGAAAAGGACGGCGTCCCCTCGGGCGAACCACTGGTGGTGGCGGGCGCATGATCAGCCGTACCTGGGAGGCTCCCCACCTCACCACCCATGCTCCACGAGCCCACCGGAGCCTCCCAGGTACCCGAGGAGCCCTTCCTTCGGATACTCGATGACATCGTCGGGCAGCTCATACACACTGAACCACCGCAGCCCCAGACACTTCCCGGGCTCCCTGTTGACGGGCTCCCCGTCCCAGTCGGTGGCCTCGAAGAAGAACCCGATCCGCTCAACGGTCTCGCTCTGCCGATGATGCACGACCTGCACCAGCCGCAGGTGCGCGGGCTCAACCTCAACCCCGGTCTCCTCCCACAACTCCCGCGCGGCACCCCCGCTCAGGGTCTCCCCCCGATCGAGCTTCCCGGACGGCATGTGCCACCGCCCGTAGCCGTACGGACCTCCGCGCTGCGACAAGAGGAGCTTGTCCCCGTCGCGGAGGAATACGTGCGTGTCGATGACGGGCTGGGCTTCGATGTCCGAGCCGCGCGGCGGCCCCTCTTTCGGGTGCATCAGCCGGCCACCGGCCCGATCGGAACCGCGCACCACGTGCAGGTGCCTTTCCGCCCCCACTCGCGAGCGAAGTACGCGACGAGCCGCATCCCCCGCCCGCCCTCGTCCTCCAGGCCCGCTTCCCGTACCTCGGGGCTGCCGGCCGAGTGGTCGTCCACCTCGATCAGCACCTCGCCGCGGTCAACGCAACTCAGACGCATCAAGACGGAGTCGGCGCTGCCGTGGACGATCGCGTTGGTCACCATCTCGCTGACCACCAACTGCACCGTCCCGACCGCGTCGCCATCCCTGACACCTGCTTCAGCGAGCACGTCAGCAGCGACGTGACGCGCGGTCGCCACATGCCGGGGATCGGCGTCGAACGACATCGCAGCGTGCGTCGTCGTCTTGTCAACCGCCGTGATCACGCTGGTCACCACACGTCTCCTCTCGTGACCGCTTTTCGTCGCGGTGTGTGTAGAGCTAACTCCGCAACGTGCTCGGACCGGTACCGTGAGAAGCGGGGACAACCATGAAAGCCATGAATTGACCGGGGAGTTGGCATGGCGAAGGCATCCCAGAACGCTCGAAACTCCGGGCTCGAATCCCTGCTTGAGCAGACGCGATGGTCACGGACCCAGTTCGCCAACGCCGTCAATCGCGTCGCGGCCCAGGTCGGTATCTCTCTCAAGTACGACCAGTCCGCCGTCTCGCACTGGGTGGCCGGCACCCAGCCGAGGGAACAGGTGAGACCGGTGATCATCGAAGCGCTCGAACGCAAGCTCGGGCGGCCCGTGACGTACGCGGAAGCGGGGCTTCGGCCGCCGAAGGGCGGCAGCGGTTCGGACAGTGGGGACACTGTCGAGTCCCTGTTGGATCTCGGAAGGGCAGACATGGACCCGTCCCGCCGTGGAGTTCTCACCGCCGGCCTGTACTCGGCCGCCCTCGCCGTACCTCTGTTCGCCGGCGAGGCGAGCGCCGAGGAGCGGGACCGCGCCACCAGGCCCACCACCCACATCGGCGCCGGCGAAGTGGCAACGGTGCGGACGATGACCGATCGCATCGCGGACATCCTCGACGAGCTCGGAGGCGGTCACGCCAGGCCGATGGCGGCGGCCTTTCTCGTCAACACCGTTGCCCCGTACCTGCGGGCTTCCGCCTCGGATCAGGTCAGACGAGACATGCTTTCGGCGGCCTCGGACCTGACGTACCTCACTGGCTGGATGGCGATGTTCGAGCGTGAGCACGGGCTCGGACAGCGGTACTACGTCAAGGCGCTGGACATCGCCCGCGAGGCGAACGACCACATGACGTACTGCCGTACTCTGCGCGGCATGAGCCTTCAGGCGTCCAACCTGGGTTACGGGCGAAAGGCTCTGGAACTCGCGGACTCGGCGGCGGAGGCGGCCCCGCAGGCCGGCCCGCGCCTCGTCGCCTTCCTTCGTGGCCAACAGGCGCACGCGGCGGCCATGGTGGGCGCCGAGCGTCAGGCGTTCGCCCGGCTGCGCGAGGCCGAGTCGGCGCTGTCGAAGGCCGACGCCCGCAGGGAGTCCATCGGCGGCTACGACCAGGCCGCCTACCAGTTCCATGTCGCCCACGTGCTGTACGAGACCGGTGACCTGCCGGGCTCGATCGCGGCCCTGAAGACGGCGCTGCGGGCGCAGCCGAAACAGGAGCGCCAGGGGCGGGTGCATTTCAACGCGGTCATGGCTCAACGCCAGTTCCAGCTCGGTCACATCGAGGAGGCGTGCTCGACATGGGGCGCGTTCCTGGACGGCTACACGAGCCTGTCGACCGCGCGCGGCGACGAGCACTTCACGACGATGCGCAAGCGCATCGCCCCGTACGGGAAGGTACGCGCGGTTCGGGAGCTGAGCGCGCGGGCTCAACAGGTCGCGGCACTCAAGGGCTGAACGGCTGACGACCCGAAGAGCCGCGCCCCAGCACGCGGCGTCAGGGCCATGAACGAGCCCTGGAACGGATGACCGTCGATCGTGCCCCGGGCCCTCACCAGGCCGCGGGTGCCGAAGAACTCGGCCGAGTCGGGCCGTACGACATACGTCCAGCCGGCCTGACCTGGTGGCCGGTCTCCCGCCAGGCCGGGCGCCCTGTACGGCGGCCCGCGTCCGCTGTGAGACTGAGTCGTGTGATGGAACTGGACGGGCGGCCCGTCGAACCCGAGTCCCTGAAGGCCATGGCCCTGACCAACTACGGGCACTTCACCTCGATGCGCGTCGACGGTCGGCGGGTGCGTGGGCTCGGGCTGCATGTGGAGCGGCTTGAGCGGGACTGTCGGGCCGTGTTCGGGGTGGGGCTCGACAGTGGGCGGGTACGGGAGTACGTACGCCGTGCCGTGCGCGGGCGGGACGGGGCGTTCGTCGTGCGGGTGAGTGTGTTCGATCCCGGGCTGGACATCGGGCATCCGTCGGCGCCCGCGACCCCGCGGGTCCTGGTGACCACCCGGCCGGCCGGGTCCATGGAGCTGCCGCCGCTGCGGGTCAGGACCGTTCCGTACGTGCGCGACCTGCCCGCGGTCAAGCACTTCGGGCTCTTCGGCACCCTGCACGCGAGGCGGGCGGCGCAGCTGGCCGGGTTCGACGACGTGCTGTTTCTCGGGGCCGACGGGCTGGTGTCCGAGGGAGGCACGTGGAACGTCGGGTTCGTGGACGCCGACGGGGCCGTCGTATGGCCCGAGGGCGATGTGCTGCCGGGCGTCACCATGGCGCTGCTCCGGCGGGACCACGCCCACACCACCGCGCCGGTGACACCCGCGGCCGTACGCGGGATGGCGGCGGCGTTCGCGACCAACACCAGCATCGGCGTACGGGCGATCTCGGCCGTCGACGACGTCACCTTCCCGGCCGAGCATCCGGTGCCGACGGCGATGCGTGAGGCGTATCTGAGGACGCCGGGCGATCTCGTCTGAGGAGCCGGCGGGCAGTGGCGGTGAATCCGGATATAAGCCACGACTTCCCACTGTGAGGACCATCACACATGATGACGGGCGGGAGGAGACAACCAACGAAGTCCGTCTCTTGTCTTGAATTTCGATGAACAACACGTCTGCACCTGATGTCAGTGTGATCGTTGGGGCTTATGAAGCAATGCCCTACCTGATCCGTTGCCTGGAATCGGTGGAGGCTCAGACGCTGGGCGCCCGCCGTATCGAGCTGATAGCCGTCGACGACGGGTCGACCGACGGCACGGGGGAATACCTGGAGGAGTTCGCGGCGCGCAGCGCCGTACCGACCCGAGTGGTGCGTCAGGCCAATTCCGGCGGGCCCAGCGGCCCGCGCAACGTGGGCATGGGGATGGCCAAGGGGCGGTACGTCTTCTTCCTCGACGCCGACGACTACTTCGCCGACGACGCGCTCGCGAACATGGTGGCCATGGCCGACCGCGCCGGCACCGATGTCGTGCTCGGCAAGGTGGAGGGGGTCAACCGGGGCGCCCCCAAGTCGATGTGGCGGCGGACCGCCGACCGCGTGGACGTCTACGACTCGCAGATCATCTTCACGCTCAGCGCGCAGAAGCTGTTCCGGCGCGATCTGATCGAGCGGCTGGGGCTGCGGTTCGACGAAGGGCTGCGGACCGGTGAGGACGCGCTCTTCACCATGGAGACGTACATCCGGGGCAACGGGGTCTCGGTCTTCGCCGACCGGACCTGCTACTACCTCGTCGGCCGCGACGACGGCAAGCACGTCACCAAGAGCGGCGACTACACGCACCGCTTCGACTCGGCCGGCGCCATGCTGGCACTCATCCACGACCTGGTCCCGGCCGGCCCGAAGCGGGACCGGCTGCTGGTCAGGCCCTTCACGGTCGGGCTCATCCAGCAGTTCGGGCCGCGGATCATGAGGGAGTCGGCGGAGGTCCGCCGGCACAAGCTGGAGCTGGCCGCGCCACTCATGGCGGCGTACTGGTCGCCGGAGGTCGCGCGGCGGATCAAGGTCGCCGAGCGGCTGCGGCTGGAGTGCGTCGCGCTCGGCCGGCTCGACCTGCTCGACGACATCCTGGCGTACATCAGGGCCGGTACGGAGCCGGAGGTCGTCCTGCGCGGCCGGGGCCGTACGCCGCATCTCGCCTACCCGCACTTCGGCGACCGCCGGGCCGGCATCCCCGACTCGGCGTACGAGGTGACGATCCGGGACTGGGTGGGCAAGCCGGGGGGCAAGTCGATCGAGCCGCCTCGGCTCACCCGCCAACGCCGGTCACTGACACGGCGGTTGGCACGCGGCGTACGCACCTGGGTGCGCGGTACGCACTAGAAGGCGTGAGGTTCGGGAACACTCTCTCTGTGGACCGAGTAGAGATCATCGAGGGGCAGTCGCGCGCCGCCGAGGCGCTGATCGAGCTGATCCGGACCGGGCGCCCCCCGGTGGACTGGGCGGTGGGTGAGGAGCCCACCCTGTTCGGCATGGTTCCGGACGGGCTCGGCGACATCGAGCGGTACGCCCTGATGGCTCGCTGGGCCGACGTCCTGGGCACGGAACTGCGCGGTGCGTCCAGCACCGTCGACATGTGGGAGGGAGCCTCCTCCGACCCGGAACACTCGGGCGGGCACCCCGTCACACGCAGTTGGGAGTCGCTGGCGGTCGACGCGGTCAAGAACGGCGTACCGGTACGGCTTTCGGAGACGGTGCCGCTCGGCACCAGCACGCGGGCACACAGGTCCTCGCCGCCCGCGCCTTCCACGTATCCGGCCCCCACCGCTCAGCTCAAGGCTGCGGAGGCGCTGGCCGAAGTGCTCAAAACCCCTCTGCCGACGGCCCGTTGGGGACTGTACCTGCGCCACGAGGAGCCTTCGCTCCTCGGGACCGTCCGCGTTCACCGAGCCAAGGCGGCTCGCGCCGATCTCACCGAATGGGCCGACTTCCTCGGGACCGAGGTGCGCTACGGCCGCGAGAAGCGGGACTTCGGCCATCACCGGTGGGGCGAGGTCACCGGCCAGGTACTCGGTGTCCGGGTCGAGGTCAAGGCGGACGTCCGGGCTCCGTCGGCGCTCACCGGATTCTGGCGGGCGCGCACCGGTGCCGCGCCCTCGTAGGTTCGCAAGTCCGCGCCCTCGTAGGTTCGCAAGTCCGCGCCCTCGTAGGTTCGCGAGTCCGCGACTTCGGAGGTTCGCAAGTCCGCGACTTCGGAGGTTCGTAGGCCCGTGACGCCTGGCGCGCCACGGGCCGATCGACGAAGATCCCTAGCCGCGGCCCGCAGCCGCCGGGGCCGCCGTGTCCAGAGGGCGCAGCATGCGGCCCGCCACCTGGACGCGGGACGTACAGCCCAGTTTCTGCATCACCTTGCGCATGTGGTTCACGGCCGTCCACTCCGCGATCCCGAGCCTGCGTGCCACCTCCCGGTTGGTCAGGCCCTCCGTGACCAGCATCGCCACCTCGTGTTCGCGCCGGGTCAGTGAGCCGACGAGGTCCGTGGGGCGGGGCTGGTGTTCGGCCGGTTCGATCAGGGCGAGGGCCAGGGCGACGGCCTCGCCCGGGCTGCACCGGCCGCCCTCCTGCCAGGCTGTGTCGAAGGCGCTGCGGCCCATCCGTTCGCTGACCTGGCCGAGCAGCGTGCGGCTGACGGCCGCCGGCTGGCCCGCCAGCGTGTCGCCGACCCGGCGGCGGAGCGCGTCGGAGGCACCGAGCAGACGAGCCGCCCGCTCCCACACCGCCGCCGTGCGGCCGTACTTGTGGGTGAGCAGTTCGGCCAGGACCGCCAACCCCCGTGCCACTTCCGGCAGATCGCCCCGGTCGTGCAGCAACAGCAGTGCCCGGCAGGCCAGTTGCTCGGCCCGGTCGTAGTCGCCCTGTGCGCCTGTCAGGCCCGCCAGGGTGAGTTTGGCGCGAGCAGCCGAGCGGGCGTCCTCCGTCCGCTCGAAGAGCCGTATCGCCTCCGTCGCGTGCCGCGCCGCCGACACCGTGTCGCCCCGGTCGCGCCGGACCTCCGCGAGGCGGGCCAGTACTGCCCCCCGGCACCACTGACCACCGCCCCGCGGGTCCAGGTCCGCCAGCACGAGGGTGAGCAGATTCTCGGCGGCGGGCAGATCTCCTTCGAGCTGGGTGAGCCTGGCCAGATGCTGGCGTACGGTCGCGATCCCCGGGCCGTCGGCCAGTTCGGTGTACGCCGCCAGCGCCTCGTCCAGCCAGGGCCTGGCGTCGCCCGGGTCGTCGGTCAGGAGCAGCGCCTCGCCGAGCGCCTCCAGCGTGGCGAGCCGCACGCGGACCCGTTCGACACCGAGGCGCAGCGCGGCGGACAGCCAGTGCGTGGCGCTCTCCACCTCGCCGCGCAGCAACCAGTACGGCTGGGCAGCGGTGGCCAGTGTCGCGACCGCCTCGCCGTTGCCCGCCTCGACCAGGAAGTCCAGCGCGGCGAGCACGTCCTGGTGCCAGTGACCGAAGTGTTCGAGCGCCGCCGTCTGCCGCGGTCCCTCCAACTGCCTTCGGATGCCGTGCAGTTGGCGGATGAAGAACACGGCGTGGTCGGCCCGGACGGGCCCCAGCGCGTCCTGGCGCCTGAGGTGTTCCAGGGCCTGCGCCCGGGACCTGCGCAGCATCCAGAAGCGGATGCTGCCGTCCCGCTGCTCCTCGGTGAGCAGCGCGCTGTGGTCGACCATCTCCTCCAGCGCCTGCCGGGTGACGTCCAGCGGGAGTTCGAAGACTCCGGCGGCCTCGGCGACCCCGAAGCTCTCCGTGAACACCCCGAGCCTGACGAGGAGTTCGACGGACGCGGGAGGCAGGCCGAGCGTGTCCACCCCGGCGCCCGACTCCCCTCCCGTCCCCGCCCCCGCTCCCGCCTCTGTCCTCGCTCCCGTTCCTGTCCCCGTCCCCGTTCCTGTCTCCGTGCTCAGTTCGTCCAGCAGCGCGCGCGGCGAGCTGACCTTCAGCCGTGACGCGGCCTGCTCGATCGAGAGCGGCAGACCGTCGAGCATCTGGCAGAGTTTGGCGACGGTCTCGCGGTTCTCCTGCGTGAGCCGGAAGCCGGGCCGTACCGCCTTCGTACGGTCCACCAGCAGCCGTACGGAGTCGACCTGCCCGAGCCGGCCCAGATCCGCGGTGTCGTGAGGCGTCGGCACGGCCAGCGGGAAGAGCGGGACCCGGTGCTCGCCGTACATGCCGAGCACCTGGGTGCCGACGGTCAGCAGACAGAGCCGCCGGGCCGCCGCGGCGACCGCCTCCCACAGCTCGGCGATGCCGCGCGGGGGACGGTTGCCGCAGTCGAGTACGAGCAGGAGGTCCCGCCCGGCGAGATGGTCCCGCAGCAGATCGAGCGGAGCGTCCGGCGAAGTGCCGCCCGAGCCCGTACCCGAGCCGCCCTTGCCACTCGTACTGCCCACGCCCGAGCCGCCCGTACCGCCCGGCGTCAGTTCCAGCGCCTGTGCGACCGCGCGGGCGAGTCCGCCGTCCGCGTCGGTGTCCTCCAGGCGGAGCGTGTCCAGTTCCACGTAGCGCCCGCCGTCGGCGAAGTCGCCGGCGATCTCCTCGAAGAGGGCGCTGGCCAGCCTGCTCTTGCCCACGCCCACCGGGCCGGTGAGGGTGAGGATCTGCCCGTTCGGGGCGGCGGCGCGGGCCTTGAGATCGGCCAGTTCAGCGTCCCTGCCGACCCGGGAGGTGAGCGCGTAACGCGCCCGCTGATGTGTGCTGGGCGAGGTGGTTGACGGAGTGGACGGAGTGACGGACGGGGGCGGGTCGCCGTCCGTCCGCCGTGCCGTTCCGACGATTCGTATGGTTCCTTCTGTTCCTTCGTTGTTCTGCGCGCGCATTCCGGCCCCCGTGGCTCACATAGTTCGCACGACTGACTCCTTGTAACTCTCTCCCCGGGAACCTCACAGGCCCCGTCCAACGATCGGTCAAGGCTCAGTCAGTGAACGTTCACTGACGCGAAAGCCGCCCGCCCCGCCGGGAGTTCGGCGGGCCGGGCGGCTGTCCGTCAGCAGGTGACTCAGGCGCGTGCGGTCCGCACCCGCCCTTCCTCGACGGCGGGACTCCGCCGCGACAGGATCCGCTCCGCGGCCAACTCCCCCGCCTGCACGGCGGCTTCGCTCGTCGGACGCTGGAAGACCCAGTCCCCGGCGAACTCGACCGCCCGCGAGGGCCGGTCCAGGAACGCACCCTGGAGCCGCAGCGCGTCCGGGGTGGCCTCCGGGGCCGCGTACGGGAAGCGGTGCACGTACGCCTTGCTCAGCGCCGAACGCAGCTCGGGCACATACGTCGTGGCCCGCGCCAGCAGCGCCTCCACGACCTCCTCGTCGGGCCGGTCCATCAGCTCGTCGGTGGCGCGTGCCGCCGACAGCATGCTGACCAGTCCCTGACCGCGCGGCGCCCGGTTCGCGGCCTTGAAGTGCTCGAAGGTCAGGCCGGCCAGATAGCCGTCCTCCTTCTCCGGGATGAGCAGCGCGTAGACCTTCTTCGTACCGCGCGACTGGCGGACCGCCAGGGGCCGGTCGACCAGACAGGTCACCCGGATCATCCGGGAGTACGACGTGGCGTCCAGGAAGGGGAGTTCGACGGCGGGCGCCGAGGGATACATCTTCCTGGCCACCGGCGCCGGCACCGCGAGTACGGCCTCCCGGGCCGTCACCACCCGGCCGTCGGTGAAGACCAGCCGTACGCCCCCCTCGGGCCTCTCGGTGACCTCCTGGACGGCTCTGCCGGTGTGCACGGTCAGCCGGTCCGCGACCTTCCGGGCGAGAGAGTCCATCCCGTCGCGGTAGGTGCGCCAGCCGTGCAGCCCGCGCGTGGCGACCATCGTGGCGACCAGCGGCGCGACGCACGAGCGCCGGGTGTCCCAGGCCCAGCCGGTGCTCGCGGCCGGCTGGAGCAGATAGTCGTGCAGGTCCGGGTGTTTGCCGTCGACAAACTCGGCGACCGTACGCAGACCCAGCGGGCTCTCCCCCGGCCGCCGCGTGCTGACCTTGCCCAGCGCCGGCAGCAGCCCGCCCAGCATCCCGGTCATCGCCATCCGGCCGCCGACCGACAGACCGGCGCCGGTGAGGGTCCCCACCCAGTGCCCGCTGCCCGCGTGCGCCTTGCCGCCGCGCCAGACGCCCGCCAGGCTGCCGACCTTGAGCACCCCGCCGTCCCGGTCGAGGCCGACGTCCTTGATCAGCCGCCAGGTGGCCGGGTAGCCGTGCGAGGCCAGGGTCTCGGTGCCCGTCTCGACCAGCCA
The DNA here is from genome assembly GCF_042870175.1 of Streptomyces sp. NPDC006643. Lineage (NCBI taxonomy): Bacteria > Bacillati > Actinomycetota > Actinomycetes > Kitasatosporales > Streptomycetaceae > Streptomyces > Streptomyces sp. NPDC006643. The sequence continues at coordinate 109,656 of NZ_JBIAHA010000022.1, read as the reverse complement.
GCCGTCCTCCTTCCGCGCCCGCATCCGGCCGCCGATGTCGCTGTCGGCCTCGAAGACCTCCGGCGCGCGGCCGGCCTCCTTCAGCCGGTACGCGGCGGTGAGACCGGCGATACCGCCCCCGACGACGGCCACATCGACGTGCGTGCCCGGCTCCGTGCTCGTGCCCGTCTCTGTGCTCGTTTCCGAATCCGTCCGCGAGTTCGTGTCTGCCATGGCTGGTGCGCTCCCTTCTCCGCGTATCTCCACGTATCTCCGCGTGTCTCCGCCGTGTCTCCGCGTGTCTCCGAGGCCCGACCGGACCTACGTCCAGCGCCCCGTCCCGTACGTCTCCTCGCCCAGCAGCCGCTCGCGCAGCTCGACCCGCCGCACCTTGCCCGTGCTCGTACGCGGGATCTCCTCCAGCGGCAGCACCCGTGGCGCGCCCAGCGCCGGCAGGTCCGCGGTCGCGCGCCGCCATTCGTCCTCGTCCAGCGAACCGTCCCGCGTGCACACGACGGGCAGCGGCAGCTGCCCCGGGATGCCGATCACCGCGGCCTCCAGCAACTGCGGGAGCCGGTCGGCCAGTACGTCCTCCAGCTCGATGCAGCTCATCCCCGGGATCACGTCCACCTCCCGGTCCAGCAGCCGGAAGGCCCCGGCGGCGGTGCGCAGGCCGTAGTCACCGGTGTTCCACCACTTGCCGCGCGCCTTGTCGTTCCAGCGCCGCTGCTCGCCGAGGTAGCCGATGCAGCGGCCGTCGGTACGGGTGAGGAGCACACCGGGCTTGCCGTTGGGGACCGGCTTCATCGTCGCCGGGTCCACCACCTTCATCCCGGTGAAGCCGGGGATCGGGCGGCCGACGTCGCGCGTGGTGGGGTGCCGGTCGCCCTTGGCGGCGAGCGCCCGGCGGGTGAGCAGCCGGAAGGTCATGGGGCCGGTCTCGGACTGGCCCCAGCCCTGGAGCCAGGCCGGGAAGCGCCGCTTGCTCGCGTGCAGGAAGCGGCGGACCGTGGGCGGGTGGATGGCGTCGAAGGTGCTCACGTAGAGCCGTACGTCCCCGTACAACTCCGGCCGCTTCTCGGCCAGTTCCTGCCAGCCGATGTACGTGGCGGGCAGCGCCTCCAGATAGGTCGGCCGGCGCGTCGCGAACATCCGCTCGGCGGTGGCCGGTTGGGCGTCGGCGAGCAGCAGGGCGTTCTTGGGCTCCAGCTTCAGCGTGCCGGTGCTCCAGGTGATCATCCGCATGTGGTTGAAGGGGGTCGCGGTGGCCACCGTGTCGGAGCGCTTCATGGCGACGATCGGGAAGCGCAGCGACTCGGTGCGGCCGAGATGCCCGAGGACGGTGTCGACGGAGTGCACCACCAGCTTGGGGACCCCGGTGGTGCCGGAGGTGTGGGTGGCGACCATGGGTTCGTAACTGGCCGTACGGAACACCTTGGGCGTACGCGCCCCGCGCAGGTCGTCCAGCGAGACGGTGCCGGGGAGCGCGGCGCCGACGGTCACCGTGCGCGGGACGAGGGACTTCAGGTCCACGCCCTGCTCGTCGGCGGAGGTGAGGATGTCGGCGGTGGTGACGAGCAACTGCGCGTCGGCGCGCTTGAGTACGGTGCCGAGCGTCTGGGCCGGGAGGCTGCCCGCGACCAGCACGGGCAGGCCGCCGAAGCGGGCGGTGGCGCAGGCCAGCAGCAGATAGTCCCAGTGGTTGTCCTTGGCGATGGCGACCCGGTCGCCGGGGCGCGCCCCCGCCGCGTACAGCAGGCCGGCGGTCTCCTGGACGATCTCGGCGAGACCGGCGACGCTGAACTCGGCGCCGGCGCCGGGCGCGATGTCGAAGGGGCGGCTGAGATGGAACCGGGTGGTGCGGCCCGCCTGCGCGTGTTCGTCGAAGAGCAGGCCGAGTCCGGTCGGTTTGTTCTTGGTAGCCATGTCTGTTTGTCCTGTCCGGAGTTCGGGCCGCGGGCGCCGCTCGATCGCGGGGCCGGGGCCGTCGCCCCTCAGCTCGCGAAGTGGATGAGGTTGGCCAGGACGATGCCGGCGACGCCCGTCCGGAACGCCACCACTCCTCGCCTGCGGGCCAGCAGCGCGTCACCGTTACGGCTGAAGGAGGTGAACTGGCGCAGCCGCAGCGCCATTTCGGGCAACAGGGCGGCGAAGAACCACCACGGTGCCCAGCCGACGGCCGATGCTCCGACGGTCAGCAGCAGGTCGGCGGCGGAGAGCGCGCCGATGAAGATGAGATTGCCGCGTGCGGAGGCGTGCACCGCGACCGTGCTGCGGCCGACGGCCGCGTCCCCGCTGATGTCCTTGGTGTTGGAGTAGCAGGAGACAAGAATCTGCCACAGCCCGAAGAGCACGGCCTGCACGAGGACGGTGGCGGGCAGGTGCCCGGTCACGAAGCCGTACGGCGCGACGACGATGACCAACGGGCAGCCCATTATGAGGACTTCACCGAGGCCGCGGTAGCTGAGCTTGAGCCCCCAGGAGTACTGGAACCCGGCGAACAGCACCAGCCCGGTCACCACCAGCGCCCACAGGGGCCGCTCGGGCGCCGCGACGGCAGCCGCCGTCCAGAAGACCGCGCCCCAGACCAGACTCAGATACCCGAACCGGGTGGCCTGCGGCACCGTCAGCGCCCCGGTCAGCAGGGGCTTGCGCTCCAGGGGCCGCAACGGGGTGCCGCCGGTACCGAGGTAGTTGGCGCGGTCGCTGCCGTCCTTGATGCCGTTGACGTCGTCGAGGGCCATGACGGCGGAGATGACGCCGACCTCGCCGAGGAGGAAGAGCAGGAGCGTACTGAGCGTGTCGGGCGCGAACCGCACGCTCCCGGCGAGCGCGGTCCACAGCACGACCATGCTGAGGTAGTAGTCGAGGACGAACTCGAACTTGGCAAGCCGCGCGTACGCGACGAGCCGCCCCCGGACCCCGGCGGCGGGCATGCCGGCCCCCGTGCCGGGAGCACCCGCCGAACCGGCCCCGGCCCCGGCCCCACCCGCCGGGGCGCCGACCGCCCCGGCCACGTCGGCGGTGGGACGCGCGGCGCGCGACACACCGCTCCGGGCATCGACGGCACCGGCGGCACCGGCGGCACCGACAACGCCCGCGCCTGACGTACGCGTCACGGACGTGGCACCCAGGCGCGTGCCACCGACCGCGCCGGACCCCGACCCCGCGCCGGACCCCGACCCCGCGCCGGACCGCGAACCCGCGCCGGACGGCGAACCCGTATCCATGGCTTCCCCTCTCCCTTCCGCCCTCGCCCCCGTCAGCCGGCCGTCGTCAGCTTTCCGGCCGCCGCCGTCAGCTTCTCGGCCGCCCGGATGCCCGAGAGCATCGCCGCCTCCGAGATCGGCGCGGTGAAGTAGTCGCCCGCGAAGACCACCGGCGCGTGCTGGAGTCCGATGACCCGCGCGGACATCCGGTAGCGGCCCGGTGCCGGCAGCGGCATCGCGTGGGGGCGTACGGCGATCTCGAACGGCTCCGCGTCCGCCGGGAAGTCCGGCCACAACTTGGTGACCAGCCGGGTCGTCTCCGCGTACTGCTCCTCCGGCGTCATCGCGAGCAGCCGCCGTGTCTCGGCGCGGCCCGGGTAGACGAACGCCAGGTGCTTGTCGACGGACCGCCCCTGCGCGTCCTTGACCTTGCGCGGGAAGGTGATGATCGTCTTCACCGGCGGGTCGTCCGCACCCGCCGCCACGATGTGCGCCTCGGACGGCATGCTGCTGAAGTCGACCAGGTACGACACCGACAGCGCCGGCTCGTACACCTGCGTCTCCAGGAACTCGCGGGTGTCACGGCCCACGATGTCGTTCGGCAGCGCGGCCGTCAGCTTCGCCGCGACCGGTGCCGTCGTGGCGACCACGACGTCGTCGAAGACCTCGGCGTGGCTCTCCCCGTCCGCCGACCGCGCGGTGATGTGCACCCGGCCGTCCGTCACCTGGAGGTCGGTGACCTCGTGTTCGAGCCGGATGTCGGCGCCCTCGGCGTTGCGCTCGGCGATGACCTCCATGCCGTTGCGGAAGACGTAGAACTTCGCGCCGGCGACCTGCGCCTGCATCGCCCGTACGTGGGCGGCGGACACGTCCTCGCAGCGCCACAGCCAGAACGACTCGATCTCGGGCCGCAGCAGATTGTCGAAGCCGCGCTGCGACAGGCTCTTGCGCGCGTACTCCGCCGCCGTCGTGCCGTCGTCGAACGGCGCGAGTTTGACCGGGTCGAAGATGTCGAGCTGCTTGCGCTTGAGGGTCTCCTTCATCGTCCCGGTGAGGAAGCCGATCCGGTCCCGGAGGCCCACGTGCTTGTACGTGAGGAGGCTGCGCAGCGAGTCGGAGAGCAGCTCGGCGGGCTGGCCCTTGTCCACGACGATGACGTTGTTGGACATCTCGACGAGCTGGTCCTCAAGCCCGTACTCGCGAATTCGCTCGAACATCAGCTTGTAAAAGCTGGTGAACCAGAGGTTGATGCCGACGGTGGGCTCGATCTCCGGACGGTGCCACGAACGGGCCCTGCCGCCGAGTCCGGCCGCCGCCTCGAAAATGACCACCTCGCGGCCCGCTTTGATCAGCTCTTTGGCGGCGGCGCAGCCGGCCATGCCTCCGCCGATGACAGCGGTCCTCTCACGCTGGCTCATTCGCTTTCCCCTCCAGGGAATGTCTCGGATCGCCCTCGACTGTTGTCGCCTGTTGTCCGCCGCAATTTAGGAGGGGGAAGCGGCCGTTCGATATAGCAGTCATCCAGGAAATGACCCGCACACACCTGTCATTGTGCGTACTCACGCGCCGGGGGACCGTAGTCGGGGAGCATGCTGCCCAACTGCCCCCCGCAGGTGGCGGAAGCTCAACTTCCGGCTGCTCGCGGCGGGTTGTCATTGCCAGTGGGCTCGCGCGCTCCCTACCTTGATCGTGTGAACGGGATCGACACGCCGCCCCCAGATACGGCGTTCCCCCTCGAAAGGTTGCCGAATGTTCGCCTCACTGGCCAGATTCACCACACACCGCAGCAAGCTGGTCCTCTATCTCTCCGGTGTGCTCCTGGTGCTCGCGGGAGCGCTGGGCGGTGGCGTGATTTCGACTCTCTCCGCCGGTGGATTCACCGACAGTTCCACGGAATCCGCGCGGACGGCCGAGGTTCTTGATGGCCGGTTCGGTTCGGGTGCCCCCAATCTGACCCTGCTGGTCTCGGACGAGCGGGGTGTCGACGACCCGGCGGTCGGCGCGGCCGGTGCCCGCCTCACCGAGCGCATCGGGGCCGAGGAGGGGGTCGAACAGGCCCTGTCCTACTGGACGTTGGGCAAGGCCCCGGCCCTGCGCGGCGAGGGCGGCGACAGCGCCATGATCCTGGTGCGGATCACCGGCGACGAGGACCAGGTGCAGAAGACGCTGGAGCGGATCCAGCCGGAGTACGACGGCAAGGTCGAGGGCCTTGAGACGCGCGTGGGCGGTATCGCCGTCGCGAACAAGGAGATCACGGACACCACGTCCGAGGACCTCCTGCTGATCGAGATGGTCACCTTCCCGGTGCTGCTCGTCGTGATGCTGTTCGTCTTCCGCGGCGTGGTGGCCGCCCTGGTGCCGCTGGCCGTCGCCGGACTGACCATCGTGTCCGTCCTGCTGACGCTCCGTATCCTCACCCTGTTCACCGACGTCTCGGTACTCGCCACCAACGTCGCGACCGGCCTGGGCCTAGGGCTGGCGATCGACTACGGCCTGATCCTCCTCAAGCGGTACCGGGAGGAGCTGCACGGCGGCGCGGACACGGACACGGCGATCGCGACCGCGCTGCGCACCGCGGGCCGTACCGTCCTGTTCTCGTCCGTGACGGTCGCCCTGGCGCTCGCGGGTCTGCTGGTCTTCCCGTTCTACTTCCTGCGCTCGTTCGCGTACGCGGGCATCCCCACCGCCCTGCTGGCGGCGCTCGTCTCCATCACCTTCCTGCCCGCGCTGCTCAAGGCGCTGGGCCCGCGCATCGACAAGGGCCGCATCCTGGGCCGCGGCAAGGAGGAGAAGCCGCCGAAGCCGGAGACGGAGCGCTTCTGGTATCGCCTCGCCACCAAGGTCATGCGCTTCCCCATCCCGGTCGCGGTCGCCGTGATCGGGCTGCTGCTCTTCCTCGGCTCGCCGTTCCTGTCCCTGCACATGAGCCTCGCCGACGACCGCGTACTGCCCGCCGACACCCAGTCGCGGCAGATCAGCGACATCATCCGGGAGGACTTCAGCGCCCAGGAGTCGCAGGCGCTGAACGTGGTGCTGAACGACACCCCGCCGACCGGTGAGCGTTCCATCGACGCGTACGTGGCGAAGCTCTCCACGCTCGGCAACGTGGCGCGCGTCGACAGCGAGGCCGGTTCCTTCGCGGCCGGCGAGCAGGTCGCCCCGCCCGGACCGGGCTCGGAGCGCTTCAGCGCGGACAACAGCACCTATCTCTCGGTCATCCCCAAGAGCGAGTCGCTCAGCGAGGAGGGCGAGAAGCTGGTCAAGGACATCCGCACGACCGAGGCGCCGTACGACATCCAGGTCGGCGGCCCGGCGGCGGAGCTGGTGGACTCGCTGGACTCCATGTACGACAAGCTGCCGGCGGCGCTCGCGATCATCGGTGTCACGACGTTCGTCCTGCTGTTCCTGTTCACCGGGTCGCTGGTGCTGCCGCTGAAGGCCCTGGTCCTCAACTGCCTCAGCCTCAGCGCCACGTTCGGTGTGCTGGTGTGGGGCTTCCAGGACGGCCATCTGGAGGGAATCGTCGGCGACTTCGTGGTCACCGACACCATCACGTGGACCGTGCCGGTGCTGCTGTTCTGCATCGCGTTCGGCATGTCGATGGACTACGAGGTGTTCCTGCTCTCCCGGATCAAGGAGGAGTGGGACCGGTCGGGGGACAACCAACTGGCCGTGGCACGCGGGCTGGAGCGCACCGGCGCGATGGTCACCGCCGCCGCCGGACTGATCGCGATCGTGTGGCTGGGCTTCATCCTGTCCGGGATCTCGTACCTGAAGTCCATCGGTCTGGGACTGGCCGTCGCGGTGCTGATGGACGCCACGCTGGTACGAGGCGCGCTGGTGCCCGCCTTCATGCGCCTCGCGGGGCGCGCCAACTGGTGGGCGCCGGCGCCGCTGGCGCGCTTCCACAAGAAGTTCGGGCTGCGTGAGGCGCCGGACGAGGTGGCGCAGGAGACGGCACGCGACAACAAGGCGGGCGACGACAAGGCGACGAAGGAGAGCGTGCACTGACGTCGCACCACCTGTGACGGCTGTGGCCCGGCCCCCCGCGCGTGACGCGCGGGGAGTCGGGCCACAGCCTTGCCGGAGGGGGATTGTCCCGTCGACACCGGCCTGTCGGCGTCAGTCGCGCCGACGCGTCGGTCCTGCCGACGTCACTCCGGGGGCGTCACCCGCCGGTGTCACCCCACCGACGTCACCCCACCGACGTCACCCCGTCGTGGAGAGTACGGAGGTGAAGCACGGCACCGCCGCCTGCCCGGCCCGCAGCGGCGTGCCCGACATCAGCCGCAGCTCCGCGACCGCCATGTCCCGGGACCGCGTGTGCGTCTGGGCGACGAGACGGATCAGCTCGGGGATGCGGTAGACCGTCGCGGTGCCCGGCGCGGATTCGGCGATCTCCACCACATGGTGGTCCAGGAGCCGGCCCACCAGGAGTTCGGCGGCCCACGTGTCCATCGCCAGGGTGCGCGCCGCGCGCGGGATGTCGAACGGCGCGGCTCCCGCGCCGGCCAGGCAGGCCAGCGCCTGGCTGTCCGGCTCGGCGAGCCGGGCGCACGCGCCCGCCAGCCGGCCGAGCACATCGAGGGAGCCGCTGCCCAGCTCCGCCAGCCGGTGGTGTTCCGGGGCCAGCCGGGCGGCCAGCTCGGTGACGGACCACATCCGGCGCGCCGCCAGCTTCTCGCCGACCGCGCGTACGCCCAGGGCGAGGTTGCCGGTCAGACGCACCGTCTGCCGGGCGGCGGCGACGTCCGCGCCGACGCGGTCGGCCCCGGTGAGCGAGGCCAGCAGTTCCACGGCGTCGTCCGTCTCCATCGGCCCCAGCTCGACGTTGGCCGCGCCGGGCAGGCCCGGCAGCCGTACGCGCGAGGTGACCAGCACGGCGCTCAGCGAGCCGCCCGGCAGTAAGGGCAGGACCTGCTCGGGGCCGTACGCGTCGTCCAGGACCAGGAGCAGACTCCGGTCCGCGCTCCAGCTGCGGAAGATCCGGGCCAACTCGTCGACCTGGTCGGGCAGTTCGTGCACCCGCATGCCGATGTCGCGCAGCAGGGAGCGCAGCGCGGCGGCGGGGTCGGTCGGCCGGTCGTTCTCGTCGTGGAGCCGTACGTGGAACTGGCCGTCCGCGAAGTGCTCGCGCAGCAGATGCGCGGCGCGGACGGTGACGGTGCTCTTGCCCGAGCCGGCGCCGCCGAGGACGGTGACGACCTGGGGCGCCGTCAAGAGTGGGTCGCTGCCCGACTTGGCGTGTGTGACGATACGGGCCAGCTCGGCCCGCCGCCCGACGAAGTCCGGTGTGTCGGAGGGGAGTTGGGCGATCACGGCGGTGAGCGCGGCGGGCGCGGCCGGTGCGGCGGGGGCCGCCTGCGCGTCGGCGGACCGTACGGCGGACGCCCGCCCCGGCGCCAGGTCCAGCGACGGCGCCTCGTTGAGTACGTCGCGCTGGAGGCGCTGGAGCCGGTGCGAGGGCTCGATACCCAGCTCGTCGACCAGGTCGCGGCGCAGCTGCCCGAAGGTCTCCAGCGCGGTGCCGCGCTGGCCGGACCGGTAGGCGGCGAGCATGAACTGGGCGGCGAACTCCTCGTTCAGCGGGTGATCGGCGGTGAGTTGGCGCAGCTCCCCCATCAGCCGGTGGTGCCGGCCGAGCCGTAGATCCGCCTCGACCCGCAACTCGACCGCGCCCAGCCGGGCATCCGCGAGCTGCGCGACACGGGCGGCCAGCGCCGGGCCGGTCTCGATGTCGGCGAACGCGTCACCGCGCCACAGGGCGAGTCCGGCGCGCAGCGTCCGGGCGGCGCTCTCGGCGTCGCCGTCGCCCAGATCGGCGCGCGCCCGCGCCAGATGCCGCTCGAACTGCCACAGGTCCAGCTCGTCGGGCGCGAGCCGGATCCGGTATCCGTTGGGACAGGTCTCGACGCGCTCCCCGATGCCGCCCACGCCGGTGCCCGCGCCGGCCCCCGCGCCGGCGCCCGCTGTCGTCGCCGCGGACTGCGGGGGCTTGCGGAGTTGGTACACGTACGTCTGGATGGTCTTACGGGCCAGCCGGGGCGGCTCACCGTCCCAGAGTTCGTCGATGAGGGTGGACGTCCGTACCTGCTCGTTGGCGTGGAGCAGCAGCGCGGCGAGCAGCCGCCGGGCCATCGGGGCGGACGGCGTACGGTCCTCCCCCTGCCCGCTGATCTCCATCGGCCCGAGGATCCGGACACGCAGCGGCCGGGGGCCCTGCGACTGGTCCGGAGCGTTGCCGTCTGTGGTGCTCTCCGGGTCGATGGTGTCCGAGTTGATACTGTCCGGGTGAGAACCGCCCGGGTTGGTGCCGGAACGGTACGTACCGGAATGGTGAGTGCTTTCGGTCGCCGAGTGCGTCAAGACCTGTCGTGTCCTTTCGGATCGTCTCTCCGGGACCGTGAAACGCTCAGCCGGAAACGACCGCCCACCTGCTGGTGATGGCGGCGGCTGCCACGCTCGTCATGCTTCCCCGTGCCCCGTTGATCTCTGCCTCCGCTGAACCCTTCACATGTGGCACCGAGCGGGAGCCCGGCCGATCAGGAGCGGAACTCGCGGGGCCACCGGCGTGAAGGTGAAGTGCTTTCTACAGTAGAGTTGTTGATGATCTCTGTTGCCAAACAGAGTGTCAACAGCCTTATAGGGCGGACGAGTTCCCTCCGGATATCCCCTCGCGCGGGCCCTACGGACCGAAGCTGTAGAGAGCGACCGCCACACAGATCGCAAGCATTCCGGCGGCGTTGAGGAACAAATTCCGGCCCAGGTCCCGTGCCCGGACATGTATGAAGACGGCGACCAGGAAATAGGCCACGAGCGCCCACACGGTGAGGCCGCCCAGCACGGGCACCCAGACCCCGATGATCAGCCCGGCCGCCGCGGCGAACTTCACGGGGGTCGTGATCCACCACCACCGCCGTGGAAATCCCACGCCCTCGAAACACTCGCGTACGAACCGGACGGGCCCGATACAGAGAATCCCGTCGCCGACCTGAATCAGCGCAAGGACAACCACGGGCCACACGGGATCGGGCAGGGCTCTCATCGGCCACCTTCCATCACCGGCCAAACGCCCTGCCAGGCCTGCGGGTTGTGCCTCGCTCGCCGACTCCCCCTGATCGGGGGAAGGCGATTCCTCACTGTCGGCCCGCTCGTTGGACCCCGTGGACGGGACGGACGGACGGCCACCACGGAGGAGCGACCATGAATCCGAATCCGAATCTGGAGCTGGAGCTGGAGCTGGAGCTGAATCTGGAGCGACGGCGACAACGACGGTTCGCGTACGCCGTCGCGGTGTGCCTGGCCGCGCTGTTGACGACAGGGTGCGACACGTCCGGCGACGGCAGCGACGACGCGCGGGATCCGAAGCCGTGCCCGCCGTCCGGGACGGCGAAGGATCTGAGCACCTGCGAGGATGGCGACTGCACGGTCGAGGTCCGGGAGGGGGACGTCATCCCGTTCGGGGAGGGCGTCCGGGCGCCGGATCTGTACATCGACGCGATCGGGCCGGCCGGGGTCGTCCTGAGGCTGGCCGGCGACGGCACGACATCGACGTTCTCGGCCCGGAGCCCCGACCGGGGCGCCGGTGTCTCCACGTACAACGGGACCGACTTCCGAGTCCTGGAGATCAAGGACGACACTGCCGTGCTCCGCATCAAGCCGAACGGACTCTGACGCCGACGGCGCGATGGCCCAGCACGGACGTCAGTCGCCGTCACCGAGCAGATGGAGATCCGTCCGCACGATCGTCGTGGTGACCAGGAGATCCATGATGAGGTTGTGGTTGAGCGCGTTCCCGACCGGCGGCGGGATCTCCCTCTCCATGAGTCCCGGGACGTTGTCCTTCTCGCTGAGCCGCCGCCGCACCAGGGCGACGATGTGCGCCGCCCGCTTCGGCCCCCACCGCTCATCCGGCCTCAACCGGCTCAGTTCGAAGGCCACTTGGGTCCAGGCCAGCGGTTGCGGCTGTGGCTCGTTGCTCAGGTAGCGGCGGGCGAGACAGACAAGGACCAGCTTCTCGGTGGGGCTCAGCGTCCGTACCCCCTGGTCGTACGTCGCGGCCTCGTGCGCCTCCCGCGCGTTCCCCGCTCCGGGTGTGGGCGCCGACGCGGCGATCCGTACCTCCAGCAGATGCTCCTGCCGGGGCGAGACGACGAACAGAGGCGTGTACCCGGCCGACAACTCCGCGTCGTCGCCGCCGAGCACCAGCCGTGACCCGGGCAGCCGGATCGGCAGCTTCCCCGTGTTGCGCACCATCCAGCGCGACGGCTCACGGACGATCAGCCCCTGCCGACGGCTGACGCGCGAGTCGCCCGCGCCGACGCAGACATGGACGTCGGGCTCGTTCCGCCCGAACAGCACCGGGAATTCGGCGTCCGCCGTGACGCGCATACCGCCGTTCGACCCGAGCACGAACAGCGTGCCCGGCAGGGCGGAGGGAACGGTACGGCTGAGGCTGCCCATGTCGGCCGGCAGCAGGCTGACCTTGCTCATCGGATTCACCGAACTCACCGAACTGACCGGTCTCACCATGGCGTGTGCCCTTCTTCACGAGGTCGGAGGCCGACGTTAGACGTCGTGGCCCGGGACGGATCCCGAGATCGCCGAACTGCCGCCCGTATCCACGTCGCAGGGGTAGAGGTTGGGGAAGTCGCGCATGGCGGGCAGGGGGTGTGTCTCGTCCGTGAGCTTGGAGCCGTCGCGGAGCACCCGGACCCGGACCTCGCCGGAGGGAAAGGTGAAGCGCAGCCGCCAGTCGACGCTTGCCTCGCCGCGCGGCACCTCGACGGTCTTACGCCAGGTCAGCGGCACGTTCTTGAGTGTGGTGAGCCGGCCGTTCACCCCGTAGGTGAGGGAGCTGAGGGGCCCGCTGCTGCCGGTGATGGAGAGTTCGAGTACGACGGGCTTCGCCGAGACCGAGGGTGTCGGCGACGGCGACGGCGAGGCCGAAGCGGCGGGCACGGCGTTCTCCGCGTCCCCCTTCGATTTCGCCCCGGACTCCCCCGCCCGCTCCTCCCCGTCCCGTTCCCCTTCCCCATCTCCGTCCCCGCTCCCGCTCCCGCTCGCGGCGAAGACGGCCGCACCCCCGGCCAGGATCACGGCGGCGGCGCCCCCGGCGAGCAGCCGGCGCCGCGCCAGCGGCCGGGGCAGGGGCACGGGCGGGTTGACGGTGGCGCCGGCCCGCGCGTCGATCGCGCCCAGCACCGCGGGCGGCAGCCAGGGGCTGTCCGTACGGTCCGGATACGACGTCAACGAGGCGATCCGCGCGGTCAGTTCGGCGGCGGTGGGCCGGGCGGCGGCGGCGCTCCGCAGACACTCCCGGATCAGCGGATCGAACGCTTCGTCGCCCCTCCCGCCCCGCGCGTACTCCAGGGTCGAGCCGAGCGAGTAGATGTCGCTGGGCGGACCGGCGGCGCCGGTCATCTGCTCCGGCGACATGAACCCCCGGGACCCCGCGGCCCCCGCAGCCGCCCCATTCATCGCCTTCATCGCGATACCGAAGTCGATGAGCCGCGGCCCGTCCACGGTCAGCAGTACATTGGCCGGCTTGATGTCCAGATGCGCGATCCCGGCGCGATGGATCGCGGCCAGCGCCTCCGCCAGCCCCGCCGCCAGGCGCCGTACGGAGTCGGCGGGCAGCGGACCGTACGTCTCCACCGCCTCCCGCAGCGACACCGACGGCAGGAACTCGGTCGCCAGCCAGGGCGTCGCGGCGTCGGTGTCCGCGCCGAGCACGGGCGGGCTGTGGGTGCCGCCCGCAGCCATGGCCGCCGCCACCTCGGCCCGGAACCGGGCCCGGTGGAGCGGCTCCTGGGCGAACTCGGCGTGCACCACCTTGACCGCCACCGCCCGGCCGCCCCTGGACCGGCCCAGATAGACGGTGGCCATGCCGCCCGCGCCGACGCGCGCCAGGATCCGGTACGGCCCGAGCGCTCGGGGGTCGGCGGGCTCAAGTGGTTCCACGGGTACCTCCGTCGGCCCGCTCCGGCGGGCTGAGTGCCTGTACGTACCCGCCCGAGGTGCCGAGCAGTACGAGCCCGGCGACGCCCAGCGCCCCCGAGGCGGAGTCGGAGGCCGAGCCGCCGCCGGCCGCCGACTCGTGACTCCACAGGACCCGGCCGTCGGCCACGTCCAGCGCGTACACGTTCCGGTCGGGCCCCTGGACGTAGAGGGTGTCGCCGGACAGACCGAGTGTCTCCGGCCTTCCGAACGAGCCTCCGGGGGTCGCCCGGCCCGGTGTGCGTGACCACACCTGTTTCCCGGTCTCCGCGCGGAGGGCGCGGACCCGGCCGTCGGCCTCGGACACGTACAGCATGCCGTTCCCCAACTGACGTACGGAACTGCGGTAGTCGATCTGCTGCCGCCAGGCGCCCCTGCCGTCGTCCGCGTGGACCGCGTACAGCGTTCCCAGGGTGTCACGTGCGATGACCATGCCGTCGCCGATGAGGGAGGACAGCGGTGACTCGGGCATCTCGTACGTCCACCGGACGCGTCCCCCGCGCGCGTCCACCCCGGTCAGTACGCCGTCGCCGCCCGCCACCACCAGCCCGGCGCCGGCGTTGACGGACATGCCGGTGGCGCGTGTCGTCCAGCGGTGCCGGCCGTTCTCGGCGTCCAGCGCCCGCAGTTCGTCGGAGACGGCCACGCACAGCACGGATCCGGTGGCGGCCGTCCCCCAGGGGAAGGACTGCACGCGGGACGTCCACCGTACGGCTCCGGACTCGGGGCGTACGGCACGGAGCACGTAGTCCGCGAGGCTGTCGCCGGGACGGGCGTCGAACAGATACACCCCGTGCGGACCGGTGGTGACCTGCGCCTCGGGACCGCTCTCGGAGACGGCGCGCGACCAGAGTTTCCGTCCCGTACGCGGATCGAGGGCATGTACGTCGCGCTGCCCCTCAAGCGCCGCCACGACGACATCGCCCGCGCGGTAGAGGTCCGGGAAGCGGGTGGCGTCGTCGAGGACCCTGGTCTTCCAGCGTACGACGGGGAGTCGGGGCGGCGGGGCCGGGCGGGGCGGCGACGCCGAAGGGGACGGCCGTGGCGCCGCCGATCCTGTGTCGCCCGTGCCCCGGATCATCTTCTCCAGGACCCCGACCACGGGCACAGCGGCCCCGGCGGCCACGGCTGCCATGGCGAGGAGCAGTGTGCGGCGCCGCCGGAAGAGACCGGGCGGCGGGGGCGGCTCCGTTACGGCTCCGAGTCCGCCGCCCGTGTCCTCGGTCGAATCGCCGGGCGCGACGTCGACGGGGACGGCCCTGTCGGCGAGAGGCCCGGTGGCGGTAGAGGTGGCGAGGGTGGCAACACTGCGGTCGATCGCCTCCGCCAGAGGCGCGGGCAGCCAGCCGGTGCCGTGCACGGAGGCGGCGGGTTCGCCGAGCCGGTCGAGCAACTCGGCTGCGGTGAGGCGCCGTTCGGGGTCGCGGCGGTGGCAGGCGGCCACCAGGGCGCGCATTCTGCGGTCGGTGACGCCGTCGAGGTCGGCGCGTGCCGAGCGGACGCGTTCCAGGGTGGCGGTGCGGTCGTCGGCGTCGAACGGTTCCCGTCCGGTCGCCGCGTACAGCAGCACCGTACCGAGCGCGAAGATGTCACCGGCCGGCCCGACGGCGCCACCGGACGCCTGCTCCGGCGACATGAACCCGGGTGTGCCGAGGAGGGAGCCGGGAACGGTGATCGCGGTGGCGTCCTCCGGCCGCGCGATCCCGAAGTCGATCACGCGCGGGCCCTTGGCGCTCAGGACGACGTTCCCCGGCTTCAGATCCCGGTGCGCCAGCCCGGCGCGATGGATCCCGACGAGCGCTTCGGCGAGGGCACCGGCGAGCAGCCGCAACGCGTCGGGCGGCAGAGCCCCGTACCGCGCGACCGCCTCCCGCAACGACAACCCCGGCAGAAACTCCATCACCAGCCATGGCACCCGTGCGTCGGGAGCGGCGTCCAGCAGCGGAGCGGTGAACGTCCCGTTCACGGTCCGGGCGGCGGCCACCTCACGCCGGAAACGGGCCCGGTAATGCGCGTCCCGCCCGAAGCGCTCCGCCACGACCTTGACGGCGACGACCCGCCCACCCGGCGACCGCCCCAGATAGACGACCCCCATCCCGCCGGCGCCGAGCCGACCGAGGAGCCGGTAGCCCCCCACACTTCGCGGATCAACGCCCCGCAGTGGCTGCACGACAGAACCTAGCCCCGCTGGATTCCGGTGGTGTCGAGCAGCAGCCCCCGCACACGGTCCGCCGTCTGGGCGACGAGGGCGTCGTCCCGCCGCCCGACCGCCAAGTACCAAGTACCGGGCGCGAGTTCGGCGACCGCCGTCAGCGAACCGTCCTCGCTCATCAACGGACGCGGCACCGGCACGGCGAACCAGAACGGCACGAAATCCGTCTCCGGCGAAGCGGCCACGGCACTCGCGAGGAGTTCGGCGGCGCGCAGGGTCTCGCGGGCGTTGCTCTTCGTCACCTCGTGGCCTCCCCGCTGGATCCCGGTGGTGTCTCGCAGCAGCCCCCGCAGACCGTCCCCGAACTGCGCGACGAGACCGTCACCCCGCCGCCCGACCGCCAAGTACCACGTACCGGGCGCGAGTTCGGCGACCGCCGTCAGCGAACCGTCCTCACCCGTCAACGGACGCGGCACCGGCACGGCGAACCAGAACGGCTCGAAACCCGACTTCGCAGCCGCTGCCGCGGAGTCGGCACCGTCCCCCCGCTGGATCCCGCTGGTGTCGAGCAACAACCCCCGCAGACCGTCCGCGGCCTGCGCGACGATGGCATCGCCCCGCCGCCCGACGGCCAAATACCAATCCCCTGTGGCAAGTTCGGCGACCGGCGTCAGCGAACCGTCCTCGCCCATCAGCGGACGCGCCACCGGCACAGCGAACCAGAACGGCTCGAAACCCGTCTCCGGCGAAGCCGCCACGGCACTCGCGAGGCGCCGCGCGTTCTCCAGCATCTCCAGCGCGCGACGCTCCGCCTCCAGGCGCAACGCCTCGGTCTCCAACTGCACCCGCTCCGCCCGCTTCTCCATCTCCGCGAGCCGCGCCTCGATCTCACTCTGCCGGGAGGGCTCCTCGCCTCCGCCCGCCACGGCGGCCCTGTTGCGGGCGATGGCGATGAGCCCTCCCGTATTGCGGTTGCGCTGCTGGGGCAGCGGCCGGGACTTGCTCGCCAGACTCCCGTGAAGATGCCGGTAGAGGGTGTCCATGTCGAGCAGATCGGGCGCGCCGGGGATGCCGCCGGTCAGGGCCGCGATCAGCTCGCCGGTGAACGCGGTGTAGGTCTCCCCGGGCGGGGACAGGGCTGGACGGGTCTCGGCGGAGGCGGTGAGCAGGCATGTTCCCTCGACGACGGCCTGATCCGCGATCTGCACCTGCGCGTTCATCGCGCCGATCAAGGCGCGTCCGCTGTAGCAGCAGTCCAGGATCAGCACGGTGCGCTGCGTACTGGCCTGTACGTCCAGTACGGCCCGGCGCAGATACTCGTACCGCAGCGAGGTGTACTCGCGTTCGCGGTCCGAGTGGGGCAGCGCCAGATACAACTCGTCGGTGTGCGGATCCGTGAGGCCGTGCCCGGCGTAGTAGACGAGCAGGGTGTCCCGGGCCCGGCGGGCCTTCTCCCGTACGGTGTCCAACACCCGCCCGACATCGCGGGGTTGGGAGATCACGGTGCACGCTCCGGCCGGCAGCCCCCACACCGCGGGATCGGTCAGCGCCTCCCGCAGCCCCTCCACGTTCCGGGCGACGGCGGGCAGCCCCTCCAGATTCGCGTAGTCGTGCACGCCCACCAGCACGGCCTCCGAACGGGCCGGATCCGACAGCGCTACCACGACTACTCCGCGTCCCCGCCGCTCCGGTTCAAGACCGCCAGAATCCGCTCGACCGCCTCGGGCGAGCCGTCCTGCACGGTGACGACGACCCCGTCCCGTTCGAGCCGCACCTGCGGTGGCCGCGCCCGCGACCCCCGCCACGTGAGCACGGCGGTGATCAGGCTCCCGAGGGCGATGCTGTTGGCGAGCACGACATTGACGACCTCCAGACCGCCGCCCATCCGCCCCTGCCCCGACTCCCCCACCCCCGCGACCACCTGCGCCCGCCCGCGCAACTCGGGCTCGGCCACCAGCCACCGCCCCAACGAACTCGCGTCCTGAACGTACTCGCCCCGCTCCCCGTCCGCCGTACCGTCACCGAACGAGAGGATGATCTCCACGCTGCCATTTCCTTCCCCCGAAGATGCCCGCCCCCTCATGGTAGAGCCGCCCCCGCTCCCACCCCGAGACACTCCCACCCCCACACGGAGAAACCTCCCCGACGGCTATCCGCTAGGCTGTCCGTGCCCAGCCGTTACCACCGCGCACCACCTACGCGACCACCACGGCGGAGCCTCCGTAGCTCAGGGGATAGAGCACCGCTCTCCTAAAGCGGGTGTCGCAGGTTCGAATCCTGCCGGGGGCACAACAAAAAAGCCTGTTCAGAGGCCCTTTCTACGGGCGTGCGAGGGCCACTACAGCCGACTAATCCTGAGCGGCGACGATCTGGTTGAGATGGGCAAATGAAGGACATCCGGCGTGCTGCCGGGGCAGCACGCCACCACCTCGGCTGGAAGCCGACCACCGGACTCGTCGCGGGCCGTCTTTTCATCGCGACGAGCGAAGTGCCCGAAGCGGTCAAGCAACTCGCCGAGAAGGCCGCAGTCGACACGATGGACCGTGCTTGGCGGGATCACCAGTGAACTCGGTAGCCCTGCCCGAGCCCACCACGGTGCTGGCCGAGACCAATTGGGCCACCCTGGAGCATGCCTACGGGACGGCGGAGGACACCCCCGCGCAACTCGTCGCCCTGCTGAATGCCGACGAAGGTGTCCGCTCAGAGGCTCTGGATCACCTCGACCACGCGGTGCTGCATCAGTGCACCCTGTACTCCGCGACAGCACCGGTCGCTCTCTACGTGGCGGGCATCCTCACCGACCCGCGTACCGCTGTGCCCGTCGGCGCAACACCCCGCGCCGTTCCCGGTCCGTTGCGCGCGGAATTGCTGGACTGGCTGGACTCGGCCGCCAACGAGGTCACCGACGAAGCCGAAGCGACCAGCCGGCACCTTGGATTCCCGCCCGAGGACTACCCGCCGTTCGTCCAGATCCGTGAAATTCGCCCCGCGATATTCGCTGCGGTCTCCTGCTGCCTCAACGACCCCGATCCGCATGTGCGCAAAGCGGCCATCGCCGCTTGCATCCCACTCCTCGACGACCCACGCCTGTTCAGTCGTCGGAGAGACCTGGTGCCACTGCTGCGCAAGATTCTGGCCGTGAGTGACCGGTGGCAGTACCGCGATCGGTCGATCGAAGCTCTTGCCGCCTGGGGCGAGGACACGACAGGGCTGGAGATACGTCGGGAAGCGTTCGAGGTGTGCGACTCGGAGCCAAGCAACACCCGCGATTGGCCCACGGAACCGCCGCCGCCAACGGGCTACGCATCTGATCTGCCGTTCTGAACCCGCGCTGGTGCGATGTTCTCGGCCCCCTCGATTTCCGCGTCTCGGCACGGATCAAGACGCACATCACGCTGTAACGGCCCCCCTGACCGCACCGTTTGCCCGTCTGCCGACGTGGCCAGGGCCTTCCGCGCTTCCTTCAGGTAGTGGTCCAGCGCCGCCCTGGTGCCGCAGGTGTAGTCGTTACCGAAGCTGACCAGTCGGCCGTCGTCCTGCGTGACGCGCGCACCGTCCTGACCGGCCTCGTGTGCGCGCGCGATGCGTGAGCGGACAGTCCGGCACAGGGAGCCACGAGTCGGATGGGATACGACGTCGCAAGGCGCTGATCAGGGAGATCAGTACCCCGCGGCACGGTGGCGCACTGCCCAGCAAGTATTCGGTCCCACTCCTGAAGCGGGTGTCGCAGGTTCGAATCCCGCCGGGGCACAGAGACAGAGAGGTGCCGAGCCAGAGCCCATCCGTCCAGACTGCGGAGGGGCTTCTGTGCCTACAGCACCCGTGCAGCAGGTGTGGCGGAGCGGGTGCTGCCGCAGAAGGTGGCGTGCGCAGCCTTCGGGCCCCCTCGACGTTCGGTGACGTTGCGCTTACCGTGTGTCGAGTTGGATGCCGGGAGTGTGCTGGCCTCTGGGGGCGGGATGCAGCGCAGGGACGGGTTTCGGCGAATCGTCAGCGAGTTTGGTGCGACGTGCAAGCAGGCATTGCTGCACGGACAGAAGGAAGCCGCGATACGCCGGGCGACGGAGACGCTTCTCTCCGACGCGGCGAGCTTGTTCGGGCTGCAAGCCGTACTGCATGCCGAGGTCGCGATCGCCGCGCATCGCATTAGGCCCGATCTGGCAGTGCGGATCGGGAAATCACCGCGCAACATCGTCGGTTATGTCGAGCTGAAGAGCCCGGACAAGAACGTGATCCACCCCGGCGGGCTGAACCAGCGCGATCGCCTTCAGTGGGAGGGCATGGCGAAACTCCCCAACTTGATCTACACCAACGGCCAGACGTGGATCATGTACCGCTCGGGCCGGCAGCATGGCGACACCATCCACCTTGACGGCGACCTGCGCACCGCCGGCTCTCGCTTGCGGCTGTCGGCTGGCAGTGAGGCCTCCTTCGAAGCGATGCTGATCGCGTTCTTCAGCTGGCAACCGCAACCACTGACGTCCATGCGGGAAGTGGTCGCCCATGTTGCCCCTCTGTGCACCCTCCTGCGGGACGCCGTCCACGACCGCCTCGACGCCGAGGCCAGCCTCCCGCGCCACCACCGCCCGTTCACCGACCTGGCATCCACCCTTGAGGTCGACCTCTTCCCGACCACGGACGACCGGGACAAACCGGCGGCCTTCGCCGACCGCTATGCCCAGTCCGTCACCTTCGCCCTTCTGCTCGCCGGCTCCGACTCCACCGGCGACAGCGACAGCGCGTTGGCCGGTATGAGCCTGCACGAAGTAGGCAGGCGTCTCGGGGCGGAGCACTCCGTCATGGGCCGCGCCCTGCAGATCCTCACCGACCAGGTCGAGGGAGATTTCCGCGACAGCCTCGACATGCTCGTACGCGTCATCGACGCCATCGACTGGAGGAGCGCCCTGGCCGGCGAACCCGGCTTCCACATCCATCTCTACGAGCACTTCCTACAGGAGTACGACGCCGACTTGCGTAAGGACTCCGGCACTTACTACACGCCGGCGCCGCTGGTGACGGAGATGATCCGACTTGTCGATGAAGTGCTGGCCACCACGCTGGACTGCCCGGACGGCTTCGCCGACCCTGGTGTGTCCATCATCGACCCCGCCATGGGCACCGGCACCTTCCTCACCGGCATCATCGACCTCGTCGCCCGTAAACAGTCCGAGGGCGGCAACGAAGGCTTCCGCGCCGAATCCGTACAGGAACTGGCCGGCCGACTGATCGGCTTCGAGAAACAGATGGGCGCCTTCGCCGTCGCACAGATGCGCGTCGGGCAGATGCTGCGCCATCTCAATGCCCGGGTCCGGCTGCACGACATGCGCCTGCATCTGGCCGACACCCTCGCCGATCCCTGGCGGCCCAGCGAACTCTTCGATCGCTACGGAGCCTTATGGGGGCCGCTACGTGATGACGCCGAAGCGGCAAGCACCATCCAGCGCGACGGACATATCACCGTCGTCATCGGCAACCCGCCTCACCGCGAACAGGCAGAGGGCCAGGGCGGATGGATCGAGAAGGGTTCACCCGGCCGTGGCACCCCACCGCTGGACGATTTCCGAATGCGCGGTGCGGCAGGCGTTTACGAGAACAAACTGAAAAGCCTCTGCACCTACTTCTGGCGCTGGGCCACCCACAAAGTTTTCGACCAACACGACGACCATCGCCACGGCGTCGTCTGCTTCGTCAGCACGGGCGGATTCATCCGCGGCGCTGGATTCCAGGGCATGCGGTCCTACTTACGGCGCACCTGCACCGAGGGCTGGGTCATCGACCTCACACCCGAAACCAAAAGACCCCCGCTCAACAGCCGTTTCTTCCCTGGCGTCCAGCAGGAGTTGGCTATCGCCATCTTCGTCCGTCGGCAAGGCGAGCGACAAGACGAACTGGCCCCCATCCATTACACCGCCGTCCACGGCACTCGCCAGGGCAAAGAACGGCAGTTGCAGGACCTGCACATCGGCGGTCCCGGCTGGCGTACCTCCCGCCCTGCCGAGCCTGCCCCCTTCACGCCCGCCTCCATCAGCGGGTGGGACACCTTCCCCGCCCTCACCGACCTCATGCCCTGGTGCAAACCCGGCGTCACCACTAATAGGAATTGGGTCATCAGTCCGTCCAAGATCACCCTGCGCCTACGCTGGGACCGCGTCATCCAAGAACGCAACCCCACTGCCAAACAGGCCCTGTTCAAGCAAACCCAAAGCCGTACTCTCGATCGAGAAGCCCCCCAAATCCCCGGCCACGCCCACCCCGCAATTCTCCTTCGTGACGAGCGCGGTCCCTGCCCCGCGCCAATACGTATCGCTCGCAGAGCCCTGGATCGCCAGTGGCTCATACCGGACGGCCGTCTCATCGACCGCGCACGTTCCGAGCTGTGGCAGGCCGACATCGACGGCCAGATCTACGTCATCGAGCAGCACGCCCAGCCCTTGCAGTCTGGTCCGGCCTTACTGTTCACCGCCCTCGTACCCGATGTGCACTACTTCAACGGAAATGGCGGCCGTGTCCTGCCGCTCTTGCACGCTGACCACGCACCCAACATCTCCCCAGGGCTGCTACGCCACCTCGCCAACTCCTACGGGCTCCAAGAGGTCCTCCCCGAGGATCTGATCGCCTATATCGCCGCCGTCACCGCCCACCCAGGCTTCACCGAGCGCTACGCAGACGATCTCAACTCCCCCGGAGTACGCGTCCCCTTGACCGCCGCCGGCGGACTCTGGCGGGAGGCCGTGAACCTGGGACGCCACATCCTCTGGGCATCCACCTTCGGCGCACGCTGTATCAACCCCGACGACGACCGTCCGGCAGGAGCATCTAATAGTCCCGTGCGACAACTTCACCCCGAGATCAAGTACGCCCGAGAAGTCGCGCCCAGCACCCTCCCCTCCACCGTCAGTTATGACAGGGAGAGCCAGCACCTGGTTATCGAGGGCGGCATCTTCACCGGTGTTACGCCTCGCATGCGCGACTACACCACCGGCGGGCGCAATGTCCTCGACAGTTGGCTCGGCTACCGCAGCGACCGTACCGCCGGAAAGATCACCAGTGAACTCGACCGTGAGCGTCCCGAACGCTGGGAGCCCGATTGGAGCAAGGAGCTTGTAGAAATCCTTGCCGTGCTCAGCCACCTCACCGCCCTGGAACCGCAGCAGGCAGAGCTACTCAACCGTATCGTCGCCGCGCCCCTGATCGACGTCGATGAACTCACTCGACGCCGTGTCCTCCCGGTACCCGAACACTCAAAGCACGCTCACAAGGGCACGAATCACACCTTCCTGCCCGGCATGGAAACCGTCGATGGTCAACCGTCCGGACCCGTCGCCCCTCTGTCCCTCCCGAACGACCCGCCAAGTACCGCGCTGCCCAAGACGCACTCGCCTGTGCGCCCCGGCACTCGACGGCGCCGCGGCCCCGTTTGATCGATGCCGCCGGCAATCAGTACGTGTGCCTCTTCCCCTCCAGACATGCGCTCTTGGGGCACCATGCACCACCTCCTTGACCTGGGACTTCTCTGCCCAGAGAGGGCCTCACTCGGCTCCGGACCACACGTACCCCCTCTCACAGCCTGCCGGTCACAACTCCGCGCCAGGTCCAGCCCGCAGTAAGGACCGTCTTCTGCAAGGGGGTCTTCAGATCGGAGCTGGTGAAGCTGGAGGGCTCGATCATCTCGTTCTTCTCCGGGACCAGGCGCATTCGGGCCTGGAACATCTGGCTCACCTGCGTGACGCGCATTCGGCGATCAGGTCGGCATTCTCCTCGCGGGCGTCCCGGGCGTAGGTGCCGGTGTTGTGGTGAGCCAGCTGGTGAGGAGGCGGAGGTTTTCTGATGTTGGGGAAGATGCGGGTGCGTGGTGGATTGTTAGGGTTTGGTCGGAGTCGTCCGGTAGTTGGAGGGACTCGTACGAGAGCGTGAGGTCGCCGACCAGGGGGTGGTGGAGGCGGGTGGTGCCGTGGTGGGGCTCCTGGATGTCGTGGTGGGACCAGAGGCGGTGGAAGTCCGGGCTCGTTGTGGTGAGTTCGGTCAGCAGTGAGCGCAGGTGGGGGTCGTCGGGGCGGCAGCTGGAGTGGCGGCGGAGGGCCGCCACGCAGGACGCCGCCTGGGGTTCCCAGTCCAGGAACCGGTCGCGGAAGTCGGGGCGCAGGAACAGCAGGCGTGCCCAGTTGCGGTCGTGCGGGGGCAGCAGCGACCAGTCGCCGAAGAGTGCCGCCGCCGGGGCGTTCCAGGCCAGGAGGTCCGAGCGCCAGCCCGTGATGTACGCCGGGGCGCCGTCCAGGGACCGCAGCATCTCCCGCAGCGCGGGGCGTACCCGCTGGTGCGGTGGGAGAGGGGTGGGGTGTCCGGTGGGCCGGTGGCATTTGACCAGGCGGGTGAGGTGGTCGCGTTCGGCGTCCGTCAGGCGCAGGGCGCGGGAGAGCGCGGCCAGGATCTCCGGGGACACGTTGGGGGCCCTGCCCTGTTCGAGGCGGGTGAGGTAGGCGACCGACACCCCGGCGAGTTGCGCCAGTTCCTCGCGGCGCAGGCCCGGGACCCGGCGGTAGCGGCCGTACGACGGCAGGTCCACGTCCTGCGGGGTCAGGCGTGCGCGGCGGGTGCGCAGGAAGGCGCCCATCTCGGCATTCATGGGTCAAGACGGTACGCGCAGGGGCCGGGCCGTGGGTGTTCCTGGCAGTGGCAGGAACAGCGGGGACCTGGCTGGTGCCGGTCCCGCCGGTGAGGCTCGCGGCATTCGCCGGGAGTTGCTCACTGGGAGGGGACACGTCTTATGCCGGGTGCTTCGGACACGAGAGAACAGAGAGAACAACAGGAGGGCCCGGCGCGCTGGCCCGCGCGGCTCTGGGTCTCGCTGCTGATCTTCAGCGGGGTGATCCTGCTCGACGGTCTCGACATCTCGATGATCGTCGTCGCCGTCCCCGCGATCCAGGACGAGTTGGGAATGAGCACGGCCACCGCGCAGTGGCTGGTCGGCGCCTACATCCTGGCGTTCGGCAGCTTCCTGCTGCTGGGCGGGCGGGTCGCGGATCTGTTCGGCAGGCGGCGGGTGCTGGTGATCTCGATGGGCGCGTTCGCCGTCGTGTCGCTGTTCGGGGCGCTCGCCGACGACGGCGTCCTGCTGATCGTCTCGCGCTTCGTCAAGGGCATGGCGGCGGGCTTCGCCGCGCCGGCGGCGATGTCGCTGCTCACCACGACCTTCCCCGAAGGGCCGCAGCGCAACAAGGCGTTCGGGATCTTCAACGTCTTCGAGGCGTCGGGGTACTCCTCCGGTCTGCTCGTCGGCGGGCTGCTCGCCGGCCTCAACTGGCGGTCCATCTTCATCCTGCCGATCCCGCTCTCCGTACTGCTGCTGATCGGCGCGCTGGTCTTCCTGCCGCCGGATCCGCCCCGTACGCGGCGCCCGCGGCTCGATCTCGGCGGCGCCGTCACCCTGCTCGCCGGCATGCTGCTGCTCGTCTTCAGCGTGGTCTCAGCGGCCGACGTGGGCTGGTGGTCGTGGCGGACCGTGGGCGGGATCGCCCTGTCCGGGGTGCTGCTGGCCGGATTCCTGGCGATCGAGCGCACGGTGAAGGAGCCGTTGATCCGGCTGGGCATCTTCCGTAACCGGGGGCTGGTGACGGCCAACATCAGTATCGCGCTGCTGTACGGGGGCGCTATGGGCTTCCAGTTCGTGCTGGCCCTGTATCTCCAGGACCTGGAGGGCTGGCGGCCGTGGCAGATGGCGCTCGTGCTGCTGCCCGCCGGGCTCATGGTCGTCGTCATCGGGCCCAAGCTCGGCGCGCTGATGAACAGATTCGGTGTGAACAAGGTGTTGATGGTGGGGCTCGTCGCCTTCCTGCCCTGCTATCTGCTGATGCTGCGCATCGGGCCGGAGCCCGATCTGTGGACCGTTCTGCTGCCCGCTTCGCTGCTCTGGGGCGTGGGGTTCGCGCTCAGCATCGCGACGCTGATGGTCGCGGGCACCGCCGGGGTGCCCGACGAGGAGCAGGGTCTCGCGGCGGGGATGCTGAACAGCTCGCTCCAGGTCGGGGGCGCGTTCGGCCTCGCCGTCGTCACGGCGGCGATCATGCCGGGCACGGAGCTGTCGATGCTCCGGCCGGGGTTGGTGATCATCTTCCTCTTCGGGGTTCTGACGCTGGTGGCCCTGCTGACGGGGCTGCCGCGGAGGTCCGACTGACGCCGGCGGGGGCGTGGACGACCACGGCCCGGACCCCGGTCCGGCCCGTGGTCGCGGGCCCCACACGGCTCCCTCACCAACTGCCTTATTAGTGAAGGCTGTTGACTAACCGTCGATCCTCTGGCCAGGGTTCTGCTGGACAGCGGCGCGGACTCGGAGTGATCATGTGTCTGCCGAGATGGCATATTCGGCTTTCGAGACCGTGCGTACGACACCGTGAGGACGAGTCAGCTGGATGGCACTTCCGCTTCGACTATCCGACCACGCCGTTCCGGTTGCCCCGGGAGGGCTCGGCTCGTGACCCCTCCGGACAGTCACAACGACCACGGCGAGCACGCCGACAACGCCGACCGCGACGCCCACGGCGTCCAGGACGCCCACGCCGACCGCGACGCCCACGACGTCCACGGCCGGTCCGTCGAGACCGCCGCCGCGGTCACCGCCGGAAGGCCGGCCGGGCGCGTGACCGAGCGAGCCCCCGAGCGGGCCTCCGAGCGATCCCCCGGGCCCGCCGAGCAGCGACCGCCCACACTCCTGCGCGTCCTGCTCGAACGGCTCAACTGGGCCAAGTTCGCCGTCTTCGACGTCCAGTTCAGCCTCGCCGCCCGCCGCGCCGCCAAGGAGTACGGCAACAGCCGCGTCGGCAACGTCTCCGTCTCCCGCATCACCTTCAAGCGGTGGCTCGCCGGCACCCAGTCCCCCCAGGGCGACGCCGCGACCGTCCTCGCGTACATGCTCGGCGTCGAGGTGGACCTGCTGCTCCAGCGCGTGCCCAGCCGCGAGGTGGTCCCGGCCCGGCTGCCGCACGGTTCGTCGCTCGCCACCGCCCGCTCGATGGACGCCCTGTGGTCCAGTTCCTCGCTCTCCCCCTCGGAGGCGGCGGCCGGCACGGGCGGGCTCTGGTATCTGGACGGTCTGCGGATCTTCGACGGTACGGCGGTGCCCGCCCAGATGTACGAGGCGACGTCCCAGGACGACGTCGTTTCGATCGCTGTCGAGGAAAACCCACATCTACGCGCGTTCGTGCAGCCCGCGCGTCGTGCCTTGCTACTGGCGTCGCTCGGCGGCAGCGGCGGCGAGGGACTTTTCGTACTCGATTCCGCCCGCGCGCGTTACCAGTTGGACGCCGATCCGCGCGGGACGCTGCCGATACCGAAGCCGTACCGGCTGGACGACCTGACCTTCGGCATCCTGTGGGCGATGCTGAATCTGGAGGACAGTCTCCTCGCGGACGACCACATCCTCGACAGTGAACAGCGTGAGCTGGAAAGCCATTTAGCAATGCCCCGCTCGGCCGTGGCACGTTCGGCGGTACCCGAACTGTCCCGGGTGGGAGCGGCCTGGCTGGGCTCGTACTTCTGCGCCCTGCACATCGACCGTCATCTCGGCGAGGTGACGGAACCGCCTTTCTTCTGGACGCGTGAGCAGACGGGCGAGGAAGGCGCGGCCTGGCTGTTCTTCCGGCACAAGCACGAGCACCTCACCCGTGCGGCGGCCCGGCGCAGCGATCCGTCCGTACGGCCGGGGCACGCTTTCTGCATACCGGAACAGTCCGTCAAGGAGAGCGAGCCGTACGAGCGAATCCTGCTGTTCCTCTCCGTCGCCCTGATGGAGATGCACGGACTGACGGTGTGGGTCTGCGCGGAGGAGGAGTACTCGCAGATCGACGAATTCGTACTGGCCCCCGACGACCGGGTCATCGTGGCCAACTGGCTTCGCTCGGACGGTATTTGGCGGGTCGGTATTACGGATCAGCGGTCCCAGGTCCGTACGTACACCCAGGCGATCGACCATGCCCGCGCGCACAGCGTGATCGACGGACCCTCGTCGGCGAACCGACTGCGCGCACTGGCAGACTATTTGTCGATCGACTGGCCCTGGCTGCTGCGCCGGTGCCAGGAGTTGGGGGCGTACGGCAGCTCCGGCATGCTCCGGCCGCGCAGCCGGCTGCTCAGCATGGACCAGTTGGACGAGGTCCTGCGCTTCGTCGGTGAACTCGATCCGAAGTGACGGCGCGGGCATGACGGCGCGGGCGTGACGGCGCGGGCGTAACGCGCGTGTGCGTAGTGCGCGTGTGCGTAACGCGCTTACGCATGTCGCGCTTTTACATGCCGCGCGTGTGCGGGACCCGTGTGCGGGGCGTGCCTGTGCGTGACGAAGTGACCCGCGTCACTTGGATCCGACGTAAAATCAGGCGCCACTGAACGCCATTCACCGGGCCGATCACCAATTCTCCCCGTTGTGAAGGTCAAGCATGTTTGAAGTGCCTTGCCACTGGGGACAGTTGAGTCGAGGATTGCGATGCGAGGTTTGAGAGGTTCTTCCTCGGACCCCGCTCAAACTCCTCCCACATGCGACCTCATACCGATCGCCGCGACCCGCGAAATCGATCGTTTGGCGGTCGTATCCCCGTCGTGCCCTGCCGACGGGCTCTTTGCGTTCGAGCCAATAGCCGCTTTTGCCTGGTTCACATTGTGAAGCCGCCGGGGTTAAGCGACCGCTGAACGATCCCCTCCACCCGTGGCGACGAACGCGCTTTCGCATCAAGCTTGTTATGGCTCTTAATGACGCTGGCATGTGCCTGTCCCGTCCAACTGCCCGTCTGTGAAGGCTCCTTATCCCCATGGTCCGCTTCCTCGTGCTCGCATCGCCGACCCGGACGTGTCGGCCGGCTGACGCGGCGGCTCCCGAGGGCGGCGGCCGGGGCGGTGAGCCTGGAGCACCGAGCCGGCGCCGAAGCGCGGCCCCTTCACCTTCATCCGCCGGTCCCCGTCGTACCGAGGACATTTATGCCTGAACTCTCCCCGCACGCCGCTGCCCCAGCCGACCGCCGTAGCGGTCGGCGGCGCGGACGTTCCGCTCGGAACAGCCAGAACCCCGGGAACGCCGCCCAGGCCCCCCTGGGCCAGGCTCCGGGCCGGGCCCTGGCCAAGGCCAACCGGAATCTGGCCACCGAGAAGGGTCTGCGCTCGCGGATCCGTTTTCTCGTCGTGATGCCCGTCTCCACGGTCTCGGTGCTGGCCGCCGGCGCGTGGTCCACCTGGCAGTTCGCCGGGAACCCCGTGGCGACCTGGTCGGCCGTCGGCGCCGCCGCCGTCGTCGGCGTGGGCACGGTCACCGCCGCCGCCCGTAAGGCCGCCGCGGTCTCCACCGCCGTACACGAGCAGCGGGTCACCAACGCCACCTCCGCCCGCCAGTGGGTCGAGCGCTTCGAGGCGGTGACCGCCGAGGGGCAGAAGAACATCGCCCAGCTGCTGGAGCAGATCAGCCGCGGCGAGCGCCCCCAGCTGCCGGACCCGCTGCCGCACCCGGTCAGCCAGGGCAACCCGTTCGCCGATCTCGAACAGACCCTGCGGCTCGCCCAGCACCAGGCGCTGGCCGCCGTCGCCGAGGCGGGCGCCCGGCAGCAGGTCGACGTGTTCGTCAACATCGCGCAGCGGCTGCACGCGCTGGTCAACCGCGCGCTGGCGCGTCTGGACGATCTGGAGAGCGAGGTCGAGGACCCGGACCTGCTCGGCGGTCTCTTCGGCGTCGACCACCTGGTCACCCAGTTCCGGCGCCAGGTGGAGAGCCTGGCCGTGATGGGCGGTGCGGTCCCCCGCCGTATCAACAAGCCCGTCCCGCTGCCGACCGTGCTGCGCCAGGGCGTCGCCGAGATCGAGCAGTACGCGCGCGTACGAGTCATCCAGCCGCCCGAGGGCACGCTGCCCGGCTACGCGGCGGCCGAGGTCATCCATCTGCTGGCCGAACTCGTCGAGAACGCGGCCCGGTTCTCCGCCCCGGAGACCCAGGTCACGCTGCGCGCCGAGCGCGTCCCGGCCGGTCTCGCGATCGAGATCGACGACCGGGGGCTGCCGATGGCGCCCGAGAAGCTGGAGCGGATGAACCGGCTGCTCACCAGGCCGGACCAGTTCGACATCCGCGAGCAGCTGGAGGACGGCCGGATCGGTCTGTTCGTGGTCGCGCAGATCGCGCGCAGGCACGACATCGACGTCGCGCTGCGCCGGAACATCTACGGCGGTACGCAGGCCGTCGTCGTGCTGCCGAGCGCGCTGCTCGACGCCGCCCCGCCGCCGCCCGTCCAGCGCCAGGCGCCGGAACAGCGCCAGGCGCCCGAGCAGCGCCCGGTGCCTGAGCAGCGTCAGCCGGAGCAGTACGCGGCCGAGCACGCGCAGCGTACGGAGCGGTCCCCCGAGCCCTCGTCGGGCGCGGCCTGGTCGCACCCGCAGCCCGGCTCCCAGAGCGCGTCCCAGTCCCCGTCCCAGCCGGTGTCCCAGCCGGTGTCACAGCCCGCAGCGGGCGGGCCCGGCGCGGCCGACCACCGCAGCCCGCTGCCCGCCGAGACCGGCGCCCACGCCTCGTTCGGCGGTCGCGGGTCGCGCGACGAGATGACGACGCCCGTACGCCGCATCGGCTCGCCCTCGGCCCACGCGGCTGCCGCCGCGGCGGCAGCCACCGCGACGGCGACCGCCTCGACCGGATCCATCGGCTCGACCGGATCCCATGGCTCGCACGGCGCCAACGGCTCGTACGGATCCCACGGTTCGCACAGCGCCAACGGATCCCACGCCAACGGCGGCCACAACACCAGCGGCAGCAACGGCAGCAACGGCAACAGCAGCACCGCCGAGGTCCCGCTCCCGCTCCCCCAGCGGAAGCCCGCCCCGTACGCCGCGAGCAGCGACTCCCCCTACCCCGGCACCGGAAACCACCAGGACTCCGGCCACCTCGGCGGCCGGCCCCCCGCCCCCGCCCACTCCAACTCCGGCCAACCCAGCGCCGGCCGCCCCACCCCCGGCTCTGCCGATGTCACACCCCCCGAGGTCCCCCGATCCACCCAGGCCTCACCCCCCAGCGACGCCACCAGTCCTCCCGGCCGCCGGCCTACCCTGCCCCGGCGGAGCGAGACGTACCGCGGACCCGAGTTCCCGCGGCTCGCCGACGCCGACCGGCAGGTCGTCGCCCCGAATCCGGATCTGATGGCTCGTTTCGCCTCAGGCATCAGGCTCGCCAGTTCGGAAGACGGCCCTCAAGGGCCCCCCGACCAGACGAGCTGACGCTGCCTTCGGCGGTCGCCCAACCACTTACGGAGTCACTCTCTTGCCAAACGAAGTTTTTTCGGCCCAGCAGCCCGATCTGGACTGGTTGATGGCTGATTTCATCAGGCGCGTCCCCGGTACGGAGGGCGCCGTCCTGGCTTCCAGTGACGGAGTGCGTAAGCACTCGTACGGTCTGAGCATCGACTCGGCGGACAAGTTGAGCGCGATCAGCACCGCGCTGTGCTCGCTGGCCGGCGGTGTCCGTGACATCAAGGGTCCCGCCGACGGCAGGGTCAGGCAGGTGGTGGTCGAGCACGACAACGGGCTGCTCTTCGTGTCCATGGCCGGCCCCGGGGCCGTCCTGGGTGTGCTGGCCTCCGACAGCGCCGATCTGGGCGCCGTCGGTTTCGAGATGGGCCAGCTGGTCAAGAGCGTGCCCGAACACCTGAGTACGCCACCGCGGTTCAGGCAGCCCGCCGTCGACGACCGGGTGCACTGATCATGGCGGCCTTAGACGGTACCCCCTGGGTCGACGACGACGAGCACGAGGTTCGTCCGTACGCCCTGACGGGTGGGCGAACGCGGCCCACGAACGAGATGAGTCTGTCGTCTCTCCTCAAAGCACGCGCCACGGCACCGGAGGGCTATCTCAGCCCGGAGGCGGCCCACTGCCTCGCGCTCTGCCGCGGCGAGGCACGGTCGGTGGCCGAGGTCGCCGCCACGCTGGGCCAGCCGGTCCAGGTGGCCAAGATCCTGCTCTCCGACCTGCTGGACGCGGGCGCTCTGATCATGGCGATGCCCACGAGAACGGCCGACCCGAAAGATCCGAATCTGCTGGAGGCAGTGCTTGAGGGGCTACGAACCTATGTCGTCTGACGATCCCATCGCCCTGAAGATCGTGGTCGGTGGCGGCTTCGGCGTGGGCAAGACCACCATGATCGGCTCGGTCAGCGAGATCAAACCGCTGTCGACCGAGGAGACACTCACCTCGGCGAGCAGCGGCACGGGCACCGACCGGCTGGAGGGCATCGAGAACAAGGCCACCACCACGGTGGCCCTGGACTTCGGCCGCATCACGCTCCAGAAGCAGAACATGGTGCTGCTGCTGTTCGGCACCCCCGGTCAGCAGCGCTTCTGGTTCACCTGGGACGACCTGTCGCTGGGCGCCATCGGGGCGGTCGTCCTGGCCGACACCCGCCGGCTGCTGGACTGCTTCGCCGCCGTCGAGTACTTCGAGAGCCGGGACGTGCCCTTCGTCGTCGCGGTCAACGAGTTCGACGCGGACGACGCCTACCGCTACAGCTCGGAAGAGGTCCGCGACGCGCTCGAACTCAAGGCGGACGTACCGGTGTTGCTCTGCGACGCGCGCGACCCGGCCTCGGCGAAGCACGTACTGATCTCACTCGTCAGCTACGCGCACTCGGTCTCGCTCCGCCGCGCGCGGGAGCAGGCCGTACAGGCCCCGCCCCCCGCACCCCCCCTTCAGTACTCCAGCGATCTGGGAGCCACCTCATGACGTACGACACCGAAGCGGGCCTGCATCTCCCCGCACCCGACATGGACCTGGCGCGGCGGGAGGCCCGGCTGCGTGAACTGGGGCTCGGTGACATGCCCGACGCCCAGTTCGACGCCTTCGCGACGCAGCTCGCGCAGGCGGCGGGCGCGCCGTACGCGATGGTCAACTTCATCACCGGCCACCAGTTCTTCGCCGGTCTGCACACGCCGTCCCCCGGCCAGTCCGGCCAGTCGGGTCCGGACGCCGGCCCCGAGGTCAGCCGGATCATGTCCCGCGACCACGGTTACTGCCCGGACGTGCTCAACCGCCGTAAGGCGCTGGTACTGCCGGACGTGTACGCCTACCCGCGGTTCGCCTCGAACGAGGTGGTGGACCTGATCGGTATCCGTACGTACGCGGGCGCCCCGCTCATCGACGAGCGCACGGACACGGTGCTGGGCACGGTCTGCTTCGTCGGTACGGACCCGCGGGGCAAGGAGACGGGCCGCGACACCCTTCAGCTCATCAAGGAGAGCCGCGACGAGCTGATGCGCCTCATCTACCAGCGCACCGGTGGAGGCCCGCGCTGACCAGCGGGGCCTCACCGACGATTCACAGCCTCACAGCTCCACAAGCCCCATAGCTCCACAAGTTTCATAATCTTGTGGCCACTTGGGCACTTGGTCTCAGACGGCGACGGCCGCCCCCGCACCCGCGTGGGCGGCCAGTCGTCGTGACCACTCGCCCTTCGAGGTGCCGAGCGCGACCTCCGCCAGCCGCTGGAGCTGGATGTCGGACGTACCGGCCGGCGCGAAGATGTGGAACGCGTCGCGCGTGTAGCGCTCGATGGCGCGGTCCGTCGACAGACCGATGGCCGCGTGGACCTCCATGGCGACACGGGCGGAGTCCATCGCCGACTCGACGTTCACGAGCTTGGCGTTCATCAACTCGGCGTCGCAGGGCAGCCCTTGGTCCAGCAGGTGCACGGCGTGGTACGCGGCCAGCCGCGCCGTCATGTACGCCGACTGGATCTTCCCCAACTTCTGCTTGACCGTGGGGAGTTCCGCGAGCGGCGCGCCGTAGCGCTCCCGGGCGGTCGTGAACGCGATCGTCTCCTCCAGGATCGCCCGGTGGATGCCCAGCGCGACGGCGGTGAGGTTGGCCCGGCCGTAGAGCGTGCTGGAGGAGTACGCGACGGGCAGCCCGTCGCCCTCGTTGCCCAGCAGATTCGCCGCGGGCACCCGGCAGTTGTTGAAGATCAGCTCGCCGAAGGAGAACCCGTGCAGGCCCATGGCGGGCCGGTGCGGGGCGAGCGAGAAGCCGGGGCGGTCCGCCTCCACCAGGAAGGCGGAGAGGCCCTTGCTGCCCGGTCCTGTGCGCACCACGACGCCGTGCAGATCGCCGACGTGGGAGTTGCCGACGAACACCTTGGCGCCGTTGAGGACATAGTCGTCGCCGTCGCGGTGGGCGGTCGCCTCCATGCCCAGTACGTGGCCTCCCGAGCCGGCCTCGGTGACGGCGATGGTCGGCAGACAGCCGCCGGCCGCGATCTCCGGGAGCCAGGTCTTCTTCTGGGCGTCGCTGCCGAAGTGAATGATCTTCGCGACCCCGAGCTGCGAGGCCTGCACCATGGCGCCCATGGCGCCGCTGACCCGCGACAGCTCTTCGATGATGATCGTCTTCGCGACATGGCCGGCGCCCATGCCCCCGTACGCGGGATCGATGGTGACGCCCAGCCAGCCCTGCCAGGCGATGAGCTGCGACAGCTCGTGCTGGACGGCCTTGGACGCCTCCATCTCGGGTATTCGGGGCCGGACTTCGGCCTCGGCGAATGCCCGGACCTGCGCCCTGAGACGTTCATGGAATTCCGTGGTGAAATAGCCACTCATGCGCCTGTACAGCCCTCTCGAATGAGACATCTGTCAACTGTCAACATGGTTAGAACTGATCGGTGCTCTCAGTTAGGTCAGCGGAACCGGAACTCGCCCTACCGGCGGCAGGCGCTCCTACACAGTGACGATTTCCCGCTCTCGTTGCAGCACCGGACAGGGGTCGTTTGTGGGTCGTTTGCTGCGATGACTACACCCCGTGTCCGCGCGACTCTGTGCCAATCCGGCCTTTTTCACGTTTTGGCCGCCGACAGGTGTGGTTCCATCCGAACGCCAAACGACCCCCGCGCGGGTCATGAACGATCACGTTCGACGGTATGAAACGCGCCAAGGGACGTTTACGGGCTATTCGGGCATGCCGTAGGCATAACACGAGCACACTGCGGTGCCGGACGGGCACCCTCAGGCAGGGCGTTCGGGCCGCCGTGGCCGACCCGGTTCGCCGGACCCGCCGGACCCGCCGGTGAACGGTGCCGGAGCACCCGCGAGCCCCCGGAGAGAGTCCGTCCATCTGTATACTCACTGTATGCAGTCATACGGGTCACGGGGGACAGCATGACGTCGGAACGGGCCTCCGAGGGGAAGTCGGAACGGACGTCGGGCCGGGAGAAGGCGTACGCGTTCCTCAAGGAGAACGTGCTGACCGACCCGGACCGCCAGGGCGAGTTCCTTTCCGAGCAGGAGCTGGCCGACCGTATCGGAGTCTCCCGCACCCCCATCCGCGAGGCGTTGCTGCTGCTCGCGGCCGAGGATCTCGTCCGGCTGGTGCCCAAGCGGGGCGCGCAGATCGTGCCGCTGTCGGGGCGCGAGATCAGCGAAGTGATGGAGCTGCGCGGCATCGTCGAGCGGTACGCGGCGGAGCGGGTCGATCCCGGGGACCGGGATCTCCTGGCGGAGCTGACCGAACTCCTGGAGCGCCAGCGCGCGTTGAGCGGGCCCGAGCACGCGAAGGAGTTCATCGCGGTGGATCATCTGTTCCACGCGACGATCGTCGCCGCGGCGGGCAACGCCCTGCTCAACCGGCATTACGACGGGCTCCGCAGCCGGCAGATCCGGGCCGGGGTGGTGGCTCTGTACAACCAGCAGGGCCGCCAGGAGTCCGTGCTGACCGAGCACCGGGCGATCCTGACGGCGATCGCCTCCGGTGACCGCCGCGCCGCGCGTATCGCGATCGACAGCCACCTGGAGACGACGCTGAAGGTCCTGCTGGCGGGCTGACTAGCGCGGGGCGCTCGGGCGTTCTCCCAGCGGCAGGCGGCGGTTGGCCAGCACCGGTACGGATCGCCGGACCGTGGCGACCTCGTCGAGGTCCAGGTCCGCCAGCAGCATCCCCGGCCCTTCCGCGAGTCGCTGCCGTACGGTCCCGTCGGGGCCGACGACCGCGCTGTGGCCGATACCGGTGGGGGCGTTCGAGGTCGGGGAGATGCCGGACGCCGCCGGGTCCGCCTGTCCCACGGCCGCGAGCCAGAGGGTGGCGTCGAGTGCGCGGGCCCGGGTGAGCAGCTCCCACTGCTCACGCTTGCCGGGGCCGGCGCCCCAGGAGGCGGGCAGCAGCGAGAGGACCGCTCCGGCGTCGGCGTGCGCCCGGAACAGCTCGGGGAAGCGGATGTCGTAGCAGGTGGCCAGGCCGATACGGGCGCCGTCGACCTCGATGGTGACGACCTCGGAGCCGGGCGCCACGGAGTCGGACTCGGCGTAGCCGAAGGCGTCGTAGAGATGGATCTTGTCGTAGGCGGCCTCCACGCCGGGGCCGGTGGCGAGCAGCGTGTTGGCCACCTTCCCGTCCGGGGCGGGGGTGAACATGCCCGCGACCAGGACGAGTCCGGTCTCCTCGGCGATCCGGCGGACGCCGGTGGCCCACGGCCCGTCGAGAGGTTCGGCCAGTGATGCCAGCGGACTCCCGAAACAGGCCATCGCGGCTTCGGGGAAGACGACGACGCGGGCGTCCGCGTCCGCGGCCCGGCGGGCGTCCTCGCGGAGGAGTCCGAGGTTCCGCTCGGGGTCGGGGCCGGTGGTGATCTGGCTCAGCGCGATGCGCACGGTACGGCTCCTGTCAGTTGGTCTTCGCGGCGGGTGTTTCGACGGCCGACTTCGCGGGCGTGGCCTCGACGGTGTCGTCGGACCCGTCGCCGTCGCGGCCCAGAGCCAGCCCGGTGACCGTGACCGCCGCCGTGGCCGCGACGTAGAGAGCCAGCGGCACCCAGGAGTCGTACGCGTCGAGCAGCGCCGTGAACACCAGGGGCGCGACGGCCCCGCCGATGACTCCGGCGAGCGTGTACGCGAGTGAGGAGCCCGTGTAGCGCAGCCGTGGCGAGAACTGTTCGGCGATGAAGGCCGCCTGCGGCCCGTACATGAACGAATGGATGCCCAGCGCCACCACCACACCGAGAGTGAGCAGCGGCCAGCTCCCGCCGTCGGTCAGGGGGAAGAACACGAACGGCCACACTCCGGCGGCCAGGGCCGAAAGCCCGTACAGCAGGCGGCGGTTGACGCGGTCGGAGAGGGCTCCCGCGAGCGGGATGAGAAAGACCTGGAAGGAGGACCCGATGAGCACGGCGGCGAGCGCGGAGCCGCGGGACATGTCGAGTTCGCCGGTCGCGTAGGTCAGGACGAAGACGGTGAAGAGCGCGTACAGCACGTCGGGTGCGACGCGGCTCAGGATCGCGGCCGTCAGCGCGCGGGGGTGGGTGGTGAACACCTCGCGGATGGGGGCCGTGGGGCGGGTCTGTTCGGCCTCCATCGCCTTGAAGACCGGGGTCTCCTCGAGCTTGGTGCGGATCCACAGCCCGAAGACGACGAGAACACCGGAGAGAAGGAACGCCACGCGCCAGCCCCA
Organism: Streptomyces sp. NPDC006643; assembly: GCF_042870175.1. Taxonomy (NCBI): domain Bacteria; kingdom Bacillati; phylum Actinomycetota; class Actinomycetes; order Kitasatosporales; family Streptomycetaceae; genus Streptomyces; species Streptomyces sp. NPDC006643. The sequence goes on along the minus strand of NZ_JBIAHA010000022.1, from coordinate 72,887 downwards.
GGACACGAACTGGTCCTCGGACAGCAGCGCGCCGAGTGCGGCGAGTACGCCGTTGGCCATGAGGTTGCCGGCGGGCGGCCCGATCTGGGCGGCCGAGGCGTAGAAGCCGCGCCGGCGCGGATCGCCGAACTCGCTGGACAGGAGTACGGCTCCGCCCCATTCGCCACCGACTCCGACGCCCTGGGCGAAGCGGAGGATCACCAGCGCGATGGGCGCGGCGACGCCGATCGTGGCGTAGCCGGGCAGCAGACCGATCAGGAGGGTCGCGACCCCGATCAGTACGAGGGTCGCGATGAGGACCTTCTTGCGGCCGATCTTGTCGCCGAGGCGGCCGAAGACGAAGCCGCCGAGCGGGCGGGACACATAGCCGACGGCGTACGTGGAGAAGGCCAGCAGCGTGCCGGTGGCGGGATCCTCCGAGGGGAAGAAGACGTCGCCGAAGACCAGCGCCGCGGCCACGGAGTAGATGGCGAAGTCGTACCACTCCAGAGCGGTGCCGGTGAGGCTGGCGAAGAAGGCGCGGCGTACGGCGGACCCGCCGTCACCGCTGGTGCTCTTGTTCACAGTGCTTGTTCCTTCATGAGGGGCGCCTGGATGCAGGGCAACTGTCGACCTACCGGCATACTTCTTGTATACAGGTCGTATGCGCAACCCTCTCGCGCAAAGTTAACCTCGCCGATACCGCGATCGATGTGGAGATTCCCATGGCGCTGCTCACCTTCCAACTGCCCGACGGCACCACCCGCAGCACCGAGGTCGTCCAGGTGCTCAACGCGGGCTACGCGGGACGCAGCCAGGCCGACGTGGCCGCGCACGTCGCCGAACTCGCCGAGCTGGGCGTGCCCGCGCCGTCCGTGACACCGGCCCTCTACCCGGTTTCCCCCTACCTCGCGCAGCACACCGAACGCGTCAGCGTCCAGCACGGCCGCACGTCGGGCGAGGCCGAGTGGGCCCTGGTCGTGGACAGCGAGGGAGAACTGCTGCTGACCGCCGCCTGCGACCACACCGACCGCGAACTGGAGGTGCACGGCGTCGCATGGAGCAAGAACGCGAGCCCCGACGTGCTCGCCCGGCGGGCCTGGCGGCTCGCCGACGTGGAGGGGCGGCTGGACGAGCTGGCGCTGCGGGCCTGGGTGACCCACGACGGGCGGGAGACGCTCATCCAGAACGGGACCCTGGCCGAGCTGCTCACCCCCGGCTACTGGGCGGACGTCCTGCGCGAGCGCGGCGATCTGGTGCCGGGCACGGTGCTGATCTCCGGCACCATCCCGATGACCGAGGGCGTCGACCAGTTCGCCGACCGCTGGCGCGTGGAGCTGAGCGACCCGGTCACCGGGGATGTCATCGACCTCGCGTACGACGTGGTGCGCATGCCCGCGCCCATCGGCTGAGGGTCGCGGCGCGCGGGCGCGCGGTCGGATAGGCCGCGCGCCCGGTCGGTGCTACTGGAAGTCGCAGCCCGGGTCGGGGGCGTCCTCCGAGAGCGGCGCGCCGTGCGGGAGGACGTAGAGCACGTCCAGGACGAGGGGGACGGTACCGAGATTACGCCCGATGTGGACGTTCTCGGCGCCGGGAGCCTCGGTCAGCGCGCTGCCCGCCGGGTGGACACCGCTGGACTCGCAGGTGGCGTCGAAGTGGCTGAGCGTTCCCTGCTCCACGAAGGCGTACAGCGTGCCGTGATGGAAGTGCCATCCGGTGCTCTGACCTGCGGGGATGGTGATTCGGCGGAGGATGTGGTCCTTGTCGCCCACCGTCGTCCGCGAAATGATCGTGCCGACCACACCGGGTCCGGCCGGCGTCGCCCCAGCCGTGCCGGCACCCACGAGTACCGCTGTCGCGGCGCCGGCCGCGATCATGCCGACCCGGCTGCGCCCGCTCATGTCCACTGCCTTCTCCCTGTACGAACGGGCTGCACGACGTGGCGGCCCTTCATGACGGGTCGAAGCACAGACAGAAGGGGTGTCCGGCGGGGTCGAGCAGCACCCGGACGTTCTCCTGCGGCTGGAACTCCGCCACGGTGGCGCCCAGGGCGACCGCCTCGGCGACCGCTTCGGACAGATCGCCGACCTGGAAGTCCAGATGCATCATCGGACGCTGCTCCCCCGCGACCGGAGGCCAGACCGGAGCCCGATAGCCGTCCGCGTGCTGGAACACGAAGAAGGGGCCCTGGGGGGAGGCGGCGAGGATCGTCGTTCCCGGCTCCTCGTGCCCGATGTGCCAGCCGAGGAGTTCGGCGTAGAAGTTCGCCAAGGCGCTGGGGTCCGGGGCCTCGATGGTCGTCCCCCACCACATACCGCCGGTTCGAGATCTCATGGCGCCAGCCTGCCGGACGACACCGTACTCACGCGACGCGGAGCGCGGCCCCGCGCCCACCGGCGGCCCGAACGGCCGCCCCCGGGGCCTGAGGCGCCGGGGACGGCCGCGTGTGTCGGGACGCCCACCGTCAGGACGCCACCCGTCGGGGGCTCCACCCGTCAGGGGCGCCATCCGTCAGGGCTCCACCCGTCAGGGGCGCCACCCGTTGGGGACGGTGCCCTGCCGCACGTCGGTGGAGCCGCTGCACAGCCCGTTGTCGGGTTCGGGCCAGATCAGGATGGTGTCGACATCGTTCGCCCAGGTGGTGCCGTTGGGGTGGTCGTAGCTGCCGAGGTTCACGGCCTTGTTCTTCGGGATGCAGATGTACGCGTCCGCGGGGGCGTAGCCCGTGTCGAGGAGCCAGACGGAGTCGTCGTTACGGGTGTTGACGACCGCGTCGGGCAGATTGCGGATGGACGTCGGCAGGTTCTGGTAGTACGTGTCCTGGAACCAGCCGATGATGCTGCCGCTGCTGTACGAACCGGAGTACAGACACACACGCGGGTACGAGCAGCCGTAGGCGCTGTCGGCGGCGGCGGGCGAGGCGGTCAGCGGGGTCAAGGTCGCGGCCAGTCCGACGGCGAGCAGCGGCGCCGCGAGCTTTCTGTTCAGTTTCATGGGAACGCTCCAGGTGAAGTGGCATGAGCGGGGCCGAACGCACCGGCCGGCCCCGCAAGGAGACTGCGGGTTCGGCGCGATGCCCGGCGACAGCTGACGTGGAAGTGACGTCATCCCGGGACGTCCAAGGCGCTGACCTGCTGGGACGTTGCCCGCCGAGTCGGTGCGGCGGGACGGGCACGCACGGGGCCACCACATGCGGGGACGGCCTCTCCCACGACATGCCCGGTCGCTGCTCCGTGTGAATGCCGTGACCACTGATGCAGAATGACGCCGGGACACAGGGGGCGCGGGCATATCGCGGTCCATGACGCGAGTGGGGGGAACATGTCGCGTTGGAAAGAGTTGCCCACTGAACTGCACCCGGACATACGCCAGTTGATCGTCCGATTGCGCAGGCTCAAGGACCACGGCGAACTGAGCACGCGCCAACTGGCCGCGAAGACCGGTTACAGCACGAGGTCGTGGGAGCGGTATCTGAACGGCAGGTCGCTGCCGCCCCGGGAGGCCGTCGAGACGATGGCCCGCATCGGCGGCGACGATCCGACCCGGCTGCTGGTGCTGCACGAGATCGCCTCCGAACGCTGGGCGGCGGCGCCGGACCCCACGCCCCCGTCCCCCTCCACGCCCACGTCCACGCCCCCGTCCACGTCCCCGTCCACGTCCACGGAGCGGCAGGCGTACGGGCGTTACCCGCACGCGCTGGTCGCGGCGGGCGCGGTCGCCCTGGTGCTGTCCGTCTCCGCCGCCGCCTTGCTGGCCGTACAACTCGCCGACACCCGCGCCGAGTTGGCGGACGTACGGGCGGGGGCGGCCCGGGCGACCCCGGCCATCGTGTCGGAGTCCATGGTGCCGGTCATCTACACCTGCCGGCTGGAGCAGCGCGACGGCCGCTGGTACGCGGGCCTCAGCCGCACCTCCGAGACCATCCTGGCCTACACCCACGTGGGGCCGGAGGTGGCCGAGGCGCAGTGCCTGCTGCGCCGGGCAGGCTTCCCGCCGGGAGACATCGACGGTGTCTTCGGCCCGAAGACGCAGCGCGCGGTCCAGCGCGTCCAGACACGGGACGGGCTGGTCGTGGACGGTGTCATCGGCCGGCACACCTGGAAGTCCCTACGGGAAGCGGCGCCGAAATGACCATGGAGCACTCGGGACACATCCGGTTGAGCGCGGCGCTGCGGGCGTTGCGGGCCCGTACGGGTCTGAGCCTGGCGGCGCTGTCGCAGCGCACGGCGTACAGCAAGTCCACCTGGGAGCGCTACCTCAACGGCAAGAGCCTGCCCCCTCGTCAGGCCGTACAGGAGCTGTGCCGGCTCGCGAACGAGCCGGACGGGCGGCTGTTGGCCCTGTGGGAGATCGCCGAGTCGCACTGGAGCGGACGGGCGGCGGTCCCCGCCCCGACCGCCGACGAGCCACCGCCACTGCCGCCGCCACCGCCGGAGCCGCCCGGGCCCGGACGACCCAAGGCCCGCAGAGGCGGCCTCATAGTGCTGCTGGCGTCGGCCTGCGTCGTGATCGTCGGTGGTGCGGCACTGCTGCTTGTCCTGCTGCCGGACCGGTACGTCCCGAAGACCGAAGGGCTCTCGGCCGCCGCCCCGTACTCGCTCGCTCCCCAGTGCCACGGAGCCGCCTGCGAGAGCCTGGACCCGATACGCCTGTTCTGCGGCTACGACCCCGACACCCTCAGCACGCGTCTCACCACCACCGGCGCCCACCTGGAGCTGCGCTACAGCGAGAAGTGCGGCGCGAGTTGGGCGATGGTGTGGGGAACCCGCATCGGCGACCGCGTACAGGTCAAGTCGGCCGGCCCGGCTTACGACGCACGCGTCGAGGACACCACCGACACGGAAACCTACGTCTACACCGAGATGACCGCGACCCACCCCGGCAGCACCGTCCGGGCCTGCTTCCGGCCCGCGTCGAAGGACGGCGAACGAGAGTGCGTCCAGTCCCGCGTACCCGCGACCACACCCACGGCCCGGCCGCGGTCACCTCGGTAGTGGCATGGGCACGCTGCCCGGCCTCGCCGACCGTCAGCCCAAAACGCTGGAAGCCGGGCCGTCCGTGGCCCACCCACCAGCTGAACGCCCGCTCGACCTCGCCCCACAGCCGACGCGGTCCGCACTGCACCACCTCGAACTCCGTGCCGCCCGGCACATGGTCGGCACTGGCCCACGAGTGGGTGTCGGTGTTGTAGAGCCACAGCGTGTACGCGCCGCTGTTGGAATCGTCCTGCCGGGCTGCCGCCCTGACCGCCGCCGGTGCCGCCGCCGTGCTGTCCACCCATGACAGTCTCCCTGCCTGATGCGGATGGTGAGCCCGATCCGCCGTGCGTGCCACGCCAGGGAGGGGAGTTACGCGCCGGCCTGCCGGTTGCGTCCGATCGCCGAAGTTCTCGGCCGATCGCCCCCGATCGCAGCCGTTGGGCTCACGCGGTGTTGAGGGAGGCCCGCGCCCGGAACTCCCTTGTAGGCACCGCGTGATGCCAGGCAGCGTCACGGGCCTGGCAGGCGCGCACGACACTCTCGGCGTCTTCGAGTACGCGCACCCCAAGGGTCGTCCCCTCGTCGTCGATGACGAACCTCACGACGGTACGGGAGTCGAACAGCCAGAAGTCGAACTCGGGCAGCGCCAGCCTCTCGGCCCGCGCCCGGGGGAGGTTACGGATGTCCTCGCCCGCGGCGACATTCCCGAGGCCCGAGTCGAGGAGAAACCGCTGGCCCTCGGTCGGCGGATCGTCCACGAGACGTACTCGCTCGAAGCGCTTGCCCAGCTTCGTCTGTTCGCTGACGCTCAGACGCCAGGAGTCGAAGGGCTCGTTCGCGATGTCCTGCCCGGACTTCCACCGCCGCCACTTCGGACTCTCGCGGTCCGTCGCGTAGCCGCGCCGGGTCTCCAGCCGCCAGGCGGTGTGCGCGAAGTCGGTGAACAGGTGGGTGATCTGGTTGAACGGGATCAACGGAGACACGGTCACTCCTTGGGGGCGAAGCGGGTGAGCAGATCGCGCGGGATGACGACGAACGTCTCCGACTCCTTGACGTCACGTAATTGTGCGAGATGCGCGGAGTCGGTCAGGACAGTTGCCGTTGTCGGACGTCGTCCCGATGAACCTGAGCGTCATGTCGTCCTCCGGGGTGCGGGCGGAGTCAGCAGCCGCGCCACAGCGCGAGGACAATCGAGCCGCCGACAGCGGTGACCGAGATGAGGTAGAGGGTCTGCGCCTTGGCGTTGCTCATCGGTCCCGCTCCCCTTGTTCGTGGAGTTCGATGAACGAGCGGGTGGTCTCGGCCAACGCGCGCATCAGCTCGTACGCGTGCAGGGGCGGTGTCGCACGGTCGAAGGTGTCGCAGAGGGCGAGCAGCCGGTAGGCGTCCCTGTGGAGCGCGAGTGTTCGCGGGGCGTCGGCGTCCCCGTCGTACTCGCAGAGCAGGAGCTGTAAGTGGCCACGGAGTTTGAGCGTGGTGAGGTCCACCCAGGCCCGCTCGGGCAGGGGGAGTTGGAACGCCAGGGCCTCGGCGACCGTACGGGAGACGGTCACGAAGTCGATGGGGAGATCGCGGTTGAGGCCGTCGAGCAGGCGGCGGAGCGTCTGCGGGTCCTGCGCGAACCTCGGCGGCCGGTGAGGCCAATGGGCGCCGGGCGTACGGCGGTTGGACGTCATGAGGCGGACGCCTCCCACCGGGCGACCGTGCACCAGGTCCGGGTCCCGCGCCGGCCCCAGGTCCGCGCGAGCGCCGCGACGAGCAGCATGCCCCGACCGGTCTCGTCGTCGGCCTCCGGATGACGGACCTCGATCCGTGCGGGGGCGCCGTCGTCCACCTCGATCAGTACGTCACCGCAGCGGTCGTACGAGAGCGAGAACCGGACGCGTTCACCGCCACCGTGCATCACGGCGTTGGTGACGATCTCGCTGACGAGAAGCTGCGCGGTCTCGACCGCGTCCTCCCCGACATCGCCCTCCCGCAGAAGCGCGCCGGTGATGTGCCGCAGGTGCGCGACGCGGCGGGTGTGGGGGCGGAACGAGATGCTCAGGCGGACGGCGTCCCGTATGTCAACCGCGGTGGGTGGGACGGAAGTTGCGCTACGCGTCATGGGAGGCATCGGGAGTCCTTGTCGTCGAGTCTCCATGCTCACGCGTTGCGTTGAATCAACTGCGGTGCGTGAGGAGTACGTATAGCCTCGCACCAGATGCTTCGCGGATGGGACTCCGTAGCCGAATTCTGCATGCGGAAATCTGCGTGAATCAGCCACTGCGCGGAGGGTGCTCACGCACGGGAGCAGTGGTTCCCGCTATTGCGCGGAAAGTTCCTTGCGTAGGCGGAAGCAACGTCGACACACTGGAAAACGCCCCGAGAGGACGGCAGATGATCACGGACATCGAGTCGGCAACCCCGGCCCTGTGCCGCTTGCACCTGGGCAACGAGCTGCGTCACCTCAGGCAGAAGGCCGGGCTGACATCAACCCAGGTCGTCAAAAAGCTCTACTGGAGTCCGTCCAAGCTGACCCGACTGGAGACGGGAGAGAACTCGGTTGTCGAGCCGGTCGATGTCATGGCGCTCTGTCACATCTTCGGGGCGGACGAGGAGAAGACGGAGCAGCTGAAGGGGTATGCGGCCGTCACCAAGCGGAAACGGGACTGGTGGCAGTCGACGGAGTACCGCCAAGTCATCTCCCCTGGTTTCAGGGCCTACTTGGGCCTGGAAGCCACGGCCGTCGCACTGCACAACTACGAGTCCGAGTTCGTCCCCGGCCTCCTCCAGACCGAGGCGTACGTGCGCGCCACGCATCAGAACGCGCATCAAGGTCTCAGTGAGGAGGAGATCGCCCGCATGGTGGCCGTGCGGATGACACGGCAGGAGGCGCTGCGCCGGAAGGCACCGCTGAAATTCGCGGCAATCATGAGCGAGGGCGTGCTACACCGGCAGGTGGGAGGCCCGGAGGTCATGCGTGCGCAGCTCGCGCATATTGTTGACTTGGCGGCGCTGCCCAACGTCAGAGTCCAGGTGGTCCCCTTCAAGGCAGGTGCCCATCCAGGGATGAACGGGGCCTTCGCCACGCTCCAGTTTCACGACCGGGACGCTCTCAAGCCGATCATCTACTTCGAGAACCTGGCCGATGCCTGGGTGAGCCGACGGCAGTCGGACGTAGAGCTGCATGAGGAAGCGTTCAGCGAACTGCAAGCCATCGCTCTCGGGCCGCAGGAGTCCCTGAGCATGATCAAGAAGGCAATGAAGGAGCTTTGATTCCGATGACAACCACGGCTGGCTCGCTGTCCGGTGCCGACTGGTTCAAGTCGAGCTACAGCAACGACCACGGCGGACAGTGCGTCGAAGGCGCCCGTCTCCCCGGTGGCGCCATGGCCGTACGCGACTCCAAGAACCCCCACGGCCCCGCCTTCACCCTCACCGGCAACGCCTGGACCGCATTCATCGGCGCCCTCAGCAACGGGGAGTTCTAGACCGGTCCTGTGGGTTGCTTCCCTCCCGGAAGCAGCCCACAGGCACCCCGACTTCAGCAGCTCTCGGCCGGAAACCCTGTTCTCCATATCGGTGCTTGGCGCGCACAGTGGACAGAGCGGGCGCGCCGAAGGCCAAGGCCAGCGATTCGGCCAGCGCGCCGGCGGGGTTCGCCCGCCGTCTCATCGGCGCCATCAACGACGACCGGTACTGACCACGCAGCAGCACCACAGAGCCCGCGCTCGCCACGCTCACAGGGCGACGGATGCGGGTCGCTCACGGTCGAACTCATGCTCATCGGTGCAACCCACCCGGTAGAGGAGTGCCCCAATGGCCCTAAAGTTCCTGGGGATTTGGCCCGACACACCGGACGACGGATCGCCCACGATCTGGCTGGACGACACGACCGGCGATCTGGTCATCCAGTCGTGGAAGGCGGACGAGGAGACCATCCGGCAGGCGCAGGAAGTCGGCTCAGTGCCGGGCCACTCCAAAGAGGTACCGGAGCACGAGTCCGTGATCCGGCTCCCCGCGAACATGCTCCAGTTCATCCCCCGCCCGGAGAACTTGGAGATGGCGGCGGTTGAGGTCAGCGACAAGGACGACGACAGCAGGGACGGCGACGGTGGCAACAGCGGTACGTGAAGCTCTCGCAAAGGCGCGGCGCACGGCGATGCACCTTGAGATGCGGGACAGCTACATGCGGGATGACCCCGAGTTCATCCGCTGGCAGGAAGGGCACCGGTACGAGCCGGACGACCCTGAGTCATGGTGGCGCTCGTGGCTGGACGTGGTGGCCGAGACGACCGGCCGGGGTGTGGTCATGCGTCGGTTGCGTGTCGTCTCTGAACCGCTGAGTGATTACGTGCGCTATGAGTACGACGGCACCTTTACGAACATCACAGCGGGTGAGGACGTACGTTGGCTGCCTCGCTCGCGGGCCCGTGATCTGCTGCTCCCCGCGCTGGACGGTTGGGTCATGGACGAGGAAACCGTGATCCTCCACCACTTCAGCGGCGAGGGTCAGTGGACCGGCCCGCGCATGGAGGTCCGCCACGATCCGGTGTTGGCGGCGCAATACGTCACGGCGTACGAGGCAGCGTGGAAGTGCGCGATTCCTCACGCGGAGTACCGGCCGAGCTGATCGCACACCGTGGCTGTCTCCGCATCGTCCAGCGCCCAGCAGGCCCGGCAGGCTCTCGCGTATCGACTCAGGGAACTTTGCCGGGATGCCGGGCTGACCGGGCTTGACCTCGCTGAGCGTTGCGGGTGGAGCCGGTCCAAGTCGTCCCGGATCATGAACGCGCGTACGCCACCGTCCGCCGACGACATCCGGGCGTGGTGTGAGGCGTGCGGGACCGAGGAGCAGACCGAAGACCTGATTGCCATGCTGCGGACGGCCGAGGGTATGTGGGTTGGCTGGCGGCGCATGGAGCGGGCCGGGCTCAGACAGGCACAGGAGGCCCGGCTGCCGCTGTACCAGCGAACCCGTCGTTTCCGTTCGTACTCCTCGTGGCTCGTGCCCGGCATGATTCAAACGGAGCCGTACACGACAGCGGCACTGAGAGCGATCCAGCGACGGCGCGGCCTGGTGGACGACGTGGCCGAAGCTGTGTCCGTCCGCATGGAGCGTCAGCGGGTCCTGTACGAGGGGGACCGGCGGTTTGCATTTCTCGTTGAAGAGTCGGTGTTGCGGACCGGAATCGGCGGCGCCGATGTGATGTCCGGGCAGCTTGGCCATCTGATCTCGATTGCCTCACTTCCCAACGTGAGCTTGGGAGTTGTGCCAATGACGCCGGATCGGGAGCGGTGGCCGGCTGAGGGGTTTTGGATCTATGACGTGGCACAGGTCAACGTCGAGTTGATCTCCGGCTACCTCACGATCACACAGCCCAGCGAAGTGGCCATGTACGCCGAGACGTTCGCGGAGCTGGCAGCACTGGCCGTCCATGGGACCCCCGCACGCGCGCTGATTACGTCGGCTCTGGATGCCCTCCGGTAATTGACGTGCAACCCCGTGCAATCGCCTGTGAGTTGATGCTCCGTCCTCCCTAGCGTGGTCAGCGTGGTCGCCATCCGATGCCGACCGCACCGCCAGACCCCCGCCCAAGGCGCTCAGTGGCACAACTCCCCGAATTTGCAAACGCGTTGGAAACCGCTGGGCGGTGTTGAGCGTACGCAGCCCGAGGCACTGCGTGAGCAGATAGTCACGCAGAGCACACGGAACGCGCGGAGACGAACGGTAAACGGTGTACGGAGTGGAGGCGTCGCCATCACACAATCCGACCTACCAGCGAGAGGAAGGCACGCGATGTTCAATCATTCAGACCGATTCCCTACCGGCGGCCCTCTGCCGCAAGGGCACCTCACTGCCGCACCGTGGGGACTGAGCAGGCTGGCCCCGTACCCTGCGGTCGATGCTCCACACTACGCCCGCGTCGAGCTGGACAGTGGTACACAGATCGCCCGTTACCTCGACGCCGGGGGCGCGGTCGTGATGGCGCCGGGGCACGGCACCTCGTCGGGCACGAACCCGCCCACCGGCACCACTGGGCAGGGTGACCGCAACGGCGACGCGCCCGACAGCGACACGGGGAACGACACCGACCAGTGACAACCGATCCCCGTCCGGTACTGGTCGTCACCAACCTTGACGACCCGACCGCAGATCTCGTGATTGCCGAGCTGCACGACCGGGGAGTCCCGGTCATGCGGCTCGACTCCGGAGACTTCCCCGCGACCCTGTCGTGCTCCGCCTACATCGGCGGACACGCGGCACACTGGGGCGGAAGCGTGGCAACTCCGACCCGCGTGGCCGAACTCGGCGGCCTACGGGCGCTGTACTACCGGCGCCCCTCTGGGTTCGCCTTCCCGTACCTCGACCCGCAAGACGCCCGTTTCGCCATCGCGCAAGCCCGCTACGGGCTCGGCGGCGTGCTCGCGTCATTGCCCGACTGCCGGTACGTCAACCACCCGAACCGCATCGGCGACGCCGAGTACAAACCAGCCGGCCTCGCCACCGCCGCAGTGTGCGGGTTCACACTGCCGCCCACGCTCATCACGAACCGGCCCGACGACGCCCGCGCCTTCATCAAGGAACACGGGCCGGTCATCTTCAAGCCGCTGTCCGTGCCGCTCTACCTCATCGACGAAAAGGCGCAGACCGTGCCCGTCGCCGAGGTGACCGCCGACGAGGTCGACGGGAGCATCGCGGGCACCATGCACCTGTTCCAAGCCCGGATGGACAAGGTCGCCGACGCGCGCGTGACCGTGATCGGCGAGCAGATATTCGCCGTGCGCATCGACTGTGGTCTGCTCGACTGGCGCACCGACTACAGCACCCACACCTACACGCCGATCCCGACACCGCCGGACGTGGCGCGCGCGATCCGCGCGTACCTGACGCACTTCGGACTCGTCTTCGGCGCGTTCGACTTCACCCTGTCCGCATCCGGCGAGTGGACCTTCATCGAATGCAACCCGTCGGGACAGTGGGCGTGGATGGAACCGCCGACCGGCCTGCCCATGACCGCGGCGCTCGCCGACCTACTGGAACGAGGTACCCATGACCGAACCTGACATCGACACCGTCGCCGCGAAGCTGCGGCAACGGCTCGCCGAGCAGCTTGCCGCCACCGGATGGCTGCGCTCCCCCGCTTGGCGGGCTGCCGTCGAGGCTGTCCCCCGGCACGAGTTCGTCCCGCGCTTCTACGTCGAGACCGACGCCCCGGGGCTGACCACCTGGGTACCCGTGACGCCCGAACTCGTGGGGCTCGACAAGTGGCTGCGGCAGGCGTACGTCGACGAGACGCTGATCACGCAATTCGACGGCCGCGAAATCGACTGGGCCGACCCGCAGCCCATCAGCAACGCGCACCCCACCTCATCCTCGACGCTCCCCACCCTTGTCGTGCGGATGCTCGAAGACCTCCGGGTCGAGGACGACATGACTGTGATGGAGCTCGGGACCGGCACCGGCTACTCGACCGCACTCATGTGTCACCGCCTTGGCGCGGACCGCGTGCTGTCCGTCGAGACAGACCCCGAGGTCGCCTCGCGTGCCCGCGACGCGCTCACCAGCTGCGGATACCGGCCCCGGCTCCGTGTCGGCGATGGCCTGCTCGGCGCCGACGGCTCCGCACCGAGTGACCGCACCATCGCCACCATGGGCGTGCGCAGCATCCCCGCCGCGTGGGTGCGGCAGACCCGCCCCGGCGGGCTGATCGTCGCAACGCTCCGCGGCTGGATGCGCTCCCTTGGCCTCGTACGACTGACCGTCGAGGACGAGCACACCGCGCACGGCCGGTTTCTTTCCAGCGACCCGAGTTTCATGATCGCTCGACAGCAGGACGCACCGGAAAGCCTCGGAATGCTCCCGTCATTGGACGAGGGCACCACCCGTCACACCCGTTACGGCCCCGAACTGCTGACCAAGCCCGACAGCGGGTTCGTCGCTCAGCTCGCGTTGCCGCACGCCCGCTCCTTCTCCATGCCCGGCGACGACGGCACCATGGGCACATACGTGCTCGACGCCAGGAACGACGCGTTCGCCGTTCTGACCCCGGATGGCGAGGGGTGGAGCGTACGGCAGGGCGGCCCGGTGCTGCTGTGGGACGCGGTCGAGCAGGCCCTCGCCCTGTGGCACGCCGCCGGCCCCGCCGAGTTCGGCCTCACCGTCACCCCGGACGCGCAACGCGTCTGGCTCGGTGCCCCCGACGGCCCAAGCTGGCGGCTACCCGCCTAGGGCGTACGACCTCCAGGCAAGGTCCGGGCGGCCTCACGTGCTCTGGTCTCGAACGCTTCCAACCCCACGCGCGCACTCTTCATGATTCGCCTCCGCCGCCGAACACGGACCGCCCCTGCCGGACCGCACCCAACTCGACGGTCAGGGAAGCGTGTTCAGGCCGAGATGCTACGGCGGAGACGATGACCTGGCGTGGTTCAGATGGCTGTCAAATCGGCCGGTACTCCTCGTGCGCTGTTCCGGACTCCCACACTTTCTCGAAGGCTGAGGCACAGAGCTTCGCCACGTCGGGGTCCGTCGTCAGTTCGTGTTCCAGGGAGTCGCCGTTGCCGTCGAAGTGGTTGATGAGGACGAGACTCCCGTCGAACAGCCAGAAGTCGTTGCCGGGAAGTGGGATGTTGGTCGCCTGACGGCGTGGGAGCCAGCGGACTTGCTCGCCGGCCGCGATGTTCAGGCCCTGCGTCACCTCGTACTCGAACCGGATGTATTCGCTGACAGGTTCCGAGACGATGCGGGCCCGGCGTACCTCCACCCCTCGGCTGGTCGCCTTGGACACCAGCTCGTACCACTCGGGCCAGCGTGCGGCCGGGTCGATGCGTTGTCCGGCGCGCCAGTCGATGAAGACGGGGTCCGACTCCATGTAGCCGTCGCGCATTTCGAGATGGACCGCCGAGCTACGGCAGTTCTGGAACAGTTCGTCGAACGTCGGCGCCTCGGCCACTCCGTACCTCCAGGAAGAATCGCGTCATACGCCGGGGAACTACCCCACCGTGTTCGGGGTCCGATGTTGCCGTGCGGCCGTCTCCGCCACGAGGGACTTGCCAGAACTTGCCACCCACGTGGCCCGCGGCCCCCCGGGTCAGTCGCCCGGCTTCGGTGTCAGTGACTCGATCAGTTGGCGGGCGCGGGTGGTGGTCGTGAGGAGGGTTTCGACCAGGGGGGCCGTGCCCGGGTCCGATGTGGTGTCCAGGTTCAGGGGTGCGGTCTCGTCCACGTACTGTTCGGCCGGGTGCGGGTCGGGGGTCAGGTGGGGGCGGGTGGGGGACGTCAGGGCGTGGTGGACCGAGGCGTAGTCGAGGCCCAGGGCCGCCAGTCGGTCGCCGCCCGCGTACTGGGTGTCCGGGCCGGGGAGGCTCGCGCCCGAGAGGTGCGGGTACTGGCGCGCGACCTCGTGGGTGGCCAGGATCGCGAGGAGTACGTGTTCGGTGCCCACCATGCCGTTGCCGAGGCGGCGCGCCTGCTCGAAGGTCTCCAGCCGGACCCAGCCGGCGGGCAGCGCGGCCCAGTTGACTCCGCTGAGTTTGATCATCCAGCGCATCCAGAAGGACACCCGCCGGTAGTGGCTGCGGCCGAGGAGCAGGTCACGGGTCGGGTGCAGCAGCGGGTCCAGGGTGTCCTCCCGGGTCCCGGTCCCGCCGTCGAGGCGGGCGCGTACGGCCTGTGGGGTGATGCCGCACACGGCCAGCAGCTCCACGGCGCGGTTCTCCTCCTCCAGCAGTCCCCTCAGCAGATGTTCCGCGCCGAACTTCGCCGCGTCCTTCCGCCGTGCGTGCCCCGTCGCGGCCGTCAGCGCCCTGGCCGCCGCGCCCGTGAAACGGGTGTGCCGGTCGCCGTCCTCCCCGAGGACGGTCTCGGACGCGACGCTTGCCTCCGCGCCGTCGGCGGTCTGCCACACGCCATCCTTGTCCGCCCTGTTCCGCAACACCGCCAGCAGCGCGGTCTTGGTCGCCCCCTCGTCCGCGAGCGCCTCACGCGCCGGGCCCCGGACGGTGGTGATGCCGGCCAACAGGTGTTGTGTGCCGATGGCTTCGTCGGTGTCCCCCCGCGCGCCGCGGGCGGCCCCCAGGATGCCCACGATGTTCCAGTCCGGCGACGTGCTCGCTTGCATTCGGCCTCTTCCTCTCTCCGCTGCTCCTGCCCAGCAGCCTCGCTGACCAGGGCGGGAGAGCGCGTCGCTCCGCAGAAGGAGCCGCTTCTGTACCTTCAGATACAGGTGAGGCGTCGCCGGTTCACTGCCGCGGCGGTTTCGGCCGTACCAGGCCGGCGTCGTACGCGAAGATCGTCACCTGCACCCGGTCCCGCAGGTCCAACTTCTTGAGCAGGGCGTTGACATGGGTCTTCACGGTGCCGGTGGCGACGCCCAGACGTTCGGCGATCTCGGCGTTGGCGAGGCCCGTCGCGATCAGTGAGACGACCTCGCGTTCCCGGGGGGTGAGGGCGTTCAGGGCCTCGGGGGCGACCTGCGGCGTGGGGGCGGCGGCCGTGAACGTGTCGATGAGGCGGCGGGTGATCGCGGGGGCGAGCATCACGTCGCCGGCGACCACCACCCGCAGCGCCGCGAGGAGATCGGCCGGGTGGGCGTCCTTGAGGAGGAAGCCGGAGGCGCCGGCGCGCAGCGCCTCGTAGACGTAGGCGTCGAGGTTGAAGGTGGTCAGGACGAGCACCCGGGGTACGTGGCCCGACGTCGAACCGGTCAGCAGGCTCGTAGCCGTGAGGCCGTCCATGCCGGGCATACGGATGTCCATCAGGACGACGTCCGGGTTGAGCTCGGCCGCCAGGGTGACCGCCTCGGCGCCGTCGCCCGCCTCGCCGACCACCTCGAAGTCCGGCTCCGCGCCGACGATGGCCGCGAAACCCGCGCGGACCACGACCTGGTCGTCAACGACCAGGACCCGGGCGGGGGCGGCGGGTGAGGTCATGGGGCCTCACTTTACCGAGGCCTCGGCGAGGACCGTGGGCGGGGCGTCGGCGGGGGTGCCGTCGCGCAGACTGCCCAGCAGCTCGCGCATCGCGGCCAGCGCCTCGCGGGCGGCCGGGGCCACGTCGTCGAGGCGGCCATCCTCGGCGGCTCGGACCACTTCCTGGGTACGGTCCAGGACCACGGCCCGCAGCCCGGCGGCGACCCGTTGGCGCTCCTGGTGCGCGGCGGCGAGGGCTTCGTGGACGACCGCGCCCAGTTCGTCGTCCTCGCGGCGGACGATCCGCCCGCGCCGGGACCGGACGGCGAAGCCCGCCGCCCACGCGCCGCCGAACACCGGCAGCAGGAGCAGCGTCAGGGCGGACACGCAGACCGCCACGGCGACGCTTCCGGCCGGGTCTCCGTTGATGACGCCGTCGCGCGTCGCCGTCACCGTGACCGCGCAGGCAAGTACCGGCGCGGCCAGCGGCACCGATGCCCATGTCGCCCACGGATCGCGGCCGTACGCCCCCACCGCGTACACCCCGCCCAGCAGGGCGCAGGTGCCCGACGTCAGGGCCAGCCAGGGATCCGCGGCGGTGCCGGGCGGCCACGGCCACAGCCAGGCTCCCGCGAGGAGCCCCGCCAGCACCGGCCAGGGCGCCGCCCGCCGCCACAGCAACGGCAGCAGCTGCACGATCAACAGCGTGCCCAGCAGCGCCAGTTCGCCGGGCGAGTCCCGGTCCCCGGTGAACAGGAACACCGCCGGCAGGAGTCCGGCGGCCGGCAGCAGGGCGTGCGAGGCGAGGCGCCAGTCCAGCACTCTGCCCCGCCGCCCGGCGGGGGGACGCACGCCCTCTCCCGGGTGGGCCGGCAGTTCCGCCCGTACCGACCAGCCGCCGGCCGGGCCGGGCCCGGCGGACACCGTGCCGCCGACCGCCTCGGCGCGCTCGCGCATACCGGTCGTGCCGCGGCCGGACCCGAGGCCGGTACGGGACCCCGTACGAGCCTCCGTACGGGACTCCGTACGTGCCCCCTCACGAGCCTCCGTACGGGACGGCCCTCCGTCGTCGTCGACGGTCAGCGCCAGCCAGCCCTCTCCGAGATCTCGCAGACCGACGCGTACGACCGCTCCAGGCGCGTAGCGCAGGGTGTTCGTCAGGGCCTCCCTGGCGATGCCGAACACCGCCTCCGTCACACGCGGACCGACCGCCGCGTCGCCCGCCTCGCCCGCGGCGGTCGCGGCGTCCACGGCGTCCGCGTCGCTCGTGATCTCCACCCGCTGCCCGAGGCGGACGAAACCGCCGGCGAGTTCCTCGATCCGGGAGACCAGCGGGACCTCGCCGCTCTCCTCGGCGGTCCCCAGGGAGGTGACGAGGCGCTGCACGGTGGCCAGCGTCTCGCGGCCGGTGCGGGCGGCGAAGTCGAGGGCTTCGGTGCCCAGTTCGGGACGGTCGGCGGCGAGGTGCTGGGCGGCCTCCGCGGTGACGACCACGGAGGTGAGGTGGTGGGCGCTGACGTCGTGCAACTCCCTTGCCAGCCTGCGCCGTTCACTCGCTCCCGCGCCCCGGCTCTCGGACCGGGCACGGGCCAGCCGGGCGGCGGCCCGCTCGCGTGCGGCCCGCTGGTGGGCGCGGGCCCGGCCGAGGCCGACGACGCCCAGGTGGCAGGCGACGGTGACGGCCAGGCCGGCACCGGAGAGCAGGCTCACGCCCTCGACGGCGAAGCCGACCACGCCCTCGTAGCAGACGAGGACGCCGACGGCGCGCAGCGTCACCGGCAGGGTGGTGCGGGCGGCGACCGAGTACACGGCCACCAGGTCGGCGACCATGGTGAACACCTCGACGGCGTCCGAGTCCACGGTGAACAGGCCCAGTCCGTAGCAGACGGCCACCCCGGCCAGCGCCGGCAGCGGCGCCCGCCGGCGCAGCCCCAGCGCGGCGGTGGTCCCGGCCGCCACGACCAGGATCAGCGCGAGGTCCGCGCGCAGGGCGTCATGGCCGCCGTCCAGCACCAACGGTCCCGGCCACACCAGGAGGCAGACCGCGACGGCCGGCGGCAGGAGCCAGTTCTTCATCGCTTCCATGGGGACAGGAGCGTACGACGGGCCGGAAATGAACCGTTCGGACGGGCGGGACAGGGCGGCGGCGGCAGCAGCAACCGGTCCGTCCTCGGGAACACCAGCGGCAACCGCCGGCGGCCGCATTCGTGAGCGGGAGCCGGCGGTGGGCGTGAGTCCCGCCACCGGCACGCACAGCCGCGCGCCTGGCGCAGCCGGTACCCCCATCGGGTCAGCCGTGCCCGTCCCACTCCCGTACCGCCGTCGCCATCGCCGCGACCGCGCGCGCCGTTCGGGCCGCGTCGCCGCGGACCGCGCGGCTGACCTCCACGTGCAGGAACGGCACGTCCTCGGCAGCGGCGAGTCGCCCCTGCGTGTTGTTGCGGCCTTCGAGCGGGCACTTGTCCACCCACGCCCGGCAGACCCGGAATCCGTCGTCGTCCAACGCGTCCGCCAGCGTGCGGCCTTGCGGGCGGGCCACGTCGCCCGCGCCGGTGGAGACCACCAGGTCGCGGCCGGGGACGCTGCTGTCGGCGAAGCCGTGGACCTGGATGCCGGGGATGCGCCGCGCGACGAGTTCGACGGTGATCGCGTGGAAGACGGTGTCCCGGCGGTGCGCGACGTCGGCCGCGTCGCCCTCGCCCGCCCGGCGGTGGGCGCCCGCGATCACCAGGATCCCGCCGGGGGCGGCGCGCAGCACGCCCGCGCCGAGGCGGTCGGTGTACGCGTCGGCCACCGGGTGCGGGACCTGGACGCTGTAGCGGGGCGCGGTGTCCAAGTCGATGTAGACCCGTCCCCAGCCGCGCCGGGTCTCGTCGTCGCGGTCGGCGATCTCCGCGTACCGGCGGCCGGTCCCGTCGCCGTCACCGTCCCCGTCGCCGGGCCCGTCCCGTACGACACGTACTCCGTAGCCCGCATCGGCGAGCCTGCTCTCGGCCTTCGTACGCTCACCGTCCACGTACAGCGCCACGCCCTCGGCCAGGGCCTCGCGTTCGGCGCGGTCCGGGGGGCGGAAGCGGGAGTCGGCGACGACCTCGGAGGCGTACGTGGAGAGCCGCCGCTCCAGACCGGCGGCGGGGCCGTCGGTCGGTGCGGGGCCGGGGTTCGGGCCGTCGGTGCGGGACCGGTCGAGCGCCGGTACGACCACGGCGACGGCGGCCACCAGGAGCGCCAGAAGTACGGCGGTGCGCGGCAGGTTCGCCGGTGCCGTTATCTTTCTGGTCGGATCAGGGCTCATGTTCGAGTGAAAGTATCAGGGTGAGAACGCACCGAAACACCTCCATAGCTGGCAGCCGCCTGCCCCGGAGCGCCGTGGCACTCACGCTCGCGTTCCTCGCCACGACGGCGGCCGGCTGCTCCCTCGTCGGCGGCGACAGCGAGTCCGCGGGGGCCGAGGGTGAGCCGGCGTTCACGGTCGCCGCGGCGGGCGACATCCTGATCCACCCGCAGCTGACCGAGCAGGGCTACCGGGACGCGGGAGTCGCCCAGGTACCGGAGGCCGTCGGCAAGAAGGTCGGCGACGACGTCCCCGATCCGGATTTCACCAAGATCATGGCCGGGGTCGAGCCCGTCATCAGCAAGGCCGATCTGGCGATCTGCCACTTCGAGCCGGTGGTGGCCGGCCCGAAGGGCCCGTTCCGCAGCTTCCCCGACTTCCTCGTACCGCCGCAGATCACCGAGGCGATCAAGAAGACCGGTTACGACACCTGCTCGACCGCGTCCAACCACACGCTGGACGACGGCCCCGGCGGCGTGACCCGCACCCTGAACGCCCTGGACGCGGCCGGGCTGAAGCACACCGGCTCCGCACGCAGCGCCGCCGAGGCGGCGAAGCCGCTGATCGTGGACGTGAAGGGCGTGAAGGTCGCGCAGTTGTCGTACGCCCTCGGGTTCAACGGGCGCGAGCTGCCCAGCGGCAAGCCATGGCTCTCCAACAGGACCTCGTTCGACGCGATCGCCGCCGCCGAGAAGGCGGCGCGCAAGGCGGGCGCGGAGGCGGTGATCCTGAGCATCCACTGGGGGCGGGAGCACCACCCCGACCCGAGCGCCTCGCAGCTGAAACTGGGGCGGCGACTCGCCGAGGAGACCGGGATCGACCTGATCATCGGCCATCACGCCCATGTGGTGCAGCCGATGGAGAAGGTGGACGGCACCTGGATCGCGTACGGCCTCGGCAACCAGCTCGCGCGGCACGACGTGCCGTCGGGGCTGACCGAGGAGGGCGCCATCGGCTGGTTCGAGTTCCACAAGAAGTCCGGGGGCGGCTGGGACGTGGAGGCGCGGTACGCGCCGACGTTCGTCACGATCCCGCCGGAGGAGGACGACTCCGGCGACGCGGGCACGGACGCAGGCGGCGCGGCCGTGGAGCAGTCCCCGGGCTCGAAGGGCGCGGCGACGGACCACCGGCTGCTGGACATCGCGGGCGCGCTGCGCGACGGCAAGGACCTGTCCGCCGAGGAACGCGCCCAGTACCGCCTCGCCTTCGAACGCACCCGGGGCACGATGCTCAACCGGGGCGCCTCGAAGGACGGCCTGCGGCCACTGAACGGACTGCCTGACTGAGCTGCCCGACTGAGCTGAGACGGCGGGGGCCGGGTGGAGACGGGGCGGGGCCGGTGTACGTACGGCGCGGGTGTCCGCCCCGTACGTACGCCGCCCCGTACGTACGCCGCCCCGTACGTACGCCGCCCCGCGCGTAGTCGGCCACGCACATACGCGGCACCGCACGTACGCCCGGCCGAATCTCCCGCGCGCGTTGACGGAATCATCCAGTCCAAACGTCGCGTAGATCACACTGGTCACTCTTCGTGCAACCTTCCCCAAGGCCTGCGAGTCGATTATTTCCGGCTGGGGCTGTTCTCCGCGCGCCCGCACGCACGCACAGAACCCGCCGATCACGAACACCCGAAGGGGAACGCTCATGGCCGCTTCGTCCGCGAAGCGACGGCACAAGGTCCGCAGGCGGGCCGACATGTCCCTCTTGGGCGGCATCCGCCCGCCCATCGCGGTTCTGTCCGCGCTGCTGCTCTCCCTCGCCGGAATCACGGCCCTCGGCTTCGGCCGGGCCGGCGAGGAGTCCGTCCCCAAGGCCGTCATGACCTCGCAGCAGCGCTTCGCCGAGGACGGCGCCGACGCGATGCGCGCCTCCATCGACGAGAGCGCGGCCGACCTCGCCAGAACCGCCGGACTGTTCAACGCGGGCGACCCGGCCCAGCCGGACGCCGTGGTCGACAAGATCGGCAGCGTCTACCAGAAGTGGGTGGGCACCGCCGTCGTCGAGATCTCCTCGGGCAAGATGCTCGCGGCGCGCGGCGAGAACGTTCCGGTCGCCGCGATCGACACCGCCAAGCTCTCCGAGAAGGACGGCCTCAGCCCCCGTATGGTGCGCCTCGCCAACGGCGAGACCCGGCTGCTCTCCTTGCAGCTGCTGTCCTGGAAGGGCCAGCCCCAGCAGCTGCTCATCGCCTCCAGCAGCCTGCGCTTCCCCGGCATCAGCCTCGGCAAGTTCCGCTCCATCGCCGTCATCGACAGCACCGGCCGCATCCTCAGCAGCGACGGCATCCCGGAGAGCGAACAGGTCGTCACCGAGTTCCAGCGCTCCGGCATCGAGCGCTCCAAGAAGCAGCTCACGGCGTTCGCCGAGGTCGCCGCCAAGCGGGCCCAGGAGCACCCCCTCAAGGCCAACGACCCCGGCGAGGGCGGCTATCTGGGCGTCAGTGGCAGCCTGCGCGGCGACACCTTCCAAGGCGACCGCGCCATCGCCGGTTACGCGGCCCTCACCGGCCCCGAACCGGGCAAGGGCACCGTCGCCACCTCACTCGGGCTGACCGTCGTCGCCATGGTCGACGTCGCCGAGGACCCGACCCGGGTCACCGACCCGCTGTTCGGGCTGCTCGCCGCCGGCGCGCTGCTGCTCATCGGCGCGCTCGCCGTCGGCGTGCTGCTCGGTACGGTGCAACGGCCGCTGCTGCGCCTCTTCCTGGAGAGCCGGCGGCTGACCCGCGACGATCTGACCCGCCCGGTCAGTGTGCCCCGCTTCGGCGAGGCCGCCCGGATCGGGCAGGCGCTGGAGCGGCTGCGCCGCCAGCTCCTCGGGGAGCGTGCGGACGCCGCCGGGCCGGCCGGCCCGAAGTCCGGCCGCCGGGGGCGGATCGGGGCCCGCGCGCTGCTCGCCGTCAGCGGCATCCTGCTGCTGGTCTGGTCCGCCCCGATGCTGCTCCTGCTCAACCGGGCCGACGCCACCGCCGTCGTACCGGAGCAGATCACCAACGACCAGCGCGAGCGCACCGACACCCTCTCCGACCGGGTGCGCCGCTCGCTCAACGAGGGCCACGCCGACCTGGTGTCCGTCGCCGGTCTGCTCGGCGAGCGCACCTCGCCCGAGGACATGACGAAGGTCCTGGACCGTACGCGTACCGACCACTCGCGCTACCGCTCGCTGTACGTACGCGCCGCCGACGGCGAGATCCTGGCGCGGTCCGGCGAGTCCCCCCGGCTGCCCGAGGACAGCAAGAGCGAGGACGGCGAGAACGGTGACAGCAAGGACGGCCGTCCGTTCGCCGACGCCATCACCGTCCTCAACGACTCCGGTACGGAACCGATCATCGCCAGCTACGCCGAACTGCCCGGACGCGACGGCAGCACGGTCATCGGCGAGTTCCGCATCGACTTCATCAACTCCCTCCTCAAGCGGCCGGGGCTCGGCGAGATCCGGGTCGTCGACGCCGACCGGAAGGTGCTCGGCGGCAACACGGGCTATCTGGCCTTCGAGGACCTGCCCTCCGCGCGGCTGGACGAACTGGCCGCCGGCACCGCCCAGAAGACCGGCATCAGCGCCCGCGCGGGCGGCATCGTCTACCGCGACGGCGGCGGCGTACAGGTCGCGGGCGCGGCCCCGTTCGTCGGCGGCGGCGCGGCCAAGTCGCTCAACTGGATGGTCGTGAGCTGGCAGCCGGCCGCCGGACTCGCCATCCCCGAGTACAGCCTCCAGAACCGCACCGTCCTCGCCGGCCTCCTCGGCATCACCGCCGCCGCCGCGTGTCTGGGCTGGCTGCACATCATCGTCGTACGGCCGCTGCGCGAGGTGGCGAAACAGGCCGAGGCACTCGCGGACGGCGACCGCCGCACCGTGCTCTACCCGCGCCACCACGACGAGGTCGGCGCCATCGCCCGCTCCCTGGAACTGCTGCGCCAGCAGGTGCTCGACCAACGCAAACGGGACGGCGCGGGAGCGACGGCCCCCGCCGCCGTACGCGCGCCCGCCGGAAGGAACTGACCGACCGTGCTCTTCCTCTACACCGTCCTGCTGGTGTGCTCCGCCATCCTGCTGGTCGCCGGCGTCGTCGAGCAGCGCCGCCACTTCACCAACCTCAACCGCATCCCCGCCCGCGTCCTGGTCAACGGCATCCGCGGCAAGTCCTCCATCACCCGCCTGTGCGCGGGCGCGCTGCGCGGCGGCGACCTGGTCACCGTCGCCAAGACCACCGGCACGGCCGCCCGCTTCATCCACCCGGACGCCACCGAGGAGCCGGTCTACCGGAAGTTCGGCATCGCCAACGTGGTGGAGCAGATCGGGATCGTACGGCGCGCCGCCGCGTACAACCCGGACGCGCTGGTCATCGAGTGCATGGCCGTCATGCCGGCCCTCCAGGAGATCAACCAGTCGAAGCTCATCCGCTCCACGATCGGCGTGCTGTGCAACGTCCGTGAGGACCATCTCGCCGAGATGGGACCGACGCTGGACGACGTCGCGCGCTCGCTGTCGCGCTCGATGCCGGAGGACGGCATCTGCGTCACGGCGGAGAAGGAGCGCTTCGACATCCTCCAGGAGGAGGCGGACGCGCGGAACTGCCAGTTGATCTACGCGGACCCCGAGACGGTCAGCGACGAGGAGCTGCGCGGCTTCAGCTGGTTCACGTTCAAGGAGAACGTGTCGATCGCGCTGAAGGTCGCCGAACTGATGGGCGTGGAGCGGGAGACGGCCCTCCAGGGCATGTACGACGCACCGCCGGACCCGGGTGTCCTGTCGGTCGAGCGCTATCTCACGCCGGACGGGAATCGGCTGCGGTTCGCGAACGTCTTCGCCGCGAACGACCCCGAGTCGACGCTGATGAACATCAACCAGCTGCTCGACCTGGGCGCCATCGCCCGCCCGCTGAACGTCGTCATCAACTGCCGTCCCGACCGTGTCGAGCGCAACGGGCAGATGGGCGAGATCGTCCCCGATCTCCAGCCGGACAAGGTGTTCGTCATCGGGCACCCGGCGAAGAGCGCGATCGACGCGATCCCGGCCGAGTGGCGCTCGCGCGCGGTGGACCTGGGCGGTGACAAGCGCGACCCGGAGGAGTTCATGCGGGAGCTGCTGGCGCAGCTCGGGCCCGACTCGTCGCTGGTCGCGATCGGCAACATCCACGGGCAGGGCGAGCTGCTGCTGGAGCACCTGGCGGAGCTGCCGGCGGACGAGACGCCGGACCCTGACCTGGACCTGGACCCGGCGGTGACCCCGGCCCCGGCTCCCTCCTCGGCCCTGACACCCGCCCCGGCTCCCTCGACGACGAAAACGCCGGCCGCGACCCCCGACCCAGACCCGGCCGGCGACCCGGTCGCCACCGCCGCCCTCCCGGTGGTCGCCGCACCGCGGCAGACGCCGCGACGGGAGATCGCCCCGGCCGCCGAACTGGTGGCCCGCCTCACCGGACAACCGCCCGCACCCGCCTCCCCTGCCTCCCCCGCGTCGCAGGACGACACCGCATCGCCCGCGTCGCAGGACGGCACCGCCGAACACCCGCGCCACGACGAGACGATGAAGCTCCAGCGCTACTCGCCCCACATCGACCCGTTCCAGCCCTATCCCCAGGCGTACGAGGAGCGCTACCAGCGCCCCGCCGCCGCCAAACCGCGCGGCCCCTTCGAGCCCGTACGCATGCCGGCCCCCGCTCGGGACAACGACGCGCCGGACAACGACGCGCCGCGGCCCCCGCGGTCCCCGCAGACTCCCCGCACTCCGCAGAATCCTGGAGAACACCGTTGATCCCCGCAGTTCTCACGCCCGAGATAGCCGCGATAGGCATCGGCCTGGGCCTGATGTTCTCCCTGATCTGCTATCTGACGACCAACCTCTCCCCCGGTGGCATGATCACCCCCGGCTGGCTGGCGCTGACCCTCGTCGAGGACCTTCAGCGCGCCGCCATGGTCGTCGGCGTGACCGTGCTGACGTACGTGACCACGCTCCTCGTCCAGCGCTTCGTGATCCTCTACGGAAAGCGGCTGTTCTCCACCGTCGTCCTCATCGGTGTGCTCCTCCAGGCGACGGTGATGTTCGTGCTGTCGCTGGAGTTCCCGCTGCTCTACGCGAACCAGACCCTCGGCTTCATCGTGCCGGGCCTCATCGCGTACCAGCTCGTCCGCCAGCCCAAGGGGGCGACCATCCTCGCCACCGGCACGGTCACGCTCATGGCGTACGTCGTCCTCACCGCCGGCATCCTGCTCGGCGCCCTGCCCACCACCTGATCCGTGATCCCGACACCGACCACTGAAGCCTCCGGAGCTGACCTCTCATGAGTGCCAAGGCCAAGAAGCGCGGCGGTCGCCGTGTGCTGCACGCGACCACCGTCATCGCGCTGCTCGCGGGCAGCGCGTATCTCACCGTCGAACTCCGCAAGGACGAGCAGGCGAAGGCACCCGCGGTCCAGGCGATAACCGACACCCCGGACCTGACGTCGGCCGGGGACGCGCGCTCCGGTGAGCAGAAGTGGGAGCGGCTGAAGAACCCCGAACGCTCGGTGCTGCGCTCCGGCAGCGGGGCCGTGCTCGCCACCTTCACCGACGGCGCGCGCACGGCGACGCTGACCGGGCCGAGCCGTACGTTCTCCGAGCCGACGAGCACCAAGTCCCGGGTGGTGACGGAGAACTGGGTGCGGCTGATGCCCGAGCCGTGGAAGAAGGACGCCGAGAAGGAGAAGTGGTTCAAGGACTGGTTCGAGGAGTTCTACGGCAGCGAGGAGGACGACCTGTTCGCGTTCGCCTTCCAGTACGTGGAGGGCGCCCCGGTCAAGGAGGACGACGAGGGCACCCCGTACGCCGGTGACGCGGACTTCGGCCCGATCAACCCCGAGGGCAGCGAGGGCGCGGACTACCGCCTCGAACAGTCGGACTTCTACGACTACCTGGGCATCCCGTACACCTTCCGTGACGGCACGACCATCCAGCCGGAGCAGAAGCGCTACCGCTCCATCGACTGCTCGGGCTTCATCAGGACGGTCTTCGGCTACCGGGGCCGGTTCCCGCTGATGGCCGACGACAAGAGCGGTGACGGCCTGCCGCGTACCGCCAACGGCATGGCCCGCTCCGAGACCGGCACGGACATCATCAAGCTGAAGGGGAGCACGCCGTTCGAGCGGCCGAAGTCGATCAGCGTGCTGCAACCCGGTGACCTGGTCTTCTTCAAGCTGGACGCGCGGACCAAGGAGCGGCTGGACCACGTCGGGATCTACATGGGCGTCGACACCGACGGCCACCAGATCTTCGTCTCCAGCCGTGAAGAGGTCAACGGCCCGACGATCGGCGACAAGGGCGGCACGTCACGCCTGGACGGCAACGGCTACTACGCGAAGACGCTGCGCAGCGCCAAGCGTCTCTGAGGCCGGCCGTCGCGAGGCGGCGGGCGGGGGTGATCCGCCCGGCCCCCGCCGTCAGCCCTCGTCGCGCAGTTCCTCCGGGCAGGGCGTGCCCGGACGGAACTGGTACGGGGCGGAGATGCGGTACGTCCCCGGGCGCGGGGCCAGCAGCTCCGTCCACTCATCGCCGTCCGCGTTCTTCTCGGCCCGGAACACACAGCCGTGGGGGTTGGTGAACTTCTTCGGACCGTCCCCCTCGTCCGCCTTGGACGCGGCCGTCTCCTCCGGGCGGTCCAGGCTCTCGCCCTTCTCGTCCACGACGGCGAGCCAGCGCGAGTACGGGATCCGGATCAGCACCCGGCCGGCGGTCTTCACCTCTATGGTCAGCTCGTTGGCCGACGCCCGCCGCACGACCGCGGGCGGATCGGCCAGCGGCATCGGGTCCTGGACCTCGTAGAGCTGCCAGTTGGCGTCGCCCCACAGGTGGTTCAGATAGGGCAGCCCGCGCTGTACGAGCTTCGCCTCCAGGTCAGCGCCGTTGTCGGGCCGCCCCTTGGGCAGCACGACGTACGAGACGGCCCAGCGGTCCAGCCAGGCGCGGTAGCTGTCGTCGGTGAGGCTGTCGTCGTAGAAGAGCGGATTGCGCTCCATGTCGGCCTGCCGGTTCCAGCCGCGCGCCAGATTGACGTACGGCGCGAGCGCGGAGGCCTCGCGGTGGCTGCTGGCCGGCACGACCTCCACCCGCCCGCGCTCGGCGCCGACCTCCTGCAACTCGTTGACCAGCGGCGCGAGTTCACGCGTCCAGGACGCGGTGGGGGCGGTGCGGATGATGTCGTCGACGCTCTTGTAGCCGATCCAGAAGTTGAACGCGACGAAGGCCAGCACCAGCGCGTACCACTTACGGGAGCGGGGCACCGCGTACGGCAGCGCGGCGAGCAGCACCACACCGCCGACGATCATCGCCAGCCGGGAGACGTTGGAACCGATCTGCGAGTCGATCACCCAGGTCAGCACCGTCCCGACACCGTAGACGGCGGCGGCGGTACGGACCGTGTGCCAGTCGCGCGGCACGAGGAAGAAGGCGACGACGGAGAAGATGACGGGCAGCGACGCGGTCCCGATCGACATCGGCTGGGTGCCGGAGAACGGAAACAGCCACGCGGAGAGCGCGACGACGGCGACCGGGGCGAGCCCGACCGCGTACGCGCCGGGGCGCCGCTTGTTGAGGAACAGCGCGGCGGCGACGACACCGAGGAACAGCCCCGCCACGGGACTCGCGGCCGTCGCGAGCCCGGCGAGGGGCGCGGCGACGACGGCCTTGGCCCACCGCTTGTAGCGCCAGCGGTGCGGCCAGCAGAAGACGGCGGCGACGGAGCCGAGCGCGAACATCGCGCCGAGACCGAAGGTCACCCGGCCGGAGAGCGCGTTGCAGAGGAAGGCGAAGACCCCGGCGAAGGAGCACGCCAGCGGATTCCGGACGGCCTTGACGCGGTAGAGGATCAGCGAGGTCAGGGCGGCCGAGACGGTCCCGGCGATCATCATCGTCGTACGGACGCCGAGCAGCGACATCAGGTAGGGCGAGACGACGCTGTACGAGACGGGGTGCATCCCGCCGTACCAGGCGAGGTTGTACGCGGAGTCCGGGTGGCGGCCGACGAACTCGGCCCAGGCGTCCTGCGCGGCGATGTCGCCGCCGCTGTTCGCGAAGAAGAAGAACCAGAGAAGGTGGACGGCGCCGGCGACCGTGCCGGTGAGCAGAACGGGGTGGCGCAGTACGCGGCTGCGCAGGTCCTTGGCGGGCTCGCCGGTGCCGGTGCCGGTGCCGGTGCCGGTGCCGGTGTCCGTGCCTGTGTCCGTGCCTGTGTCCGTACTCGTACCCGTACTCGCACTCGTACCCGTGCCGGTACTGCCGTCGGCGCGCGTCGGCTCAGCGGTGGTCACTACAACTCTCCCCGTCTCACCGTCAGCCCGGTGTGCCGGCCCCCCTGGTCCGTCCCGTCCTGGAGGAAGTAAGGACGCCGTACCCGCGTCCCGAGTTGCCTGGCTGCCCTCCGTCGGACGCTAGCACGCGGCCGGGCGCGGGGAAGACGCCGTTTCCGGCGCCTTCCCCCGCCGATGGGCGGCCGGCTCAGCCGACCCGGGTCAGCTTGTCGAGGAACGACGCCTCGGCCAGATCGCTCTGGAGGGCGACGGCCACCTCGACCTGGCTCTTGCCCTCACCCACGGTGAGCGTGCCGACGTGCGTTCCGGCGGCGGCGCTCTGCGGTACGGCCTTGGCGCCCTCCGTCAGTTCGAGCTTGACGGTCAGACCCGACCAGCCGACGGCCTTCACGTCCTCGACGGCGACGAGCGGCACGGTCGTCCCCAGCCCGTTGTCGACCTCGCCGACGACCTGGCCCTTCTTCACTATCGTGGCGCCGTCCAGCTCGTCCTGCGTGGCGCGCATGACTTCCTTGCTCGCCGCGTTGACGGTGTCGATGATCGGCGCCTTGTGCTGGCCGAGGATCGCGCCCACGATCAGCTGGTCCGTGTCGCCGACCATCTTGTGCGCGGCGAAGAGGAGATTGCCGCCCGCCTTGGTGGTGGAACCGGTCTTGATGCCGAGCGCGCCGTCGTACGGGACGAGGGTGTTGTAGTTCCGCCAGGTCTTGCCCGACGGGTCCGTCCACTCGGGGAGCTTGGTGATGTCCATCAGCGCCTGGATCTCCACCAGCTTCTGGCCGAGCTTCACCTGGTCCTCGGCGGAGCTGACCGTCGTGGCGTCGAGGCCGGACGGGTCGGTGTACTTGGTGTTCTTCATGCCCAGCTCTTCGGCGGTGTCGTTCATCTTCTTGACGAACTCCTCCTCGGAGCCGTTCGCATCCCAACGGGCCAGCAGGCGGGCGATGTTGTTCGCGGACGGGATCATGAGCGCGGCCAGCGCGTCGTGCAGGGTGAGCTTGTCGCCCTCCTTCACGGTGTTGAGCGTCGACTCGCCCTGCGCGTCGAGCCCGCCGTCCTCCTCGGCCTTGGCGTCGACCGTGATGCTCGGGCCCTTGGCGCCGGGCTTCAGGGACCTGTCCTTGAGGACGACGTACGCCGTCATCGCCTTGGCCACGCTGCCGATCGGCACGGCCTTCTGCTCACCGAACGAGTCGACGGTGCCGAGCCCGGTCGCCGCCATGTAGCCCTGCCCCTCGCCGGGCCAGGGCAGCGCGGGCTTGTCGCCCTCGAAGGTGTACGCGGAGTTCGCCGTGAGGTTCAACGACGGCGCCGGGAGCGGACGCACGGCCTGTACGACCGCAAAGATGATCAGCACGAGGACCAGCAGCGGCGTCCAGATCTTGACCCGCCTGACGACGGTCCGCGTCGGGGTCTCGGGCGGCGCCGGCTTGTTGGTCAACTCGGCCAGCAGATCAAGCGGCGGCAACGGCGGCATGGGCTGCTGCCGCGTCCGCTCGGCCTCAACGACGGGCCCCCCGGCAGGCTTCGCGGGCACCCGCACCTCGTCGGCCCGCAGAGGCACGAACTTACTGGTCCGCTCCGCGGGAACCTCGGGCGCCTGGGGCGGCAGCTTGAGCATGGCGGTGGGCTGATCAACGGGCTTGCCACCGCCTGGGGCGGAGTCGCTGCCCGGCGCGGTGTCGGGCTTGGCCGGAGCGAGGTCGCCGTCCGGCGCGGTACCGGGCTTGACCGGAGCGAGGTCGCCATCCGGCGCGGTGCCGGGCTTGGCCGGAGCGGAGTCGGTCCGCAAGGCCCTGAAGACGGCGGTCTTCCGGTCAACGCCGGGCTCCTCACCGTCCGCCCCGGACTCGGGTGCGGCGTCGGCCGGGCCGGCCACGGGCTTCTGCCCGGACGCACCCCCCGGCGCAGCCGGATCAGCGTCGCCCTTCGGCGCGCTCGCCGAGCGGGCCGGGGCGCCTTCCGCCTGCGGCTTCAACGCCTTGAAGACGGCGGTCTTCCGGTCAACGCCCGGCTCCTCTGCCGTGGCACCCGGCTGCGCCGGGGTCTCACGATCAGCACCGGCCGACAGCCCACCCTCCGGCTCGGCGGAGCCGGACGGAGACTTGGACACGGCATCAGCCACCGGCTCCGACCCGACGCCGGACGCCGTACGGGCCTCCGGCCCGTCGGGCCCGGGCGCGGACTTGGGCGCGGCGTCAGCCGGCGCCTCCGACCCGGCAGCAGGCGCGAACTTGGACGGGGCGTCCGACGCAGGCTCAGACCCTGTACGGGTCCCCGGCCCGTCGGAGGCGGGCGCGGACTCCGGTGTGGCGTCAGCCACGTCCTTCGGCGCGCTCGCCGAGCCGGTCGGGGTGTTCTCCCCCTGCGGCTTCAACGCCCTGAAAACGGCCGTCTTCCGATCAACGCCCGGCTCGTCCACCGTGGCACCCGCCCCGGACGAAACGTCCGGCTGCGCCGGGGCAGACGCCGTCCCGGCGTCCTCACGGCCGACATCGACCGAATCACCCACGGCAGACCCGACTTCCGAACCGGCAGAGCCGGACGCGGACTTGGACGCGGCGCTAGCCGACGCCTCCGGCTCGGCGGCAGGCGCGGACTTGGACGCGGCGTCCGACGCAAGCTCGGACCCTGTACGGCCCTCCGGCCCGTCGGAGCCAGGTACTGACTCGGGAGTGGCGTCAGCCGAGTCGGACACGGGCTTCTGCCCGGACGCACCCCCCGGCGCAGCCGGGTCAGCCTCGTCCTTCGGCGCGCTCGCCGAGGCGCCCTCCCCCTGCGGCTTCAACGCCTTGAAGACGGCCGTCTTCCGATCAACGCCCGGCTCGTCGGCCACGGCATCCGGCTGCGCCGGGGCCTCACGATCAGCACCGGCCGACAGCCCGCCCTCCGGCTCAGCGGAGCCGGACGCAGACTTGGGCGCGGCACCAGCCACCGGCTCCGACCCGGCGTCGGACCCCGTACGGGCCCCCGGCCCGTCGGAGGCGGGCGCAGACTTGGGCGCGGCATCGGCCACCGGCTCCGACCCGGCGTCGGACCCCGTACCAGCCTCCGGTCCGGCAGCCGGCTCCGACGCGGCCGAGCCGGGGGCGCCCCCCGGCGCGCTCGCCGAGTCGGCCGGGGCGTCATCGTCCACCGGCCCGGCAGTCGGCTTCGGCGCGTCCGCAGACGTCGGCTGTGGGTTCGCCGGTGCGAACGTGGCGTCGGACTTTGGTTCGGTCGTGGATTCCAGTTCGGGCTCGCGTTCGCGCTCCGGCCTCGGCGCCGTCGGTCCTTCGGTGGCGTCCGGCTCGGGCGTCGAAGCACCCTCAGCAGCCTTCACAGGCGTCTCAGCCGCCTCAGGAGCCCCAGAGCCACCCGCGGCCCCCCGGACCGTGAGAACGGCCGTCGAGCCATCGACAGCGGCGTTCGGCGAGTTCGCCGACTTCGCAGACTTCGCAGACTTCGCGGAACCGTTCCGCGAACGCGGTGCGTCCTCCGTGGTGTCGGACTTGTCCGCGTCGGCCCGTTCCGCCTCCCCGGCAGCGCCGGCGCCGGCTTCGGCCGAAGCACGGAAAACCGCGAACCTCGGGTCCTGTTCCGATCCGTCCCGAGGCGACCTGGACGCCGCCTCCCCCGACGACTTCCGCTGCTCCGACTTGCCGGGGGACTCGCCCGCCACCGTGCCTCCTCATGCGATGTACGGCCCTCGCGGCGCTCGCGCGCCCCACCGCCGCACTCTCCGAACCGATTATCAGTGTCCTGTGTGAAACCACAGCTCATGTGCCAGACGAGAACGACATACATAACGGTTCCCGTACAAAGCGGCCAGGCACTCTCGACAGACCAATGTGAGAGGGGTCACCCTGTCATTCATCCACGCGGGGAGGCATGGATGGGCAGGAGCCGCAGAACAATTCCGGAGGAGCTTCTGTTGCTCGCTCTGGACCCGGCCACGGGTACCACAGCGCAGCCGCAGTCGCTCGACCTCGGCCTGGCCGGAGCACAGCTAGTAGAGCTGGCTCTGGCAGGACGGATAGCCCCTGATGGGGATCGTATCGCCGTGGTGATGCCACGGCCGACCGGAGATCCGACTCTGGACTCCGCGCTGGAACTGCTGCGCCGACGTGGCAGTCCGGTTCGCGCAGTTCACTGGATCGGCGGGCCCCGACTGGGGCTCCGCCAGATTTACCTCTCGCATCTGGAGCGGTGCGGCATGGTTCATGCCGTGGCGGGCCAGATGTGCGGAGTGCTGCCGACGACTCGCTACCAGGCGACGGAGACGGCGATCAGCCGCGACATCAGGTCACGGCTGGACAGTGCGATCCGCACCGGTGTACCGCCGGACCCGCGGACCGCGGCGCTCGCCGCACTGGCCCACGCGGTCGGTCTGGGCAAGCACCTGTACCCCGGTAACGAGGGGCGCTCGTCGCGCTCCCGGCTCCGGGACCTGATCAGACACGACCCGATGGGCGGTCTCGTGGCGCATGCCGTGATGGACGTCCAGAACGGTGTGGCCGCACAGCCGCGCCGTAATCCCGCACCGGGAGCACCGGGCGCACCGGGAGGCCGACCGCCGGCCGTACCGATGCAGCCGCAGCGCGCGGGCGGTATGGCCCGCGTCGCGGCGCACTGAGAGGCAAGGCAGAGCACGGCAGAAAGCACGGCACAGAGCAAGGCACGGACACGAACGCACGCGGGTGTCGCCAATCCGCCGCGCCGACGTCCCCAGAGACCCGGTTCGGGAGCCGCAAGAGACGCGCGGGGTCAGCCGTACAACCGGCTGCCCCGCGCGTCGCGCGCCCGCATACAGGCTCCGGCGGCGCCGTGTCCACTCACCGCCCGTGCTTTTCTCTCTGTGGCTGTTTTCCAGCGCAGTTGGGGCCATCGGTGGCAGTCTGCTGAGACGTAGACACACAGAGCTACGCAATAACTCAGCAGGAGGTGCCGTTTCCGTGGCGTCCAGTGTCAATCCCACCGTCAGGCGACGCCGGCTGGGCCAGGAGTTGCGCCGGCTCCGCGAGCTCAAGGGCATGACGGCCGAGGAGGTGGCGGAGCGCCTGCTGGTCTCCCAGTCGAAGATCAGCCGTCTTGAGAACGGTCGCCGTTCCATCAGCCAGCGCGATGTCCGTGACCTCTGCGGTGTGTACGAGGTCGAGGACAACCGCATCGTCGAGTCGCTGATGCAAATGGCCAAGGACTCACGGCAGCAGGGCTGGTGGCACGCGTTCGGCGACATCCCGTACAGCGTCTACATCGGCCTGGAGACGGACGCGGCCTCACTGCGCGTGTACGAGCCGCAGGTGGTGCCGGGTCTGCTCCAGACCCGGGGCTACGCGGAGGCGCTGATCACCGGCGCGCTCCCGGAGACCTCGCCGACGGACGTCGAGAAGCGCGTGAGCGTACGGGTACGCCGCCAGGAGCGGGTCAACGCGCCCGAGCAGCCGCTGCGGCTGTGGGCCGTGATCGACGAGTCGGCGCTGCGCCGCGTGGTCGGCGGCAGGCAGTTGATGCGTGAGCAGCTGGAGTTCCTGGTCGAACTGTCGCAGCTGCCTCATGTCACGGTGCAGGTACTGCCCTTCGAGATGGGCGCCCATCCGGGCATCAGCGGGCATTACGCGATCCTCGAATTCCCGGACGCCACGGATTCGAGCGTGGTCTACATCGAGGGCGTCACGAGTGATCTTTATCTGGAGAAGGCGAACGACGTCCAGAAGTACAGCGTGATGTACGAACACCTTCGCGCGCAGGCGCTGAATGCGGACCAGACCCGCGAGTTCATCTCGGACATCGCCAAGGGATACGCCCGCTAAGGGAGTTCACACGGAGTGGGCGGAAGAGCGGCGCGGCAGAATACACCCGGTGGACTCGGAGCGTAAGAGTCCACCGGGATATCTCATCCGGTCGAGTGAACGTCCGCCCCACGCGCCGACCGTGGCTAGTAGCGTCGATCATGCCAGCAAGACGTTGGCGTATTGACACCACTTGCTGAATCGGAGCGAACCGAACATGGCAATTCTTCAGGGCGCTACGGACACCTGGACCAAGTCCTCGTACTCCGGCGGAAATGGCGCATGCGTCGAGGTCAAGTCTCCCGTCGTACAGGCAATTGCCGTACGGGACTCGAAGGCCCCCGAAGGTCCGTCGATCACCTTTGTTCCGGGATCATGGACCACATTCGTGCAGGAGATGAACCAGGGCGCCTTCGATCTCGGCTGAGCCCTTCCCCCCACCCCACACAGAGCCGTAGCGCAACCGCACCACGCACGGAATGAGCCCTCTCGACCGGTCCGCCGTCCTGGCCGAGGGGGCTCTGCCATGCCCTCATCCCGGTCGGCCGTTCACCCGGCTGTGCACATGAACCAAACACGAACTCCCTCTCGGCCGCACGGGACCCGCATCCCGTGCGGTCGTTTCTGTTGCGTTGCCGTCGTACGGCAGTACCGCGTCCTGACGAAGCGCCCGCCCATCGTGTGGTTCCCGTCACGTTCACGACAACGCCCCACCAGGTCAAGAACTAGTAAAATCGTTCGGCTTTCTGATCCGTGTTCACATTTATGACCGGTGGAACCCTTGACCCACTGCCGCGAGTAGCGGTTCAATCCCCGAAGTCCCCGCTCCCGCACGGGGGCGCCGCTGACCGGACGCACTGACGAAGAGCACCAACGTTCACAAGGCGGACCCCTGGAGGGGGCACATGAACAGTCTCGACTGGACCGTGCTCATCGGATACTTCGGTGTGATGGTCGCGATCGGCGTCTGGTCCCACAAACGCGTGGGCGACGTCCATGACTACTTCACGGCCGGCGGCAAGATGCCGTGGTGGCTGTCGGGCATCTCGCACCACATGTCCGGCTACAGCGCGGTGATGTTCACCGGATACGCCGCCATCGCGTACACGTACGGCGTCACGTCGTACGTCACCTGGTCGTTCCCCATCGCCATCGGCATCGCGATCGGGGCCAAGCTCTTCGCTCCCCGGCTCAACCGGGTGCGCTCGCGACTGCACGTCTCGTCGCCGCTCGAATATCTCAAGAACCGCTACAACCTGCCCACCCAGCAGGCGCTCGCCTGGTCGGGCGTGCTGCTGAAGATCGTCGACGTCGGCGCCAAGTGGGCCGCCATCGCGACCCTGTTGTCCGTCTTCACCGGTGTCTCGCTCAACATGGGCATCCTGATCACCGGCGCGGTCACCGCGATCTACTGCACGGTCGGCGGGCTGTGGGCCGACGCGCTGACCGAACTGGGGCAGTTCATCATCCAGTTCGTCGCCGGTATCGCGATGCTCGTCGCCGTGCTGGCCGAGCTGGGCGGCTTCAGCAGTCTGTGGAACGTCTGGGACGAGCCCGAACTCCAAGGCCACACCGAGCCGTTGGCCGGGCCGTACATGATGGTCTTCCTGATCGCGTATCTGTTCATCAAGACCTTCGAGTACAACGGCGGCATGTGGAACCAGGCGCAGCGCTACATGGCGACCGACTCCGCGAAGTCCGCGACCCGCTCCGGCGCGCTGTCGGCGGTGCTGTGGCTGGTCTGGCCGCTGGTGCTGTTCTTCCCGATGTGGGTGGCGCCGGTGCTCATCGACACGGACGTGCCGGCCGACAGCTACGCGCTGATGGCCGAACAGCTGCTGCCGCACGGTCTGCTGGGTCTGGTCATCGTCGGTTTCTTCTCGCACACGATGGCCATGTGCTCCTCCGACGCCAACGCCATCGCGGCGGTCGTGACCCGCGACATCATGCCCGCCGTGTCGCGGCGGGTACGGCAGTGGGACACCCGGGTCGGGCTGCTGGCCGCGCGCTGGACGACGCTGCTCTTCCTCGGTCTGTCGATGGCGATCGCGACACAGGTCAACTCGGACTTCTTCGGCGACATCATCACCGTCGTCATCAAGTGGGTCGCCGGGCTGATGGGTCCGATCGCGATCCCGCTGATGCTGGGTCTGCTGCCCTGGTTCCGCAAGAGCGGTCCGACGGCCGCGCTGATCAGCTGGGGGGTCGGTCTGGTCACCTTCTGGCTGGTCAACTACCCGATCAGCTGGAACGTGGACGGCGGGGTGCCGCTCCAGTACCAGGTGTCGATCCCGCTGGCCGTCTCGCTCGTCCTGTACGTCGTGATCGGCTTCATCAAGCCGGAGGACACACCGGAGCGGGACGCCGTACTGGAGAAGATCAACAACGACGACGACGGCTCCGACGCGCGCGGTGCGGTGCCGGTGCCCGCGCGGCCGGGCGACGCGAAGGTGCTCGGCCGCGAGGACGCCTCCGGCTGACGGGTGGGGGTCTCGGCCTGCCGCCGGGTCCGGACTTGCGTCACCGGGCCCGGCAGCACCCGTCTCAGCCCCGCGGGTATCTCGACAGCCAGCCCGATGCCGTGATCGCCGGGCCGTGGAGCGCGGGGCCCTGCGTCATCTCCATCGCGAAGTCGTCCGCGATCTCCAACAGCGTCGGACGGCCCTCCAGTTCCGCCAGCCACGCGGGCGGCAGGGCCGTCTCGCCGTGCATCGCGCCCAGCAGCGCCCCGCACAGCGCCCCCGTGGCCGACGACGGCCCGTCGTGGTTCACGGCGAGCCGCAGGCCGTGGCGTACGTCCTCACCGACCAGCGCGCAGTACACGGCCACCGCCAGCGAGTCCTCCGCCGCCCGGCCCTCCCCGAGCACCGCGACCCGCCCCGGGGTCGGGATGCCCTGCCGTACGGCTCCGAGTGCCTGCCCCAGCGCGTCGGTGACGGGCTGGTGGCCGGGGCGGCTGATCAGCAGCGACAGGGCCCGCTGCACGGCCGCGTCGACGCTGTCGCCGCGCGCGACGCCGTGCACGATCACCGCGAACGCGCCGGCCGACAGATACGCGGTCGGGTGGCCGTGCGTCTGCGCCGCGCACTCCACCGCCAACTGGCAGACCAGCTGCGGCTCCCACCCCACCAGCAGCCCGAACGGCGCCGAGCGCACCAGGGCGCCCGCGTCCCGCGCGGTGGGGTTCTTGGGTTTCTCCAGGGTGCCCATCACCTCGTCGGCCAGCCCGGTCAGACAGGGCCGCGCGGGGTCGCGGCGCGCGTACAGCCACTCCTCCTGGGCGAGCCAGCCGTTGTCCTTGCGGCGCTCGTCGGGCCCCCAGTCGCTCTGGGTGGCGGCCCACCGCAGATACGCGCGGTGCACGTCGGTCGGCGGGTGCCAGGCGCCGGTGTCGCGCCGGACCTGGGCGCGGATGAGGCCGTCGACGGTGAACAGGGTCAGCTGGGTGGCGGCGGCGACCGCGCCGCGCCTGCCGTACGCGGGGGCGAAGTCGGTGACGCCCTCGGCGCCGTGCGCGGTCCGGGTCTCGTCGAGGGTGAGGGTGTCGACGCCCGCTCCGAGCGCGTCGCCGATGGCTCCCCCGAGAAGGCACCCACGGACGCGGCTGCGGAAGTCCTGTTGCTCCGCCCGGCCCCATATCGCGGTGGCTGGCCTGTTCACGCGTCCCTCCTCCCGTGTCGTGGAACGCGCTCTGGCGCAGCACTGTAATCGAACGGGAACGGACGGTTGGGCACGGGCGGAACGAGTGGCCGGTTCGTCCCCGGCCACCCCCTTCCGTCCCGGAGAGCCGCTCCGGAGAGCCGCTCCGGGGACTACTCCGCGGACTGCTCCGGGGACTACTCCGCAGGCAGCAGCGGCAGCAGCTCCGGCAGGTGCCCGTCGGACGCCGCCGCCGCCCGTACGCGCTCCTCGGGCACCTCCCCGTACAGCGTGGTCCGGGGCCTGGCCGGCCGCCCCGCGGCCTCGGCGATCGCGACCAGATCCTTGACCGAGCGGTACGAGCCGTAACTGGAGCCCGCCATCCGGGAGATGGTCTCCTCCATCAGCGTCCCGCCGAGGTCGTTCGCCCCGGAGCGCAGCATCTCGGCCGCGCCCTCCGTGCCGAGCTTCACCCAACTCGTCTGGATATTGGTGATGTACGGGTGGAGGAGGAGACGGGCCATCGCCATGACGGCGCGGTTGTCACGGGTGGTGGGGCCGGGGCGGGCGATCCCGGCGAGATAGACGGGCGCGTTGGTGTGGATGAACGGCAGCGTGACGAATTCGGTGAAGCCCTCGCGCCCCGCCTCAAGTGCCTTGCGCTGCATGCCCGCCAGGGTCCGGAAGTGCCCCAGCCAGTGGCGGGGCTGGTCCACATGGCCGTACATCATCGTGGAGCTGGAGCGGATGCCCAGCGAGTGCGCGGTCTCCACGACCTCGATCCAGGTGGCCGTCGGCAGCTTGCCCTTGGTGAGGATCCAGCGCACCTCGTCGTCCAGGATCTCGGCGGCGGTGCCGGGGATCGAGTCGAGTCCGGCCTCCTTCGCGGCCGTGAGCCATTCGCGGATCGACATCCCGGTGCGGGAGGCGCCGTTGACGACCTCCATGGGTGAGAAGGCGTGCACATGCATGCCGGGGACGCGTTCCTTCACGGCGCGCGCGATGTCGAAGTAGGCGGTGCCGGGCAGGTCGGGGTGGATGCCGCCCTGCATGCACACCTCGACGGCGCCGACGTCCCACGCCTGCGCGGCCCGGTCGGCGACCTGGTCGAGGGAGAGGGTGTACGCGTCGGCGTCCGTACGGCGCTGGGCGAACGCGCAGAAACGGCAGCCGGTGTAGCAGACGTTGGTGAAGTTGATGTTGCGCGTGACGATGTACGTGACGTCGTCGCCGACCACCTCGCGGCGCAGTTCGTCGGCGATCCGGGTCAGCGCGTCGAGCGCGGGGCCGTCCGCGTGCAGCAGTGCGAGCGCCTCGTCGTCGGTGAGCTTCGTCGGGTCGGCGGCGGCCCGCGTGAGCGCCTGCCTGACGTCGGTGTCGATGCGCTGCGGCACCATGCCGGGCGCGGCGGCCTCGCGCAGGGCGTCCCAGTCGCCGTAGACGTGGTCGAAGTCGTCGCGCCGGTCGCCGGTGCGGCCCTCGGTGTCGATGGTGCGGTGCAGGTCGGTACGGCCGGTGGCGGTGAACCCCTCGTCCGGTTCCTGCCACGGCAGCCCGGCCGGAGTGACATCGGTGCGGGCGAGTCCGGTCGCGGGGTCGGCGAGCGCGCGCACGTGCGGCATGAGGCGCGGGTCGAGCCAGGGCTCGCCGCGCTGGATGAACTCCGGGTAGATCGTGAGCCGTTCGCGCAGCTCGAACCCGGCGGCGGCGGTGCGCTCGGCGAGCTGGTCGATGTGCGGCCAGGGGCGCTCGGGGTTCACATGGTCGGGCGTGAGCGGCGAGACACCGCCCCAGTCGTCGATGCCGGCGCCGATGAGGAGCGCGTACTCCTCGTCCACGAGGTTGGGCGGGGCCTGGATCCGGGCGGCCGGGCCGAGGATGTGCCGGGCGACGGCGATCGTCGCGGCCAGCTCCTCCAACTCGGCGTCGGGCATGGCGCGCATCGCGGTGTCGGGCTTGGCGCGGAAGTTCTGGACGATGACTTCCTGGATGCCGTGGTAGGCGCGGGCCGTGCGGCGCAGCTCGAAGAGGGAGTCGGCGCGCTCCGCGTAGTCCTCGCCGATACCGATCAGGATGCCGGTGGTGAAGGGGACGTTGGAGCGGCCCGCGTCCTCAAGAACCCGCAGCCGTACGGCGGGCTCCTTGTCCGGGGAGCCGTGGTGCGGGCCGCCGGGCTCGGACCACAGACGGGTGGCGGTGGTCTCCAGCATCATGCCCATGCTGGGCGCGACGGGCTTGAGCCGCTGGAAGTCGGTCCAGGTCAGCACGCCGGGGTTGAGGTGCGGGAGGAGTCCGGTCTCCTCCAGTACGCGGATGGCCATGGCCCGTACGTACGCGAGCGTGTCGTCGTACCCCTCCGCCTCCAGCCACTCCTTCGCCTCGGGCCAGCGGTCCTCGGGCCGGTCGCCGAGCGTGAACAGCGCTTCCTTGCAGCCCATTTCGGCGCCCTCGCGGGCGATGTCGAGGACTTCGTCGGGCGACAGATACATGCCGTGCCCGGCGCGGCGGAGCTTGCCGGGGACGGTGACGAAGGTGCAGTAGTGGCACTTGTCGCGGCAGAGGCGGGTGAGCGGGATGAAGACCTTGCGGGAGTACGTGATGACCCCGGGGCGCCCGACGGCTTCGAGCCCGGCGTCACGCACCCGCGCGGCGGAGGCGGTGAGGTCCGACAGGTCGTCGCCGCGCGCCTGGAGCAGGACGGCGGCCTCTCCGGTGTCGAGCGCGACACCGTCCCTGGCACGTTTGAGGGCGCGGCGCATGGCGTTGGCGGTGGGGGCTGCGGGGGACGGGACGCTCGTCGTCATATGTCCGAGCATACGAGCGGGGCCGGACGATTCCGGCTGAGAGATGAGTACATGAGCGGATCCCCACATTCGGGGATCGGGGAATAACTTCGATCATATGGACGACGCGAAGGACCTCACCGATCTGGACCGCCCGGCCGGAAGTGGCGCGCTGCGCGGGGTGGGGATCAGCTGCGGACTGCTCGTCGCCGTACCGGTGCTGGTCGTGCTCGGCTTCCTCGTCACGTACGGGGTGCAGCGCGGGACACCGGAGGAGTACGAGCGGGTCGGCCGGGACACGATGACGAGCCGTATGGGCGCCATCCTTCAGGAGACGTACGACGTGCTGGGCGTCGATGGCGACACGCGGCCCGCCGGTCCGGGCGACTCCCTCTGCTACCCCGACGGTCTGGAGAGCATCGCCGACGAGCCGGTGGAGGGCGCGTACAGCCTCTCCGACGGGTGGGAGACGGACGGGGTGACGGGGGCCGAGGCCGGGCCCGCGCTGAAGCGGCTGCACCGGTATCTCGGGGACGAGGGCTGGGACATCGACACGTACGAGAGGTTCGACGGGACGGCGTACCGTCCGGCGGGGACGGCGGGACCGGCGGAGAGTCTGACGCTGCGTGCCTCGCGGCCGGGCCCGTCCGACGACGGCGGTGACACCGGGCTGCTCTTCGAGTGGCGGGACGGGCGGGACGGGGGCCGGTTCAGCGGGTCGGTCGTGTCGCCGTGCGCGTACGAGCCGAAGTAGGGCGGCCCGCCCGGAGACGCCCGGAGACGCGCGGAGGCGACCGGAGACGCCCGGAGGGGCAGTCGCGGTGTGCGACTGCCCCTCGGCGGCTTCTCGTCGTGCTGTCGTCGATTCATGTCAGGCGGCCAGTGCCACCGCCTCGACGGCCGGGGTGCGCAGTCCGCGGTAGGCCGTACCCACGCTGGTGACCATCGTCGCCACGGCCCCGATACCCACGACGACCAGCCAGATCGTCAGGCTCTGGTCCGGGACGACGGTGTCGGTGCGGACGATGCTGAAGGAGACGATCCCGGCGAGCGCCGACAGCGTCGCGAAGAACACGCCGAACACGGTCAGGACGAGCGATTCGAGACCGATCATGCCCAGGACCTGACCGGGCGTGGCGCCGGAGAGACGCTGCTGGCCGAACTCCCTGGTGCGGTAAGTGGTCGCCGCGTAAAGGCTGTTGACCAGCATGATGCAGGCGAAGATCACGATGATGCCGGCGATGACGAAGTTGAGCGTCTGGATGCTCTTGTCGTCGCTCGACCGGGTCAGCCCGGCGGCCTCGGCGGCGTCGTTCTCGATGATCTGCATGTAGAAGATGGCCGAGGCGATGCTGATGAAGAGGATCAGCGGCATGAGCACGCTGGAGAGCTGGTTGGCGCGCTCGCGCATGTTGTGGACGGTCAGATAGCCGCTCGCGCCGGTGAGCAGGGTCAGCGGCCCGGACAGGGCGCCGAGCAGGACGCGCAGCAGGGCGGGCGAGAGGATCGCGAAGCCCGCGGCGAGCAGGATCGCGCCGTAGCCGGGGGCGGCCATCAGCGCGACGGCCGTCTTGTCGATGGCGAAGGTGGAGCCGACGGCGCCGGCGCCCAGCAGGAGGGCGGCGAAGCCGGCGGCATTCTTCGCGCGGCCACGGGACTTGGGGCCACCGGCCGCCTCCCTGGTCGCCCGGCGGACCGCGAGGAACGCGGCGCCGACGGAGGCCAGCAGGGTGATGGACGCGCCGAGGGCGATCGCGACGGGACCGAAGACATGGTCGACACGGTCGGCGACCTGGCCACTGTCCTTGAAGACGTCGAGCAGTTGCTCGCCGCCGATCATCGCGGGGGTGATCGCGAGGAGGGAGCCGACGATCCCCACCACGGCGGCCTCGAAGACCACCATGCGCTTGATCTGCGCGGGGGTCGCGCCGCTCCGGCGCAGGAGGGAGATCTCCTCGCGGCGCTGGCGGACGTTGACGGTGAGGGTGGAGGCGATGGCGAAGAAGACGAGGAGGGCGCCGTAGCCGCCGACCACGTTCGCGGCGGTGGTGATGGGCTCCTTGCTGGCGGCGTCGATGCCCGGGGCCGCGGCGGTGTCGAGCATCGAGCCGAAGGTCATGATGACCGCGGCGCCGAGGAAGGTGGAGAGCAGGGTGGCGATGAAGCGCCCGGGGCGCCGGCGGACGGAACTCATGGCGAGAGAGAACATGGGTCACACCCCCGCGTACGTGGTGTGGGCGGACGGGGTGGCGGTGTTGCCGTGCTGGACGGTGTCGCCGAGGTGGGCGAGGCGTTCGGCGACGGCGTCGACGGTGGGGTGGTCGATCTGGCCGGCGAGGCGGCCGTCGGCGAGGAAGACGACGGAGTCGGCGTAGGAGGCGGCGACGGGGTCGTGGGTGACCATGACGACGGTGCGGCCGTGGACCCGTACGGTCTCCTGGAGCAGGCGCAGGACGTCGCGGGCGCTGCGGATGTCGAGGGCGCCGGTGGGTTCGTCGGCGAAGACGACAGCCGGTTCGGTGACCAGGGCGCGGGCGATGGCGACGCGTTGCTGCTGGCCGCCGGAGAGCTGGTCGGGGCGGTGGCCGAGACGGTCGCCGAGGCCGACCTGGGTGAGGATCTCCCGGGCCCGGTCCTTGTCGATACGGCGCCCGGCGAGCTTGAGGGGCAGCACGGTGTTCTGCGCGACGGTGAGCGTGGGCAGGAGGTTGTACTGCTGGAAGATGAAGCCGATCCGCCGGCGGCGGAACTTCGTCAGCGCGGCCTCGCTGCCGCCGGTCATCTCCTCGCCGTCGACCATGACCTGTCCGCTGTCGGGCCGGTCCAGGCCCGCCGCGCACTGGAGCAGTGTCGACTTGCCCGAGCCCGACGGCCCCATGACCGCGGTGAACGAACCGGCGGGAAGCGTGAGCGAGACGCCGTCAAGGGCGGTGACGGCACTCTCGGCCGTCCCGTAGACCTTGGTGACCTGAGCCAGCCGCAGAGCTTCCGCACTCCTGGCCGGCCGGCTCGCGTTCTTACGACGCATCATGATCGTTCCTTCCCGTCGGACACTCTCTGTGCCACGGGTAAGACGCTACGGACGGCGCGCTTCGCCCACATTGGGCGTACGGCCCGAACCACGGGTGTCGCTGAGTACACCTCGCCCCTGCTGCCATCCCCCCGGGCCCCGGGGGAGGCGGGTGACGGCGCCCGGCCGCACCACGGGCTGTCACACTGAGCGGGTGCGGACGAACGATGATTTCGGCGCTGCGCTGCGGGAATACCGAGCGCGGCTGAAGCCGGAGACGGTGGGAATACGGCCGGCGTCGCCGGCGACGCGCCGGGTCCCGGGGCTGCGCCGCGACGAGCTGGCGCGACTGGCCGGGGTGTCGGAGGAGCATCTGAAGCGACTGGAGCAGGGGCGCCGGCGCCCGTCCAGGGCGGTGGTCGACTCACTGGCCGAGGCGCTGCGGCTGGATCACGCGGAGTACGCGCGGCTGTGCCTGCTCGTCGGCTTCGCCGTGCCGGAGCAGGCGGGAGCGGGTTCCCCGCCATGACCACCGACGACCGCGTGGGCCCGCCCCGCACCGGCACCGAACGCGAAACCCTGCGGGCCTTCCTCGACTACCAGCGCGCGACGCTCGCGATGAAGTGCGCCGGGCTGAGCGACGACGAACTGCGACAGCGGTCGATGGCCCCCTCGACGCTCTCCCTGCTGGGCCTTGTACGCCATCTGGCCGAGGTCGAACGCGCCTGGTTCCGGCGGGTGTTCGAGGACAACGCGGCGCCGATGCTCTGGTCGCCCCCGGGCGAGATCGACTTCCAGGCGGCGTACGACGCGAGCGCCTCGTCCCGGTCCGAGGCGTTCACCGCCTGGGAGGCCGAGGTCGAGACGTCACGGCGGATCGAACGGGCGGCGGACTCACTGGATCTGACGGGCCGTCAGCCACGCTGGGGCCAGGACGTCTCGCTGCGGATGGT
Source organism: Streptomyces sp. NPDC006643 (assembly GCF_042870175.1). Lineage (NCBI taxonomy): Bacteria > Bacillati > Actinomycetota > Actinomycetes > Kitasatosporales > Streptomycetaceae > Streptomyces > Streptomyces sp. NPDC006643. The sequence goes on along the minus strand of NZ_JBIAHA010000022.1, from coordinate 28,266 downwards.
GATGGTGCACGTCCTGCTGGAGTACGGCCGCCACAACGGCCACGCCGACCTGCTGCGCGAGGGCGTGGACGGGACGGTGGGCGCGTAGCGGGAGTTTTTCCGCGCGCCGCGATGAGTTCGCGGCGCCCCGGCGGTCGTACCCTCGAACCCGCTACCGAGGAGGACTTCCGATGCGCAGAGTCACCTATTCGATGGGCGTCTCGCTCGACGGCTACATCGTCGGGCCGGACGGCGGCTTCGACTGGTCGCCGCCCGACGAGGAGCTCTTCCGCTTCTCCACCGACGAGGTGCGAGGGCTCGGCGCCCACCTGCTGGGACGGCGGCTCTACGAGTCGATGCTGTACTGGGAGCCCATCGACCAGAGTCCGTCGCTCGACTTCCCGACGACGGAGTTCGCCACGCTCTGGAAAGCGCTCCCGAAGGTGGTGTTCTCCACCACCCTGACGGAGGTGCGGGGCAACGCGCGCCTCGCCTCGGGCAGTCTGGCGGAGGAGATCGAACGGCTGCGGGCCGAGCCGGGCGACGGCGACATCGCCATCGGCGGCGCCGCGCTCGCGGCCGAGGCCGCCGCCCTGGATCTGATCGACGAGTACCGGCCCAGGGTCTACCCGGTACTGGTCGGCGGCGGCACCCCGTTCTTCCCCCAGCAGGAACGCCGGGTAAATCTCGAACTCGTCGAGACCCGCACCTTCGGCTCACGGGTCGTCTGCCTCCGCCACCGCGTGGTGCGCGACAAGAAGTGAGGTCAACGGCCCAGCCGGGTGCGGACCATGGCCGTCAGGGCTGTGAGTTCCGGTACGCGTAGCAGGCGGGCCAGGAGCAGGAAGACGAGCAGGAGGACCGCGCCGCCCGCCGTCAGGGAGAGGAGGGACGGGAGCGCGCCCGAGCCCAGGGTGTTGGTCAGGGTGTAAGCCACCGCGCCCGCCGCGAGGGCGGCCGGGGTCGAGGCCGTGATCAGGCGGGCGTAGGTGCGCAGTACGCGGGCGCCGTCCAGGTCGCCGCCGAGGCGTCGGCGCAGGCGGCGCCAGGCGATGCCGACCCCGACGGCGTAGCCGAGGCCGTACGACGCGGCCATGCCGACCACCGCCCAGCGCGGCGGCAGGACGGCGAAGCAGAGGGCGGACGCGGCGGCGTTGACGAGGGCGACAACGAGGGTGTTGTAGAAGGGGGTTCGAGTGTCCTCGTACGCGTAGAAGCCGCGCAGCACCACGTACTGCACGGAGTACGGGACGAGGCCGAGACCGAAGGCCATCAGCGCGAAGCCGATGCCCCGCGCGCCCTCGGCGCCGGAGCCCGCGTAGAGGAGCGTCGCCATCGGGACTCCCAGCGCCAGGAAGGCGAAGGCGCACGGCACGATCGCGACGGCCGAGGTCCGCAGGCCGTACGAGAGGTCGTCGCGTACGGCCGCCGCGTCACCGTCGACGGCGGCGCGGGAGATACGGGGGAGCACAGCCGTCATGATGGAGACGGTGATGATGGCCTGCGGCATCTGCCACAGGAGGAGCGCGTAGTTGTACGCGGTGATGCCGGTGCCGGTGAAGCCCGCGCGTTCGGCCGCCGCGCCCGCCTTGGTGGCGAGTTGGGTGACGACGACCATGCCGAGCTGGTTGGCGAGCACGAAGAGCAGTGTCCACTTGGCGAGGCCCATCGCCTTCCCGAGGCCGTGGCCGCGGAAGTCGAAGCGCGGACGGAGCCGGAAGCCGGCGTCGCGCAGGTACGGCAGCATGGCGAGCGCCTGCACGGCGAGGCCGAGGAGCGTGCCGAGGCCGAGGAGCCGTACGCCCTCCGGGGTGATGGTGGCGGGGGTGACGCCGGTGCCGGTGAAGCCGCCGAACGCCCAGATGAAACCGCCGAACGCCGCGATGATCACTATGTTGTTGAGGACCGGGGTCCACATCATCGCGCCGAACCGGCCGCGAGCGTTGAGGATCTGGCCGAGGACGACATGGGCGCCCATGAAGAACATGGTCGGCAGGCAGTAGCGGGCGAAGGCCACGGTGACGGCCAGCCGGCGCGGATCGTCCGCGATGTCCGGCGACATGAGGTGGACGAGGAGCGGCGCGGCGACGACGCACACCACGGTGACGGCCGCCAGCGCCACCATGACGAGGGTGAGGAGGCGGTTGGCGTACGCCTCGCCGCCGTCGTCGTCCTTCTTCATCGCCCGTACGAGCTGCGGCACGAACACGGCGTTGAGCGCGCCGCCGCCGACGAGGACGTAGATCATGGTGGGGAGGACGTTGGCGACCTGGTAGGAGTCGTTGAGGGTCCCGACGCCGATGGCCGCGGCCATGACCAGGGTGCGCGCGAAGCCGGTGATACGGGAGACGACGGTCCCGGCGGCCATGAGCGCACTGGACTTGGCCACCCCGCCCGGCGCCCCGCCGGGCGCACCAGCCGGCGCCCCGGACCCGGGTGCCGGGGCGGGCTGCGGTGGGACTCTGAGGGTGACGGTGTCGTGGTCGTGCGGCGCGCTCATCCGCACACTCTTTCACCCGCGCGGCAGCCGGGGCCCGGACCTTTCCCTCACACGTACTGCGCGAAGTCGTCCAGCGTCCGCAGCACCTCCGACTCGTCGCCCGGCGGCAGTTGGACCACCACCTCCCGCACCCCCAGATCCGCGTAGTGCGCCAGCTTGCCCGGTGTGGGGCGGACGGCGTACGGGACGACCTGGAGGGCCTCCGGCGGGCGGCCCGCCGATTCCCATGCCGTGCGCAGCAGCGGGATCGACTCCGAGAGACCCCGGCCGCCGATCGGGAGCCAGCCGTCGGTCTGTTCGGCGATATGGGCGAAGAGCTGGGGGCCGGCCGCGCCGCCCGCGAGGGTGCGCGGGGCGCCGTTCGCCGGCTTCGGGTGGGCCTCACTGGCGCGTACGGAGGCGAACTCGCCCTCGTACGGCGTCGGTTCGGGTGCCCACAGCGCGCGCATCAGCGCCAGCCGGTCCCAGCCGAGGGCGCGCCGTGACGTCCACTCGACGCCGTGGTCCGCCGCCTCTTCCTTGTTCCAGCCGAAGCCGATACCGAGCGTGAACCGGCCGCCGGACAGATGGTCGAGCGTCGCGATCCGCTTGGCGAGGTCGATCGGGTCGTGCTGGGCGATGAGCGTGATGCCGGTGCCGAGGCCGAGGCGTTCGGTGACGGCCGCCGCCTGGGCGAGCGCGACGAAGGGGTCGAGCGTACGGCCGTACTCGCGCGGCAGGTCGCCGCCCGCGGCGTACGGGGTGGTCCGTTCGATCGGGATATGGGTGTGCTCGGGCAGATAGAGCCCGGCGAAGCCACGCTCCTCCAGTTCCCGTGCGAGCCGTACGGGGGTGATGGTCTCGTCGGTGAGGAAGATGGTGGTCGCGATCCGCATACGGATGTTTCTCGTTTCGGGGCGTCGGGACGGGGACGGTCGGGCGGGGACGGGGGCGGGGACTGCCTGGCGGCGTCCCAACTTATGCCCCGGTCGGGCGGGACCGACGCCTGTCGCACGCCGTGACCACTGGCAATGTGCGCACCACCTCCCCACCCCCTTCCCTTGTACGGCCGTTCACGACTCAATACCAGGGTTCGGAACCTCCACTCCTGTCCCTCTCGAACCCCGGGGAGCCGTCGGCATGTGCAACGACCACACCGAACACGCGATAGGCAGACGCGGTCTGCTCGTGACCGGGGCCGCCGCGGCCCTTACGTTGGGCAGCGTGAGCTTCGCGAACGCCGCGCCCGGCGACAGCGGTACGAGCGGTACGAGTGGCAAGAGCGGTACGGAGACCAAGACCGTGCGCGGCACCCTGCCGCCCGGCTCCCCCGACTTCGTCCATCTGCCGGTCGACGTACCGCGCGGGGTACGTGAGATCCGCGTCGCGTACAGCTACGAGCGGCCGGCCGTGCCCGCCGGCACCCAGGGCAATGCCCTGGACATCGGCATCTTCGACGAGCGCGGCACGGCCCTGGGCGGCGACGGGTTCCGGGGCTGGTCCGGCGGCGCGCGCAGCGAGTTCTTCATCCGCGCCGACGAGGCGACCCCCGGCTATCTGCCGGGCCCGGTGCGCTCCGGCAGGTGGCACATCGCGCTCGGCCCGTACACCGTCGCGCCCCAGGGGCTGGCGTACGAGGTGACCATCACCCTCACGTACGGCTCCCCCGGCCGCACCCCGCGTCCGGTCCACCCGCCCGAGCGGGCCAAGGGGCGCGGGCGCGCCTGGTACCGGGGCGACTGCCATCTGCACTCCGTGCACTCGGACGGCCGGCGCACCCCCGCCGAGATCGCGGCGGGCGCGCGGGCGGCCGGGCTGGACTTCATCAACACCAGCGAGCACAACACCTCGTCCGCGCACACCGCGTGGGAGGGGCTGTGGGGCGACGACCTGCTGATCCTCACCGGCGAGGAGATCACCACCCGTAACGGCCATGTCGTGGCCATCGGCATGGACGCGGGCACCTTCGTCGACTGGCGCTACCGCGCCCGCGACAACCGCTTCGGGCACTACGCGCGCGAGATCCGGCGCGCGGGCGGTCTGGTCGTGCCCGCGCATCCGCACGCCACCTGCATCGGCTGCAACTGGAAGTTCGGCTTCGCCGACGCCGACGCGGTGGAGGTGTGGAACGGTCCCTTCACCCCGGAGGACGAGGTCGCCCTGGCCTCGTGGGACAACACCCTGGTGTCGGCGGCCCGTTCGGGACGGCCGTGGACCCCGGCGATGGGCAGCAGCGACGCGCACCGCGACCCGGAACCGATCGGCACCCCGCAGACCGTCGTCCTCGCCGACGAACTGTCCCGCGAGGCGATCCTGGCCGGGATCCGCGCGGGGCGCAGCTACATCGCGGAGTCCGCGGCGGTGTCCCTGACCTTCGGCGCCTCGGGCGGTCGCGGTCTGCACGCGGGCATCGGCGAACGGCTGCGGGTCGCGGACGACGAACCGGTGACGGTACGTCTGGAGGTCACCGGCGCCCCGGCGGGCAGTTCGGCGCGCATCGTCACCGACCAGGGGACGCTGCACACCGTCACGCTGCCGGAGTCGGGGACGGGGACGGTGGAGTGGCGTACGACGGCCGAGTACGCGACATACGTACGCGCCGAGGTACGCCGTCCCGCGACGGCCCCGCCCCTCCCGGGCAACTTCGTCGCGCTGACGAACCCGGTGTTCCTGGGGCGTACGGAGGCGTAGTCGAGGCGGCGGGGGGGGGGCCCCCCCGGGGGGCCCCCCCCCCCCCCCCAAACACCCCGCCGGGGAGCGGGAACCACCGCCCGGCCCCCCCGGGGGGGCCAGCGGCCGCCCCCGGAAACAAACCCCCCCGGCCCACGCCGGTCAAAAA